>CBIHNM010000112.1:0-13232 GCA_966211265.1 uncultured Pseudonocardia sp.
CCGCCCCGCACCTACCGGAGGGCCGGACCGCCGGTGAGGTCCGGGTCGGCGCCGTCCTCGTCGAGCAGCTGCTCGCGCAGGTGGGCCAGGGTTCGGCTGAGCAGGCGCGAGACGTGCATCTGCGACACCCCGACCTCCTCCCCGATCTGGGACTGGGTCTTCTCCCCGTAGAAGCGCAGCAGCAGGACCGTGCGCTCCCGCTCGGGCAGCTCGCCGATCAGGCGGCGCAGGTCGCCCCGGTCCTCGACGATGTCGAGGGCGTCGTCCTGCTCGGGGATCCGCTCGCCGAGCGCCGGGCCGTCGTCGGGGCCGGGGGCGTCGAGCGAGGTCGCCCGCTGCGAGTCCATCGCCACCAGCGTGTCGACGACCTGCTCGACCGGCACGCCGACCTCCTGCGCGATCTCGCTCGGCCGGGCCGCCCGCCCCAGCCTCTGCACCAGGGCGCCGCTCGCCCTGTTGACCGCGACGCTGAGCTCCTTGTAGTGCCGCGGGACCCGCATCGCCCAGGTGTAGTCCCGGATGTAGCGCAGGATCTCGCCACGCACACAGGGCACCACGTACGCGAGCGGGCCGCCGGTCGCCGCCCCGGGGTCGTAGCGGTCCAGCGCCCGGATCAGGCCGATCACGCCGACCTGCTCGATGTCGTCCCTCGGGTGGCCGGCCGTGCTGTAGCGCCCGGCCATGTTGCGCACCAGGGGCAGGAACTCCTCGACCAGCCGGTCCCGGAGCGGGACACGCTGCGGGTCGTCCGGTGCGGTCGCGGCGAGACGTTCCAGCTCGGGCACCAGGTCGTCGTAGGCGTTGCGGCCGTCCCGGCGCTCCGGCGACGACACCCGTCCGGTCGTCCCCGGACGCGGTGTGACGGTCATCGCGGATCGCCCCCGGGACGGCGCGGGGTGCGCCCCGCCACCGGCCGGTGACCCGATGAAGTCGAGATCTGCATGGACAGCTCCCGGTCGTCGCGAGCCCCGTGGGGGCTTCGGTGCCGGACGGCTGCAGGCTGAACGCGTCCTCGGTCGGCCGCTGTCGCGACCGTCCTCGACGTTAACCGTGTCACGCCCTACGCACAACGGGGGCGGTTCCGCGGGGGTGTCGCCGCAGGGAGAACCCTGTCGTCAGTGATGGTGTCCGAGGGGGGACTTGAACCCCCACGCCCGTTGAAGGGCACTAGCACCTCAAGCTAGCGCGTCTGCCATTCCGCCACTCGGACTCGCACGGCGCATCGTGTTCTCGCCGTGGATCAGAGCGTACCGGAGCCCTGCCGAGGGGTTGACAACCCACCCCGGTGGTAGGAAGACCGGCATGACGGCCACCCAGGACGACCCCAGCAGCGCCGAGGCCGAGGTCGTCGATCTCTGCTCCGAACTGATCAGGATCGACACCTCCAACACCGCCGATCCGGACACCCTGGCCGGCGAGGCCGAGGCGGCGGAGTACGTGGCCGGCAAGCTGCGCGAGGTCGGCTACGAGGTCGAGGTCCTGGAGTCCGGGGCGCCCCGGCGGTGCAACGTGTTCGCCCGGCTGGAGGGCGCGGACCGCTCGCGCGGGGCGCTGCTGCTGCACGGGCACCTCGACGTCGTCCCGGCCGAGCCCTCGGAGTGGTCGGTGCACCCGTTCTCCGGGGCCGTGCAGGACGGCTACGTGTGGGGCCGCGGCGCGATCGACATGAAGGACATGGACGCGATGATGCTGGCGGTCGCCCGCCGCTTCAAGCGCGAGGGCGTGGTGCCCCCGCGCGACATCGTGTTCGCCTTCGTCGCCGACGAGGAGGCCGGCGGCGCGTACGGGGCGAAGTGGCTCGTGGAGAACCGGCCCGACCTGTTCGAGGGGTGCACGGAGGCGGTCGGCGAGGTCGGCGGGTTCTCCCTGACCTACGGCGAGGACCGGCGCGTCTACCTGATCGAGTCGGCGGAGAAGGGGATGGCCTGGATGCGGCTGCGCTCGCGCGGCAAGCCCGGGCACGGCTCGTTCCTGCACGAGGAGAACGCCGTCACCCGCGTCGCGGAGGCGGTCGCCCGGCTGGGCGGGCACACGTTCCCGCTGGTCGTGACGGACACGGTGGCCGCGTTCGTGGAGCGGATGCGCGAGCTGACCGGCCAGGACTTCCCGGCCGACGACCTGGAGGGCGCGCTGGCCAAGCTCGGCCCGATCGCCCGGATGGTCGGCGCCACGGTCCGCGACACCGCGAACCCGACGATGCTCTCGGCCGGCTACAAGGCCAACGTCATCCCCTCGACGGCCGAGGCCGTCGTGGACTGCCGGGTGCTGCCCGGGCGCCGGGAGGCGTTCCTGCGCGAGGTCGACGAGCTGCTCGGGCCGGACGTCACCCGCGAGTGGGTGATGGACCTGCCCGCGGTGGAGACCCCGTTCGAGGGCGACCTGACCGAGGCGATGCAGGCCGCGCTGCGCACCGAGGACCCGACCGCGGAGATCGTCCCGTACATGCTCTCCGGCGGCACCGACGCGAAGTCCTTCGCGAGCCTGGGCATGAACTGCTACGGCTTCGCCCCGCTGCGCCTGCCCCCGGACCTGGACTTCTCCAGCCTGTTCCACGGCATCGACGAGCGGGTTCCGGTCAGCTCGCTGACGTTCGGCACGCGGGTCCTGGACCGGTTCCTGCGCAGCTCCTGAGACACCCGGATCCGGCCCGGCGTCTGGGCGAGGGCGGCGGCGGATGACAAGGTGGAGGGATGGATCTTTCGGGGAAGGTCGCGCTGGTCACCGGCGGCGCGTCGGGGATCGGGGCCGCGGCCGTGGCGCGGCTGGTGGCGGCGGGTGCGCGGGTGGCGGTCGCCGACCGGGACGCCGACGGCGCGGCGGCGGTCGCCCGGCGGCACGACGGGCTGGCGCTGCCCGGTGACGTCACCGACCCGGCGGCGATGCCGGCCGCGGTGGCCGCGACCGAGGAGCGGTTCGGCCGGTTGGACGTGGTGCTGCTCAACGCCGGGATCACCTCCGGCCAGTCCGGCATCACCGATCTCGACGTCGAGGGCTACCGGCGGATCATGGGCGTGAACGTCGACCACGTCGTGTTCGGGCTGAACGCGGCCGTGCCGGCGCTGCGCAGGGCCGGCGGCGGGCACGTGGTGGCGACGGCGTCGCTGGCCGGGCTGGTCGCGATGCCCGGTGACGCGCTCTACACCGCGACCAAGCACGCCGTCGTCGGCTACGTGCGCTCCGCCGCGCCGACGCTGGCGCCGGAGGGGATCCGGGTCAACGCCGTGTGCCCCGGGTTCGCCGACACCCCGCTGATCGCGGCCGCGAAGCCGCAGTTCGGGGAGTTCCCGCTGCTCACCGCGGACGACGTGGCCGCCGCCGTGTCCGCGATCATCGAGCGCGGCGAGCCGGGGGAGTGCTGGTTCGTCCAGCCCGGCCGGGAGCCGGCGCCCTACGGCTTCCGCGGGGTGCCGGGGCCCAAGGGGGCCGCGACGCCGCCCGAGGTCACCTGGGCGGACCACTAGAAGCCCTTGACCTCGAGTGCGGTTCAGCTCGCATCCTCGGGGGCATGCCAGAGCTGAACCACACCATCGTCCACTCCCACGACAAGCGGGCCGGCGCGGCCTACCTGGCCGAGATCCTCGACCTGCAGGCGCCGGTCGAGTTCGGGCCGTTCCTGGCGGTCGGGACGTCCAACGGCGTCACGCTGGACTACGCGCAGTTCGGCGGCGACGTCGCGAGCCAGCACTACGCGTTCCTGGTCACCGACGCCGAGTTCGACGCCGCGTTCGCGCGGATCGTCGCCCGCGGCCAGACCTACTGGGCCGGGCCCGGGCACCAGGGCGAGAACGAGATCAACACCCACGACGGCGGGCGCGGGGTCTACTTCGACGACCCCTCCGGGCACGTGATGGAGATCCTCACGGTGCCCTACGGCGGCTGACCGGCGCCTAGAAGGTGAGCTCGGGCTGCAGCGGGTGCGTGCGCCTGCGCCGCAGGACGACCTTGCGCACGTTGCCGGGGTAGAGCCGGACCCGGGAGAGCTCCCAGCCGGAGAACTCCGCCTGGATGGCCAGGCGCACGGCCGCGGTGAGACGGGAGACGTCCCCGTCGATCCGCACCGGGCGATACTCCCACCGGTCGTCGGTCCAGCCCTCGCCGTCCCGCCTCCCGGCCCGGGGATTCCCCTCGCCGGCGTCCTCCGGGTCCGTCGTGCTCACGCCGCCTCCTGGTCGTACGGGTCGTCCCGGTGGCACCGGGGTGAACGCCGGGTGTCGGCGTCCACCATAGGTGCGGGACCGACCCCGCGGCCAGGTTCTGCGGGTCCCGACGGTGCCGAGCGGTGGCGTGGACGGCCCGGCGGTCGGCGAGGGCGGGGACCACGGCCTCGTCAGAGGACCTCGCTGACGTCGTCGAGGGCGGTGCGGATCTCGGCCGGGAGCATCAGCCGCTCGGCGGCCGTCGAGGCCCGCAGCTGGGCGGCGTCCCGGGCGCCGACGACGGCCGCGGCCACCCCCGGGCGGTCGCGCACCCAGGCCAGCGCGACCGACAGCGGGGAGGTCCCGAGGCCGTCGGCGGCGGTGAGCACGGCCGACACGATCCGGGCCGACCGCTCGGTGCGGCGGGCCTCCACGTAGCCGGCCAGCACCGCCGACGCGGCCCGCGAGTCGGCCGGGGTGCCGTCGGTGTACTTGCCGGTCAGGACCCCGCGCCCGAGCGGGGCCCACGCGATCACCCCCAGCCCGTGGTGCTCGGCGGCGGGCAGCAGCTCGATCTCCGGGCGCCGCGCCAGCAGCGAGTACTCGACCTGGGCCGAGACCGGCCGGGCGACGTTGCCCAGCGGTGCCGACCGCTCGACGACGGTGGCCAGCTGCCAGCCCCGCGGCGCGACCAGCCCGGCGTAGCGGACCCGTCCGGAGTAGACGGCGATCTGGACCGCGGACAGCGTCTCCTCCAGCGGCACCCGGGTGTCCCAGCCGGGGACCTGCCACAGGTCCAGGTGGTCGGCGCCCAGGCGGCGCAGCGTGGCGTCGAGGCAGTTCAGCAGCGTGGCCCGGGACGCGTGCTCGCCGAGCGGGCCCGGCGGCGGGGAGCCGCGCCCGGCCAGCACCAGGTCGTCACGGCACACCACGTCGCCGAGCAGGCCGCCGAGTACCTGCTGCGCGACGCCGCCGCCGTACTCGTCGGAGGTCTCGACGAGCGTGCCGCCCTCCTCGACGAACGCGCGCAACTGCTCGCCCGCCGCGTCGAGGTCGGTGGTGTCGCCCCAGGTCATGGTGCCGAGGCCGATACGGGACACCTGGAGTCCGCTGGCGCCGACCGGTCTGCGTTGCACGGCGCGAGACTAGGCACGTCCGCACCGTCGGTGCCCGGAGGACGCGCCGTCGGGGCGGCGGCGAGGTGCCGACCGGCGGTGGACGGACCGGGCATACACGCCGACCGGAGCGGTAACGGAACGCGCATCCGCCACCGGTAGCGTGACCGACCGTGATCGACCGCCCGCACGACCGCCACGCCCGGAACCGCCCATGAGCTGGCTCGAGGTGATCGTCCTCGGGCTGCTGCAGGGGCTGACCGAGTTCCTGCCGATCTCGTCGTCGGCGCACCTGCGGATCGCCTCCGGCGCGTTCTTCGGCAACGACCCGGGAGCGGCGTTCACCGCCGTCTCCCAGATCGGCACCGAGGCCGCGGTCATCGTCTACTTCGCGCGCGACATCGGACGGCTCGTCCTCGCCTGGGTCAGGGGCCTGACCGACCGGGCCGCCCGCGACGACCCCGACTACCGGATGGCCTGGCTGGTGATCATCGGCTCGGTGCCGATCGCGGTGCTGGGGGTGCTGTTCAAGGACCAGATCGAGACGGTCGCACGGAACCTGTGGCTGGTCGCGGCGACGCTGATCGGGTTCGGCCTGCTGCTGGGCCTGGCCGAGCGCTACGGCCGCCAGGAGCGCGAGGCCCACGACATCACGCTCAAGGACGGCATCCTGCTGGGCCTGGCCCAGGCGATGGCGCTGATCCCGGGCGTCTCGCGCTCCGGCGGGACGATCACCGCGGGCCTGGCCCTGGGGCTGACCCGGCCGGCGATCGTGCGCTACTCGTTCCTGCTGGCCATCCCGTCGGTGTTCGGCGCCGGGATCTTCCAGCTCCCCGACATCGCCGCGGGCGACGGGCCGAGCCCGGTGCAGATGGTGGTCGCGGTGGTCATCGCGTTCGCCGTCGGCTACGCGGTGATCGCCTGGCTGCTGCGCTTCGTCGAGAACAACACCGTCTACGTGTTCGTGGCCTACCGGATCGCACTCGGCGTCGCCTTGCTGGCCGCGCTGTCGATCGGTGCCGTCCCCGCCACCTGACGCCCGGGGCGCGCCCGCACCGCACCGCACGTAGGCTCGGCGGCCGTGACCACGCTGATCCTGCTCCGGCACGGACGCTCGACGGCGAACGTCTCCGGCGTCCTGGCCGGGCGCACCCCCGGAGTCGAGCTCGACGACCAGGGCCGCGCACAGGCCGACAAGGTCGTCGACCGGCTCTCCGCGCTGCCGATCTCGGCGATCGTCACCTCGCCGATGACCCGCTGCCGGCAGACCGTCGCGCCGCTGGCCGCCGCCCGGGAGCTCGAACCGGTGGTCGAGCCCGGGCTGGCCGAGGTCGACTACGGGGCCTGGACCGGTCAGGAGATCAAGGAACTGGTCGCGGAGCCGCTGTGGAAGGTCGTGCAGGCCCACCCGTCGGCGGCGGTGTTCCCCGACGGCGAGGGCCTGGCCGGGATGCAGGCCCGCGCCGTCGCGGCGATCCGCGCCCAGGCGCGCCGGATCGCGGCCGACCACGGCGAGAACGCGATCTGGGTCGCGTGCAGCCACGGCGACGTCATCAAGGCCGTCCTGGCCGACGCGCTGGCCACCCACCTGGACAACTTCCAGCGGATCATGGTCGACACGTGCTCGGTCAGCGTCGTGCTCTACACCGAGCTGCGCCCGTTCGTGGCCCGCGTCAACGAGCAGTCCGGTGACGTGGCCGGCCTGATCCCGGCCGAGCCCCGGGCGGAGGACGCCGCGGGGGAGGACGCCGTCGGCGCGGCGGCCGCCCCGTCGGCCTCGGACGCGGTCGTCGGGGGCTCCACGAACGCGTGAACGCCGGGTGGCCGGGCGGGCCCGATCGGCGGTGTCGCCGCTGCTCCCCGGCCCACGCCCGACCGCGGGGATGCCACCGCACCGGCGGTGACCTATCCTTGAGAGGTCATGTCACGCGTCATCCACGTCTTCCGCCAGCCCGACCGTTTCGTGGCCGGGACCGTCGGCGAGCCCGGCGACCGCTCCTTCTACCTGCAGGCGATGGAGAGTTCCCGGACGATCAGCGTGCTGCTGGAGAAGCAGCAGGTCTCGGTGCTGGCGGAACGCATCACGGCGCTGCTCGGTGAGGTGGGCAAACGCTTCGGCTCCGAGGTGGCCGCGGAGCCCTCGACCGGCGAGTCCGACTCGGACCCGCTGACGGTGCCGCTCGAGGAGGAGTTCCGGGTCGGCACGATGGGCCTGGGCTGGGACGCGGACTCCAGCACGATCGTCGTCGAGCTGCTCGCGGTGAGCGAGGACGAGATCGACGAGTCGGTCGTGCTCGACGACACCGACGAGGGCCCGGACGCGCTGCGGGTGTTCCTGTCGCCCTCGGCGGCGCGCGCGTTCGCCGACCGGGCGGAGAAGGTCGTCTCGGCCGGTCGCGCGCCGTGCCCGCTGTGCGCCGAGCCGCTGGACCCCGAAGGTCACGTGTGCGTGCGCCTCAACGGCTACCACGAGCGCAACCCGGTGACCGAGGCCGAATGACCGCGTCCTGCCCGGTTGCGGCGCGTTGAGCGTTCCCGACCTGCGCGACCCCGCCGTGCACACGGTGCTGGCGGAGGGCCGCATCGAGATCACCGGGCGTCTGGTCGACGCCTCCAACGCCACCCTGTTCGGCACCGTCAGCGCCGACGGCGTGGACATGCGCTGCGTCTACAAGCCGGTCCGCGGCGAGCGCCCGCTCTGGGACTTCCCCGACGGCACGCTGGCCGGGCGCGAGGTCGCCAGCTACCTGATCTCCGAGGCCTCCGGGCTGCGGGTCGTCCCGCCGACGCTGCTGCGCGACGGGCCGTTCGGCCCCGGCATGGTGCAGGCCTGGGTCTCGGCCGGTGACGACACCGCGGTCAGCGCCCCGGAGACCGACGACCTCGACGGCGACCTCGACGGCGAGACGCTCACCCTGGCCGCGGCGTCGCTGGTCGAGCTGTGCGAGCCGCGTGAGGTCCCCGAGGGCTGGCTGCCGGTGCTGCGTGCCCGCGACGGCGGGGGCGCGCCGATCGTGCTGGTCCACGCCGACGACCCGCAGCTGCGCCGGATGGCCCTGTTCGACATCGTGGTGAACAACGCCGACCGCAAGGGCGGGCACGTCCTTCTCGGCGGCGACAGCAGGGTCTACGGCGTGGACCACGGCCTGACCCTGCACACCGAGGACAAGCTGCGCACGGTGCTGTGGGGCTGGATCGGCGACGAGCTCGGCGCGGACCTGATCGAGCCGTTGACGACCCTGCGCCGCAGGCTCGCCGGTGACCTCGGTGACGAGATCGGCGAGCACGTGACCCGGCGCGAGGTCGCGGCCCTGCGCTCGCGGGTGGACCGGCTGATCGCCGAGCCCCGCTTCCCGGCACCGAACGGGTACGGCCCGGCGATCCCCTGGCCGGCGTTCTGACCCGTCCGCGCACGGCACCGCGGCGGTGGCGTCGGATCGGGGGCCGTCAGTGGCGACCGCGGATCGGTGCCGCGACCTCGCGGACCGCCATCGCCAGCGCGAACGTGGCGAACACGATGCCCAGCACCACGGTGTCGAGGGCCAGGCCGAGCAGTGCCCCGGCGACGACGCCGGGCGCGGCGCTGAGGCCGAGCAGCCATCCCCACCGCGGCGACGCGGTGCCCTGGCGCAGGTGGACCACGGTGCCGACGATCGAGTTCGGGATGAACATGAGCAACGACGTCCCTGCGGCGACATGCAGCTCGACGCCGAACAGCAGTACGAGCGCCGGGACCGCGAGCAGGCCACCGCCCAGCCCCATCGCGCCGGCCCAGGCCCCGATCACGATCCCGGCGACGATCGTCGCGGGAACCACGAACCGCAGGTCCGCGAGCAGTCCCGCCGGCACGACGGCGTGGGTGAGCAGTCCGAGGCCGAGCGCGTCGACGAAGAACTTGGCCGCCGTGAGCAGCAGGATCGCGACCAGCAGCACCCGCAGCAGCATCTCGGACGCCCGCGCCAGGAGCCGGGGCCCGATCACGCCGCCGAGGATCCCGCCCACCGTCAGCCCGGCCCCGATCCGCAGGTCGAGCGCGCCGCCGGCGACGGCGTAGGCCCCGGCGCCGGCCACGCAGACCCCGATGTTCGCGATCGTCGACGTGCCGTGCACGCGGATCCGCGACAGCGAGGCGAACCGGTCCAGGGCGGGAACGAACAGCACGCCGCTGCCGCCGCCGATCAACCCGCCGACGACACCGCCGACCAGGCCGATCCCCGCGACGAACCCTCGTGAGCCCGAGGTCCGCTCGGCCGTGCCGCGACTGATCACGGGGTGATTCTCGCCGCTGCGCGGGTACTACGGTCAGGGGCCATGAGCGAGCTCGCGCCGATCCGGGTGGAGCTGCCCGGCATCACCCTGTCCGTGATCGACACCGGCGGGTCCGGCCCGGTCGTGATCCTGCTGCACGGCTGGCCGGACCGCGGGTCGATGTGGGCGCACCAGATCCGCGGGCTGGCCGCCGCCGGGTACCGGGTCGTCGCCCCCGACCTGCGGGGGTTCGGCGACAGCGACCGGCCCGAGGGGGTCGAGCACTACGCCCTGCGCCGCGGCGTGGCCGACGTCCTGGCCCTGGCCGATGCCCTCGGCGCCCCGGAGTTCGCGCTGGCCGGGCACGACTGGGGCGCCTCCCTCGGGTGGGCCGTCACGATGTCCTCGCCGCGGGTGACCCGCTACGCCGCGTTCTCCGTCGGGCACGCCGGCGCGTTCGTGGGCGCGGGCCTGGAACAGAAGCAGCTGTCCTGGTACATGCTCTGGTTCCAGTTCCCCGGAGTCGCCGAGGCGGTCCTGCCCGCCGACGACTGGGCGTTCCTGCGCGCGTGGGCGCACCCCGGCCGGAGCGCGCGGGACCCGCACGTCGCGGCGCAGATCGCGGACCTGGCGCGACCGGGCGCGTTGACGGCGTCGCTGAACTGGTACCGCGCCAACATCGACCCGGCGACGTTCGCCGGGGTCGCCCCGCCGTCGCTGCCGCGGATCGGCCGCCCCGTCCTCGGTGTGTGGAGCAGCGGCGACATGGCCCTGACCGAGGAGCAGATGACCCGCTCGCGCGCGTTCGTCGACGGCCCGTTCACCTACGAGCGCCTCGACGGCGTCGGGCACTGGATCCCGGTCGAGGCGCCCGAACGCACCACCGGGCTGCTCCTGGACTTCCTGGCCTGAGGGCCCCTACCCCCGGCCGTGGGTGGCGTGGAACGTGGCGTCGAACCACGGCGGGAGCGGGGGCGGTCCGGTGAAGGCGACCTCCTCGCCGCGGTAGGCGACCGTCGCCGAGCCGTCCGGGGCGACGCGCACCCTGATGTCCTCCAGGTTCTCCGGCTCGCCCGGGTCCCGGCCCAGCACGGCGCCCAGGAACGCCCGCATCGGCGCGGAGTGGGTGGCCACCAGCGCGACCCGGCGCTCCTCGACGGTGCCCGGCGCGAGCCCGGTGATCCCCGCCCACAGGCGGTGCGCGGTCAGGCTCGGCGGTTCGAAGAACGTCGTCGGGGTCCCGAACCAGAACTCGATCGGCCCGCCGGCCGCGGCGACCGCCCGGTGGTCGGTGTCGAAACGGTCCAGCTCGCGGGCCCAGTCCGGGAGGTCGCCCTCGGGCAGCCGCAGCCGCCGGGCCATCGCGACGTTCGTGTCGAGCGACTCGCCCGCCACGCTGTAGCGCAGGTTGTCGAACCACGGCTCCGGGTAGAGCGGGCCGACCTCGACCTTCGACCCCTCTCCCAGCGCGACCAGGAGCTCGCGGCGCAGCACGACCGCGGTCGCCGTCGCCCGGGCGCTGCGCGCGTGCGGCATCACCACGGCCGTGCCCGGCTCCAGCTCCCCGGCGAGTGCGTGCCCGCGCCGCGTGGCCTGGTGCTCGCCCAGCTCGGTGAGCCCCAGGTCGTCGTCGTAGCCGACGGTCTGCCCGTGCCGCAGCAACACGACCTCGTACCCGGTGTGCCCCACCCGTTACCCCCTCGATCGACCCGGACCCGGGCCACGCTACGGCGCCCGGTCCCGCGCGGTCCGCCACCTGTGCCGGACACCGGAACGGTGACCGACCGCACGCGGACGCCCGCCACCTGCTCGCGCGTACGGCACCGGTCCGGGCCAGGATGGACGGTGGACGGGGACGCGCCCGCCGGAGCGGGTGGTCGTCCCCTGCGAGAGCACCGAACAGGGAGGAACGCGATGGCGGACAAGAGCCGGATCGGGGTCACCGGGCTGGCGGTCATGGGGGCCAACCTGGCCCGCAACATGGCCCGCCGTGGCTTCGCGGTGGCCGTGCACAACCGCACCACCTCGAAGACGACCGAGTTCATGAAGGACTTCGGTGACGAGGGGCCGTTCACCGCCGCGCAGACGCTGCAGGAGTTCGTGGACGCGCTGGAGACACCGCGCAAGATCGTCGTGATGGTCAAGGCGGGCAAGCCGGTGGACGCCGTGATCGACGAGCTCGCCCCGCTGCTGGACCCCGGCGACATCATCATCGACGCGGGCAACTCGCACTTCCCCGACACCGACCGTCGCACCGCCTACTGCGCCGAGCGGAACCTGCGCTTCATGGGCATCGGCGTCTCCGGCGGCGAGGAGGGCGCCCTGCTCGGGCCGAGCATCATGCCCGGTGGCGACCGGGCCGCCTACGCCGAGGTCGAGGAGATCCTGACCACGATCGCCGCCCAGGTGGACGGCACCCCGTGCTGCACCCACGTCGGCGCGGGCGGGGCCGGGCACTACGTGAAGATGGTGCACAACGGCATCGAGTACGCCGACATCCAGCTGATCGCCGAGGCCTACGACCTGCTCAGCCACGTCGCCGGGCTCTCCGCCCCGGAGATCGGGGAGATCTTCGCCGAGTGGAACTCCGGGGACCTGGAGTCGTTCCTCTGCGAGATCACCGCGACGGTGCTGTCCAAGACCGACGACACCACCGGCGGCCCGCTGGTCGACGTGATCGCCGATGTGGCCGAGCAGAAGGGCACCGGCCGCTGGACGGCGATGAACGCCCTGGAGCTGGGCGTGCCGCTGACCGGGATCACCGAGGCCGTGTTCGCCCGGACCCTGTCCTCGCTGGTCGACGAGCGCCGCGCGGCCGCCGCGACGCTGGCCGGCCCGACCCCGGGCTCCGGGGAGAACCGCGCCGATGCCCGCTCCGCCGGCGCTACGCGGGGCGGCGACCTGGTCGAGGACATCCGCCAGGCCCTCTACGCGTCCAAGGTGGTCGCCTACGCCCAGGGCTTCGCGCAGATGCGCGCCGCCTCGCTGGAGCAGGGCTGGGACCTCGACCTGGGCTCGATGGCCACGATCTGGCGCGGGGGCTGCATCATCCGGGCCCAGTTCCTCAACCGGATCCGCGAGGCCTACGCCGAGCACCCCGACCTGGACAACCTGCTGATGGTCCCGTACTTCACCGAGGCCGTCGCGAACGCGCAGGACTCGTGGCGGCGGGTGGTGACCACGGCGACCGAGCAGGGCGTCGCGATCCCGGCGTTCTCCTCGAGCCTGAGCTACTACGACGGCTACCGCCGTGCGCGCGGCCCGGCGAACCTGATCCAGGGCCTGCGCGACCACTTCGGCGCGCACACCTACCGTCGCACCGACACCGAGGGTGCCTTCCACACCCGCTGGGCCCAGGACGGCACCGAGGTCCGCACCGGCGACTGACCGGTGCTGCCTCCCCGGCGCCCCGTTCCGGCCCGCGCCCGGGCGGGGCGCCCCGGGCCGGGGTTGCCCTCAGCCCATGGTCTTCTGCCCGTCGATGGCCTCGCGGATGATGTCGGCGTGGCCGGCGTGCTGGCTGATCTCGGCCAGCACGTGCATCGCGACCCGCCGCACCGACCAGCGCGCGCCCGGCTCGAACCACGGCGCGACCGGCAGGTCGTGGGCGCTGTCGAGGTCGGCGCCGCGCAGGACCTCCTCGGTGCGCGCGGCGACCTGCTCGACGCGGGCGCGCAGCGCGTCGAGGGTCTCGGCGTCGGAGAGCACGAAGCGGGTGTCCTCCCACTCGCCG
>CBIHNM010000113.1:0-13221 GCA_966211265.1 uncultured Pseudonocardia sp.
CCCGTCGCGAAGTGCCCCAGACACCGCCGGAGCTCTCTCGGATCGATCGCCATCGACCGCCACCTCCTCGATGTACGCTCTGCGTACGCAGTGACCGTTATCCGGTCACGGGGTGAACCATGCGGGAGTACCGACGCGGGCGTCCAGACGTCCTTCCCGTATGGAGGGAAGTAGTCGGACCGGAAACCGGCGGATTGTGGAGGTCCTGCGTCACAATGAGCGCGATGATCACGCCGGAGAACGGTCGGGACCGGCTGCAGAGCCTCGAGCGTGGCCTGGCGGTGCTCCAGGCGTTCGACGAGACTCGGCCCAGCGCGACGATGGCCGAGCTGGCCGA
This sequence comes from uncultured Pseudonocardia sp., assembly GCA_966211265.1. Taxonomy (GTDB): domain Bacteria; phylum Actinomycetota; class Actinomycetes; order Mycobacteriales; family Pseudonocardiaceae; genus Pseudonocardia. The sequence goes on from CBIHNM010000113.1 coordinate 338, forward strand.
GGCCACGGGTCTCGCCCGCCCGACGGTGCGGCGGATCCTGCTGACGCTGCAGGCCCTGGGCTACGTCGAGAACAGCGGCAGCCGGTGGCGGCTGACCCCTCGGGTGCTCAGCATCGGCCAGCACTACTCGGCGTCCCACGCGGTCGTCGAGGTCGCCCAGCCGCACCTGCTGCGGCTGGCCGAGCAGACCGGCGAGTCCGCCTCGCTGGCGGCGCTCGACGGCACCGAGGTGGTCTACGTCGCCCGCGTCCCGGTACGGCGGATCATGAGCATCAACGTCACCATCGGAACCCGCGTGCCCGCGCACGCCACGTCCATGGGCAGGGTCCTGCTCGCCTGGGCCCCGCAGGAACGGATCGCGCGCCACATCGAGACGACCGGCCTGCCCTCCTGCACGCCGCGCACCGTCACCGACCCCTCGATCTTCCGCGGCGCCCTGCGGACCGTGCGCGAGCGGGGCTGGTCGCTGGTCGCCGAGGAGCTCGAACCGGGGCTGGTCTCGGTGTCCGCCCCGGTCCGGGACCAGAACGCCACCGTGATCGCCGCGGTGGCGTCGTCGACCTCCACCGCTCGCTCCACGGTCGGCAGGCTCGAGGCCGAGGTGGTCCCGCTCCTCGTGGCCACGGCCGACCTGATCAGCAAGGACCTGGGCCACCACGTCCCCGCGGGGAGCCGGACCCTGCGGGCCGGCGCCCACGAGGGCTTCTTCTAGACCCGGGCCGGTGACGCGCGGGGCGCGACCCGCCGTCCGGGGCCGAGACCGTCGAACGGCGCTCACCGGCCCGTCGTCCCCCGCAACCCCGAGCGCAGGTGCGCCACGGCCGTCCGGTGGATCTCGGCACTCCTCGGCACCGCGCCGGAGGCCCAGTACAGGGCGTGGGTCAGCCCGGCGATCCGGGTCGAGGTCACGTCGTTGCCCGCCGTGCGCAGCGATTCGGCGAAGACCTCGCCCTCGTCGCGCAGGGTGTCGTACTCGGTGGTGACCACGAGGGTCGGCGGCAGGCCCGTCAGGTCGTTGCGGTCGAGCGCCAGGCGCGGGTCGGCGAGGTCGCCGGGGCCGCTCACGTACTGCGAGCCGAACCAGGCCAGGGCGTCGAGGTGGATCAGGTAGCCCTCGGCGAACTCGCGTCGCGACGCTGTGTCGGCCACCGGGTCGACGAGCGGGTAGAGCAGCACCTGGGCCCGCACCGCGGGCCCCCCGCGGTCGCGGGCACGGATGACCGCGGCGGCGGCCAGGTTGGCGCCGGCGCTGTCGCCCATGACCGCGATCCGTGCCGGGTCGCCGCCGTGGGCCGAGATCTCCCGGGCCGTCCACTCCAGCGCCGCGTAGGCGTCGTCGTGGGCGGCGGGGAAGCGGGCGTCGGGTGCGCGCCGGTAGGTCACCGACACCACCACCGCGCCGACGTCCAGCGCCAGGGAACGGGCGGGTTCGTCGACCACGTCGAGCCCGCCCGCGACGAACCCGCCGCCGTGGACGTGCACCACCACCGGGAACGGCCCGTCGCCGGGCGGCAGGTAGATGCGGGCCCGTTGCTCGGGCTCGGTGCCGTAGTCCACATCGGTCACGCGGGCGACGTCGCGGGCGGGGTTCTGCAGACCGACGAACGAGTCCACGGCCTGCCGCGTGGGTCCGACACCGATCTTCTCGAAGGACTGGAAGCCCTGCTGTCCGAGGCCGTCGATGAGGGCGGCGACGGTGGGGTCGAGGGGCATGGTGGTCGCTCCTCAGGCCTGCGCGAACGCGCGGTCGGCGCCGGCGGACAGGCGGAAACCGTCGTAACCGGCCGCGACGACCTCGTCGCAGGTGGCGCGGTAGGCGGGCGCTCCACCCAGGTAGACCAGCACCCGCCGCGGCTTTCCGGGCACGTTGTTGCCCATGTACCACGACGTCGGCGAGTCGGGCAGGAGCGTGGCCCGGGCGAGGTCGTCGGTGTGGGCCACCCACTCGCGCTCGGCCTCGCGGGTCGGTTCGATGACGTCGTCGCCGCGCACGCGCAGGTACTCGATCGCCGCGCCGGCGAAGTCCACGTGGTCCTCGATGGCCAGCGGCATGTTGTAGAGCACCGACGGGCTCTGCGGCCCGGTGATCATGAACAGGTTCGGGAAGCCGGCCGCCATCAGCCCCAGGTAGGTCTGCGGGCCCTCCGACCAGTGGTCGGCCAGGCGCAGCCCGCCGCGCCCGGTGATGTTCATGGCCAGCAGCGGCCCGGTGCACGCGTCGAAACCGGTGGCCAGCACCAGCACGTCGAACCCGTGCTCGGTGCCGTCGGCCAGCCGCACCCCGCCGGCGGTGACGGCGTCGACCGGGTTGCTCCGCACGTCCACGAGCTCGACGTTCGGTCGGTTGAAGGCCTCGTAGTAGTCGGTCTCCAGCGGAGGCCGCTTGGTGCCGTAGGGGTAGCCCTCGGGGGCGAGCAGCTCGGCAGTCGCCGGGTCGCTCACCCGGTCGCGGATCCGGCCGCGGATGTAGTCGGCGATCGTGTCGTTGGCGGCCTTGTCGAACAGGATGTCGCCGAAGGAGTCGATGAACAGACGGAACCCTCCGCGGTTCCACCGGTCGTCGAAGACCTCGCGGCGCTGCTCCGGGGTCGCGGCGAGCGCCGAGGGCTGCACCTCGCTGTAGGGAACGCCGAGGAAGTGGTTCCGGGAGGCGTCGCGGATCGCGGAGTACTCGGCCTTCTCGGCCGCCTCCTGTTCCGGGTCGGTGGGCGCGTTGCCGATCGGGGTGGCGTAGTTCGGTGTCCGCTGCAGGACGGTGAGGTGCCCGGCGGTCTTGGCGATCTCGCTGATGGCCTGGATGCCCGAGGAGCCGACGCCGATGATCCCGACCCGCTTGCCCGCGAACGAGACGTCGTGGTGGGGCCAGTTCCCGGTCATGTAGACCTCGCCGGCGAAGTCGGAGACGCCGGTGAACTCGGGCTTCTTCGGCACCGACAGCGTGCCGGCACCGGAGACGACGTGGCGGGCGCGGTAGACGTCGCCGGTGTGTGTGGTCGCGACCCACAACGAATCGCCCTCGTCCCAGCTCAGCGACGTGATCCTGGTGTCGAACCGGATGCTGCGCCGCAGGTCGAACCGGTCCGCGACGTGCTCGAGGTAGTCCAGGATCTCGGGCTGGGCACAGAACCGCTCGCTCCAGCGCCACTCCTGCTGCAGGTCGTCGTCGAAGGAGTAGGAGTAGTGCACGCTCTCGATGTCCACCCGCGCGCCGGGATACCGGTTCCAGTACCAGGTACCGCCGACGCCGCCGGCGGCGTCGAACGCGACGACGTCGAGGTCCTGCTTGTCGCGCAGCCTGTGCACCGCGTACAGACCGGCGAATCCGGCGCCGACGACGATCGCGTCGTAGGTCGGGGACGGGTCGAGAGACACCACGTGATCCAGCCTCCTTGGGTGGTTCGGGGGCGCCGCGGGCCGAGGACTCCGATGTCCTCGGCCGTCACTGTGAGCGCGGCTACAGCCTGGTCAGCGGCCCCCGGGGCCGACAGCGTGAGACCACCCCACCGGCCACCCCACCGGCCGTACCGATCTACCCGGGTAGTCCCCCGCCCGGCCGGGACCGCAGCCCGCACAGACCCGCCCGTGCCATGCTTGGCGCGTCGAGCACACGATCAGGAGGCGTCATGGACGACGTCACCGGAGCCGGCCGCACCCGTGCCGCCACGCCCCGGCCGCCGGGCATCCGGCAACCCGCGTCGTCACTGACCAGCTTCGTCGGCCGGGGTGAGGCGGTCGAGCGGCTCGTGAGCGAGCTGCGCGTGAGCCGGCTGGTCTCGGTGACCGGGCCCGGCGGGGTCGGCAAGACCCGGGCGGCCGTCGCCGTGGCGACGGCCACGGACCACCCCGACGGCGCCATCATGGTCGAGCTCGCCAGCGTCACCGACCCCACGCAGGTCGCACCGGCGGTGGCGACCGCCCTCGGCGTGGCCGACCAGTCCAACCGCGACGCCGTCGACCGTGTCATCGACCATCTCTCCGGCGCGGCGGCCCTGCTGGTCATCGACAACTGCGAGCACCTGCTGGGGGCCAGCGCACATCTGGCCGTCCGCCTGCTCGAGGCCCTGCCCGACCTGACGATCCTGACGACCAGCCGGGAGCCGCTGGGCGTGCGGGGCGAGCGGGTGCACCTGCTCGCCCCGCTCACCGTGCCGGACGACGCGGAGGCGCTGTGCAGCACCGATCTCGAACGCGTGCCCGCCGTACGGTTGCTGCTCGACCGGGCCCGCGCGGTGCTGCCGGACTTCGAGGTCACTGCGGAGAACCGGCAGGCGGTCATCGCGCTGTGCCGGCGTCTGGACGGGCTGCCGCTGGCGATCGAGCTCGCCGCGGTCCGCCTCCGGTCGTTGTCGGTGTCCCAGGTCGTCGACCGGCTCGACCGGCGGTTCCACCTGCTCGGCGGCAACGACCCGGTCGCCGACCCGCGGCAGCGCTCGCTGCGGGCGCTGATCGACTGGAGCCACGACCTGTGTGGCCCGTACGAGCGGTTGCTCTGGTCGCGGATGTCGGTGTTCCCCGCCGCGGTGGATCTGGAGACGCTGGAGGGGGTGTGCACGTTCGGCGAGCTGACCGAGGACCGGCTGCTCGACGCACTCGACGGTCTGGTCGCCAAGTCCGTCGCCGTGGCCGACCGCGACGGCGAACGGTTACGGTACCGGCAGTTCGTGACCCTGCGCGAGTACGGCACGGACCTGCTCGCCGCCTCCGGCGAGTCCGACGAGGTCCACCGCCGCCACCGCGACCACTTCACCGGACGCGCCAGGACCTCGGTCGAACGCTGGTGCGGCCCGCACCAGGCGGCCGACCTGGCCCGGCTGCGCGAGGACCATCCCAACCTGATTGCGGCCCTGGCCTGGTCGGTGACCACCCCCGGCGAGGTGCGGGCAGGCGCACGGCTGGCGTCGTACCTGCGCTACCACTGGATCGCCGGCGGGTTCCTCACCTACGGCCGCCGGTGGATCGAGCGGCTGCTCGAGCGGCTCGACCCGGGCACCCGGGAGCGCGGCGAGGCGCTGTGGGCGGTGGCGTGGGTGGCGCTGATCCAGGGTGACCGCCCGGTCGCCCGCACGTACCTCGACGAGTGCGCAGAGATCGCAGAGACACTGCACGACAGGGCCATGCACGGTCACGCCGCGCACTGGCGTGCCCTGCTGAACCTGTTCGAGGGCGACCTCGAGTCCTCCGTGGAGCTCTACCGCCGCGCCGTCCGGGCCCACCGGTCCGTCGGCGACGACGGGTCCGCCCTCGCCGCGGGGTTCCAACTGGCGATGGCACAGGCCTACGCCGGACGGCCGGGAGAAGCCCTGCAGACCTGTGCGGGCGTCGTCGAGCGCGCGTCGGCCGTCGGGGAACTCTGGAACCGCGGCTACGCGCAATGGGTCGCCGCGATCTGCCACCTCCACCTCGACGACCTGCCCCGGGCCCGGGCCGAGATCGCCGAGACGATGCGGATCGAGCAGGACTTCCGCGACGGGGTCTGCACCGCGCTGTGCATCGAGGTGTGCTCCTGGATCGTCGCCGCGTCCGGACGGGCGGCCGACGCCGCCGCACTCTCCGGCATGGCGGGTTCGGTCTGGCGCCGGCTCGGGACCTCGCTGCACGCCTTCGGCCCGCACGCCTCCGCCGAGGGCCACCGTCACTCGACGCAGATCGACGAGCAGCTCGGTGCGTCCTGTGCCGCCGCGATCCGGGCCGAGTACGGCCACGTCAGCGTCGCGGAGGCGGTCCGGCTCGGGCTCGAGATCGGCGCCGGCGGCACGGGCAGAGCCACCCCGTCGCTGTCCCCTGCGACGGTGAGGCCCACGCCCGCGTCGCCGCTGACCGCCCGCGAGAACGAGATCGCCCAGCTGATCGCCGACGGTATGAGCAACCGGGCCATCGCCGGCGAGCTGACGATCTCCATCCGCACCGTCGACGGGCACGTCGAGCGGATCCTGCGCAAGCTCGACTTCGGCTCCCGCACCCAGATCGCCTCCTGGATGACCGCGACCGGGATCCGTGTGCGCTCCTGACGGCCGTGGTGCGAGGACCGCCGGCCGGCGTCGTGCCCGTCGAACGGTCGAGCACGCCGCGGAGCTCGCCGGTCAGTTCCAGAGCGTCAGCTTCTCCGGGTTGAGCACCAACCGGACGTCGGTGATCCGGTCCCTGCCGACGTCCATCGTCACCACGCCGGTGACCCGGCCCTCGCGCCACAGGGCGAAGCCGAGGCCGTCCGGGGTCTCCTGTTCGAGGGCCTCGGCCCTCGGGTTGTGCACCAGGGCGCCGAGCAGGAACCGGGCCACCCTGTCCGCGCCGTGGACCGGGCGGCGGGCCGCGCCCACGATGCCGCCTCCGTCCGACCGCAGGACGACGTCCGGGTCCAGGACGGCGACGAGCGCGGCCAGGTCACCGGCCCGCGCGGCCGCGGCGAACGCGCGGACCGTGGCGTCGTGCGCCGCCCGGGTGACCCGGGCCTCGCGGGCGCCGTGCACCCGCCGCCGCGCCGAGCTGGCGAGCTGGCGACACGCCGCGGGGGTACGTCCCACGATCTCGGCGATCTCGCCGAACGGCATCGCGAACACGTCGTGCAGCACGAACGCGACGCGCTCGGCAGGGGTCATCGAATCCAGCACGACGAGCAGGGCGGTGCTGACCGACTCGTCCAGGGTCACCCGGTCCGCCGGATCGTCGACCGCCGGATCGGTGAACGCGAACGTGGGTACCGGCTCGGGCAGCCACGGGCCGACGTAGCGCTCGCGGCGCCGGTGCGCCGAACCCAGCACGTCGAGGCACACCCGGCTCGCCACCCGGGTGAGCCAGGCTCGCGGAACCTCGACGGCGTCGCGCTGGCCCTGGCCCATCCGGTACCAGCGGAGGTAGGTCTCCTGGACGACGTCCTCCGCCTCGGCCACGGTGCCGAGCATGCGAAACGCCAGCGACAGCAGGTGCCGCCGCTCGCCGATCACCTCGGTGCCGATCTCCTGATCCGACATGGACCACCCCTCTCGCACTGTGACGACGCAGGGCACCGGATCGTCAGGCGCCTCACGTTCCGGTCGGCTCCGTCGTCCGGGAGGGCATGGGGATCCTCCGGGACGGAACCGGCGTCATCGGGCGCCGGGGCGTCCGCCACGGCCGCCGGGGCGGCGCACGAGCTCGTCGTGCACCGGGCCGTGTCGAGGGTGACGCGCCTGTCCCCGCGAAGGAGCTTCTCATCCCGGGCCGTCCGGCCGCCGCGGCCTGCGTGGCCGCCGTGGCACCGCTGCCCCGGGGAACGACGTGGTGGCGCCGTTGCGGCGCCACCGGAACGGAGGATTCGGATGTCTGAAGTCTTGATCATCGGTGGTGGCTTCGCGGGCGTCTGGGCCGCGGCGGCCGCGGTCCGCGCACGGCACGAGGCGGGCGCCGAGGAGCAGGCGGTGCAGGTGACGCTGGTCGATCCGACCGACGACCTGGTGATCCGCCCGCGCCTCTACGAGGAGAACCCGGAACGGATGCGGGTCGCGCTCGACCGGGTGCTCGGCCCGATCGGCGTCCGCCGGGTCGCCGCGACGGTCACCGGCCTGGACACCGACGCCCGGACGGTCACGGCGCTGGGCCGGGACGGGTCGGAGTTCGAGCTCTCCTACGACCGCCTCGTGCTCGCCGCCGGCTCCCGCGTGCTGTCCCCGACGGTCGAGGGGGCCCGGCACCTGTTCGACGTCGACACGATGCCCGCAGCTGCCCGTCTCGAGGCGCACATCGCCCGCCTGCCGGTCCGGCCGGGTGGTGCCGGGCGCTTCACCGCGATCGTGATCGGTGGCGGTTTCACCGGCATCGAGATCGCCACCGAGCTGCCCGCCCGGCTGCGCAGGGTCGCCGGCGCCGACCCCGTGCGGGTCGTGCTCGTCGAGCGCGCCGGCTCGGTCGGCCCGGAACTCGGCCCCGGCCCGCGTCCGGAGATCCTGGCCGCCCTGGAGCACGCGGGCGTCGAGATCCGGCTCGACGCCTCGCTGCACTCCCTCGACCGGGAGCAGGCGGTCCTCGCGGACGGCACCGTGATCCCCGCTCGCACCGTGGTCTGGACCGCCGGGATGCGCGCCAGCGCCCTCACCGAACAGGTCCCCGGCTCCCGGGACGGCCTGGGCCGGCTCCGCGTCGACGAGCACCTCCGGGTGGTCGGCGTCGAGGGCGTGTACGCCGCCGGGGACACCGCCGCCGCGGTCGCCGAGAACGACCACGTGGTGATGCAGAGCTGCCAGCACGCCACTCCGCAGGGCAAGCTCGCCGGCGCGAACGCGGGCGCCGACGTCCTGGGCCTGCCACTGAGCCGGTTCGCCCCCGACCCGTACGTGACCTGTCTGGACCTGGGCCCCTACGGCGCCGTCGTGACGACGGGCTGGGACCGCCGGATCGCCCGGACCGGCGCCGAGGCCAAGCAGCTCAAGGCGTCGATCAACACGGAGTGGATCTATCCGCCGGTGGACGACGCCGAGACGATCCTGCGCCTCGCCGACCACCGCGCCACCTGGGAGACCGAGGCCGTCTCCTGATGCCGCGCGCCCGAGGCGGTGCCGGGCGCCGGGTGACCGCAGCACGAACCGAGATCGAGGGCAGGAGCCACCACATGATCGACATCAACGGAACCAGGATCGACGTGCTCGATCAGCATCCCCTGACAGAGCTTCCGGCGGCGGGGCACCTGATGACCGTGGTCGTCTCGGTCGAGCCGAACAACCCGGGGACCCCCGCCCACCGCCATTCCGGGCCGGTGTACGGCTACGTCCTCCACGGGGAGATGCTCTTCGAGCTCGAAGGGGACGCACCGGTCGTCAAACGGGCCGGTGACACGATCTGGGAGCCGGGCGGAGACCGGATCCACTACCAGGCCGCGAACCCGGGCGACGAGGAACTCCGGTTCGTCGTCGTCATGGCCTGCGCGGAGGGCGAGGAGATGCTGACCTTCGTCTCGGATGCGGAGCTGGAGTCGCGCCAGCACCTCCGCCATCCCGGTCCGGTGGTGGACCCGCGGGCGGCGACAGCGTAGTGCCACGCCGCACGGGCCCGGCCGGATGTCCGTCCGGTCGGGCCGGCCTACGCCTCGGAGCCACGCTCCGCGAAGGACAGTTTGCCCTCGGTGAGCAGCTGGGCGATGTCGACGAGCTTGACGTTGGTGTCCTGCGACGCCCGGACCAGCATCTGGAACGCGGCGTCGGCGGTGATCCGGAAGCGCTCCATCAGGATGCCCTTGGCCTGCCCGATCAGGTCACGCGACTCGACGGCCCGCTGCAGGTGCGCGGCACGATCCGCGCCGCCGACCACGAGGGCGGCCTGGACCGCGGAGATCCCGGCCAGCGTGCGTGCGGTGTCGTCGAAGACCTCGGGATGGTGGGAGTAGAGCGTCATCCCGACCCGGCGGGTCCCCCGCAGCGACAGCTCGGTGGACAGCAGCGCCCGGTAGCCGTACGCGACGGCCTGCGGGGCGAAACGTGGCCAGCGTGCCGCGTCCGGGTCCCGCGTCAGGTCCTGGGCCACCACGACCCCGTCCACCGGTGGGGCGTCCACGGCGGTGAAGCACGGGCCCTCCTGGAGCCGGGTCTGCAGCTCGTTGAGAAGCCGGACGTCCTCACTGGTGACAGCCGGCGAGGCGATCGCCCCGCGCTCGGTGATGGAGATCCCCCCGACCGCGACCCCGGGAACGGTCGCGACCGCCGCCGCCAGGATCTGGCTGATCCCGTCCGCCGGGTGGTCGTCGACGGCGTGCTCGGAGAACACGCCGTGTGCGGCGAGCCGCAGCCCGGCCACCAGACTGTCGTAGGGGGCGGACGGCATCGGGCTCCTGTCATCGGTCGGTGGGGCCGGCCGAGACGCCCCTCGTCGCGCGGGAGCACACATACCGCGGTCCCCGGAGACAGTAGCCAACCCGGGAGCTGCCTGCAGCGCACCCGGTCGGTCATCCGCTTCGGGCGAGCGCTGATCGACGACTCCCCCGGCGCGCGGCGGGGCAGCACGTCGCGTCGCCCTCACCCCGCTGCCTCGATGCGGGTGCCGATGAGGCACGACAGGACGATGTTCGGGGTGGGTGGCGAACACCGACGCCTGCAGGTCCGCGACCACACGCTGGGCCGGGTCCTCCGGCCGCCCGTCATAGCGGCGATCACCGTGCCCGGGCGCCGTGCGACGATCCCGGACACGGTCGGCCGCCCCGACCACGGCCCCGGGGTATCCCCGTGCGCCGCGCCAGGGGTGATCGCTACCGGCCGGGGTGGCCCGCCGACCGACGTCGCCACCGCGCATGCCCGGCGGGGCGGTACCGATCGAGCTCGTTCACGGGAGGCTCATGTCCGGCGGTAACGACCTGTTCGGGCTGGCCCGCGACCTGGCCGACCTGCTGAGCTGCCCGATCACGATCGAAGATCCGGACACGGTGGTCGTCGCGCACGCGGGAGACCACGCCGGTGCGGATCGAACCCGAGTGGAGACGATCCTCAACCGTCAGGTCCCCACCGAGGTCCGCCGGGCCCTGGACCGGGCCGGGGTCTTCGACCGCCTCCGTACCTCCGACGAGGTCATCGTCGTCGAGCTGCCCGAGCTGGACATGCGCCCCCGGGCCGTCGTCGCGGTGCGCGACGGTGGCGAGCTGCTCGGATCCATCTGGGCGGTCACCGAGGGAGCCCCGACGGCGGACCAGGAGGTGGCCCTCCGGACGGCCGGTCCGGCCATCGCGCACCACCTCCGGGTGGCCCGGCGGGAGTCCGACGACGCCCACCGGGCGCGGGTCGACCGGCTCGAACGCCTGCTCGCCGGAGGAGAGACCGCGGTTCGGGAGGCCACGGAGGCAGCACTGCCCCGACAGCTGGTGACGGTCGCGGTCCGGGGCGACGCGCCCGGCCGGATCGAGCGGGTGGCCAGCGCACTGATCCTGCACCTGAACGCCGTGGCTCCGCGATCGGTGTGCGCGGTGCGCGAAGACACCCTCTACTGCGTCCTCGCCGCCTCCTCCGGGCGCCGGATCCTGACCGACTTCATGGAGCGGATCGCCGAGCGGACGGCCGTCGTCGCCGGCATCGGGGACACGGTGCCCGCCCACGATCTGCCGCGGTCCGCCTGCACTGCCGACGAGGTGGTCGCGATCCTGCTACGGCGGGCCACCGGCACTCGGGTGGCCGATCTGCGCGAGGTCTTCGCCGAGGTCCTGGTCGACCGGGTACGCGGGTTCCTGACCACACATGCCGACGCGAGCCCGCTCATGGCGTTGGAACGGCACGACGCCGAGCACCGGACCGAGCTGGCGCCCACCGTGGACGCCTACCTCACCGCCGCCGGGAGCGTGACCCGGGCGGCGCAGCGGCTGCGCGTGCATCCGAACACCGTCCGCAACCGACTCCGCCGAGCCCACGAGGCCTGCGGGGTGGACCCGGACGCCCCGGTCACGCGGCTGGCGCTGATGGTGCATCTCGCCGCCCAACGGTCCGACTGACCCTGTGGGATCGCACACCCCGCCGCCTCGGACGGTGGCCGGAACGCCAGCCCGCGCGCGGCGCGACGGCGGCACACTCGCCGCATGGGAGACCAGAGGATCGTCGTGGTGGGCGGGGGCATCGTCGGCCTCGCCACCGCATGGCACCTGCAGCAGGGCGGGGCAGAGGTCACCGTCGTCGAACGGCAGGAGGTCGCGGCCGGATCGTCCTGGGGCAACGCGGGCTGGCTCGCCCCGGCCCTGACCCTCCCGCTACCCGAACCCGCGATCCTCGCGACCGGGATTCGGGCCATGCTCAGCCCGAAGTCGCCGGTCTACGTCCCGCTGCGCCCCGACCCGCGCCTGCTCGGCTTCCTCGCCGGGTTCGCCCGGCACTGCACCCACCAGCACTGGCGCACGGCACTGCAGGTCTTCATCGCCGCGAACGCCTCCGCGCTGGGTGCCTACGACGAGCTGACCGAGGCGGTGGGGGCGGCGGTCGAGGAGCGGATCAGCCACGCCTCCCCCATGCTGGCCGCCTTCGGCGGCGAGGCCGACCGCGAGGGGCTGCTCGAGGAGTTCCGGCGGGTCAACACGGACGGCGGGCACATCGACTACTCGATCCTCGACGACGACGCCGTCCACGAACTCGAGCCCGCACTCGGTCCGGGCGTCCGCTGCGGGATCAGCATCTCCGGGCAGCGGTTCATCAATCCGGGCCGGTTCGTCCACGCCCTCGCGGACGCGGTCAAGGCTGTCGGCGCGCAGATCGTCACCGGCCGCGAGGTGTCCGACATCGACGGCGACGGGACCCGGCCACGGGTCCGGTTCACCGACGGGGACCCGATCGAGGCCGACGCCGTCGTGCTGGCCAACGGCGCCTGGCTCGGTAGGCTCGCCCGGCGGCACGGCGTCCGACGCCTGGTCCAGGCCGGGCGTGGCTACAGCTTCACCGTGCAGCCGGACTCGCCGCCGCGCAACCCGGTCTACCTGCCCACCCAGCGGGTCGCGTGCACGCCGCTCGGCGAGCCGTCGGAGGGACTGCGGGTCGCCGGAATGATGGAGTTCCGCGACCCCGACGCCCCGCTCGACGCCCGCCGGGTGGACGCGATCGTCGAGGCCGCAGGCCCGATGTTCACCGGGGTGGACTTCACCGCCCGGCGCGACGAGTGGGTCGGCTCGCGTCCCTGCACCACCGACGGTCTGCCGCTGGTCGGCCGGACCCGAACCCGCGGGGTGTACATCGCAGGCGGGCACGGCATGTGGGGCATCGCCCTGGGCCCGCTCACCGGACGCCTGCTGGCCGGCCAGATCCTGCACGGCGAGACCAGCGACGTGCTACGCAGCTTCGACCCGCTCCGGTGAACCGTGTCCACACAGTGCCCCTGCGCCGCACAACCAAGTTGGGCTCAGTCGACCATTGGAGGTTCGAGTCGGCCGATGAGTCACCGCATGATCCGCGGTCAAGTAC
>CBIHNM010000114.1:0-13092 GCA_966211265.1 uncultured Pseudonocardia sp.
GGCGCGCCCGTCGCCGCTGCTGGCCGGGCGCGGGGACGACTGGCACTTCCTGGCCCTGGACGTGGACCTGGCCGCGCTGCGCGCCGCCGGGCGGGCCGCGGGCGGGTCGCTCAACGACGCCTACCTGGCCGGGCTGCTCGGCGGTGTCCGCCGCTACCACGAGGAGATGGGCCGCCCGGTCGGCGCGATCCCGCTGACGCTGCCGCTGTCGCTGCGCGGCGACGACGACCCCGGCGGGGGCAACCGGATCGCCTCGGCCGCGATCTCCGCGCCGGTCGGGGTGGCCGAGCCGGCCGCCCGGATCCGCGCCGTGGGCGAGCGGGTGCGCCTGGCCCGGACCGAGCCCGCGGTGGACAACGTCGGGCTGATCGCACCGGTGCTCGCCCGGATGCCGGCCCCGGTGCTGGCCCGCGCCGCGGCCGGGATGACCACCGGCACCGACGTGCAGGCCAGCAACGTCCCGGGCGTGCGGGAACCGATCGCGCTGGCCGGCGCCCCGGTGGAGCGGATCTACCCCTACGCCCCGCGACCGGGTTGCCCGGCGATGGTCACCCTGCTCACCCACGGCGACACCTGCTGCGTCGGCGCGAACATCGACCCGGCCGCGATCACCGAGCCGGACCGGTTCGGCCGCTGCCTGGCCGAGGGCTTCGCCGAGGTGCTGACCCTGGTCCCGGACGCGCCGGAGCCGGTGCTGCGCTGAGCCCGCGGGCCCGGCGGCGCGCCCGTTGGGAAGAGCAATCCACCACCCGGGAGCGATGTGGGGCGGCACCGCCCACGGTGACGATCGTGACTCGTCACAGACGGCATCCGGGCGAGGCCCGGTGCCCCATCCCGAGGAGTTGACATGGGCTACTTCGCTGACAGCGCCGAGGTCGACAAGTACATCGGCGGCGTGTTCCGCGCCGCCAACGACCACGCCGAGTCCGGCCCGAAGATGCGCGCCGCCGGGCTGAACCTGCGGGTGCTCTACACCGACCCGGACACCGAGATGTGGGTCAAGATGCACGAGCCCGCGATGGAGGTGCACACCGGCGAGGACCCGGACAAGGCCGACATCACGCTGATGATGCGCGCCGACACCGGGGACAAGTTCTGGCGCGGCGACTACAACCTCGCGGTCGGCCTGGCCAAGGGCGAGGTCAAGGCCAAGGGCCCGGTCAACAAGATCCTGAAGCTGGTTCCGCTGACCAAGCCGCTGTTCCCGATGTACCGCGACCTGGTCGCGGACAAGGACGCGCAGAGCGCCTGACCGGCCGGACCGAGGAAGAGAAGGAGGACGCCGGCGATGGCGACGATGAAGGCGGTCGTGCTGCGCGAGCCGCACAAGATCGAGGTGATGGAGGTCCCGCGACCCGAGATCACCGACCCGGGTGACGTGCTGATGCGCGTGGACCTGACCGCGATCTGCGGGACGGACCTGCACCCGTTCGAGGGCCGGATCGTGATCGAGGACGACGTCGTGCTCGGCCACGAGTTCCTCGGCACGATCGAGGCCGTCGGGTCCGGCGTCAACCTGATCTCCGAGGGCGACCGGGCGGTCGCGTCCTGCGTCGTGAGCTGCGGATCCTGCTACAACTGCCGCCGCAACCGGCCGGGACAGTGCTTCGGCACGATGATCTTCGGGCTCGGCCTGACCTTCGGCAGCCTGTCCGGCGGCCAGGCCGAGTACGTGATCGTGCCCAACGCCGACCGCACCCTGCGCAAGCTGCCCGAGGAGGGCCGGGGCACCGACGAGGACAAGCTGTTCGTCGGCGACATCATGGCCACCGGGTACGAGGCGGTCCGCAAGTTCATCCAGCCCGGCGACACGGTGGCCGTGGTCGGGGCCGGCCCGGTCGGTCTGTGCGCCGCGATGGCCGCGGACGTGCTGGGCGCCGCGCAGACGATCGTGGTCGACAAGGTCGCCGCACGGCTCAAGGAGGCCGAGGCGATCGGCGCGGTCCCGGTGAACGCCTCCGAGACCGACCCGGCCGAGGCCGTGCAGGACCTCACCGACTGGCGCGGCGCCGACGTCGTGATCGACGCCGTCGGGCACCCGTCGGCCCTGCTGTCGGCCTGCTCGCTGGTCCGCTCCGGCGGCGCGATCTCGATCCCCGGCGTCTACACCGAGGACTCCATCGAGCTGCCGTTCGGCGACCTCTACCTCAAGGGCGTCACGATCGCCCAGGGCGTCGCCAACATCACCAACTACATGGACGAGACGCTCGCGCTGATCGCCGCCGGGAAGCTGGACCCCAGCCGGTTCATCTCGCACCGGATGCCGATGTCGCAGGCCCCCGAGGCGTACCGGATGTTCCACGAGCACGAGGCCACCAAGATCGTCCTGGACCCCACCGCATGACCGCCGGGACGACGGTCCGCCACTTCCCGATGCTGATCGGCGGGAAGGAGGTCGAGGGCGAGGGGCTGCTGGAGATCCGGGACCCGCAGAACGACGAGCTGGTCGCCACCGCCGCGTCCGGCGGCGCCTCCGCGATCGACGCCGCGGTGGACGCCGCGCAGGCCTCGTTCGACGACGGCGGGTGGTCGCGGGCCACCCCCGCGCACCGCGCGCAGGTGATGCACGCGATCGCCGACAAGCTCGGCGAGCAGCTCGAGGAGCTGGTCGAGCTGGAGATCATGGCCAACGGCGCCACCGTGCGCCAGGCCACCGGTTTCCACGTCGGCTACGCGGCGCCGCACCTGGCCTACTTCGCCGACCTCGCGGCCCGCTACGAGTTCGAGACGCCGATGCCCCGGGCCAGCTTCCCGGTGCTCGGGCAGTCGACGATGCGGCGTGAGCCGATCGGGGTCGTCGGCGCCATCGCGCCCTGGAACTTCCCGCTGCTGCTCGCGCTGTGGAAGTTCGCCCCGGCCCTGGCCGTGGGCAACTCGGTGGTGCTCAAGCCGGACGAGAAGACGCCGCTGACCTCGCTGGAATTCGGGCGGATCGCGCAGGAGTGCGGCCTGCCGCCGGGGGTGTTCAACGTGGTCCCGGGCCCCGGCCCGGACGCCGGCGCGCGGCTGGCCTCGCACCCGGGCGTCGGCAAGATCGGGTTCACCGGGTCCACCGACATCGGACGCGAGATCATGCGGCTGGCCTCGGGCACGGTGAAGGCGGTCACCCTGGAGCTCGGTGGCAAGTCGCCGGCCCTGGTGCTCGACGACGCCGACGTGGAGCTGGCCGTCGACGGCGTGCTCTACGGCTCGATGCTCTACTCCGGCCAGGTCTGCGAGTCGATGACCCGGCTGCTGCTGCCGGACTCGCTGCACGACGAGTTCGTGGAGCGGCTCGTGGCCCGGGCGAGCACGATCGTGCTCGGGGACACCCGGGACTGGGACACCGACATGGGCCCGGTCGTCTCGGCCCGCCAGCACGAGCGGATCCTGGGCTACATCGAGTCCGGCAAGGCCGAGGGCGCGACCCTGGCCCTGGGTGGCGGCGTCCCGGAGGGCGAGCAGTTCGAGCGCGGCCACTGGATCTCCCCGACGATCTTCACCGGCGTGTCCAACGACATGCGGATCGCCCGTGAGGAGATCTTCGGCCCGGTGCTGTCGGTGATCCGCTACGGCAGCGAGGCCGAGGGCGTCGCGCTGGCCAACGACACCGAGTACGGCCTCGCGTCGTCGGTGTGGAGCACCGACAACTCCCGCGCGCTCGACGTCGCGGAGAAGATCCAGGCCGGATCGGTGTGGATCAACGACGCGCACCAGATCAACTGCGAGGTCCCGTTCGGCGGGTACAAGCAGAGCGGGGTGGGCCGCGAACTCGGCCCGCACGCGCTGGACCCGTTCACCGAGGTCAAGAACGTGCACCTGGACCTGTCGAACCGCCGGGACGCGCGTCCCTACGACGTGCTGCTCAGCCACGCCGACGACGACTGACCCGACGGCGACCGCATCGGCACCGGCCCGGACGGAGCGCGACCCCGCCCGGGCCGGTGCGCACCACGAGGGAGTCACGAGATGAAGCTCGGCTACCACATCGGCTACTGGTCGGCCGGACCGCCGGAGCGTGCGGTGGAGACCGTGCGGGCCTGCGAGGACCTCGGGTACGACTCGGTGTGGAGCGCCGAGGCCTACGGCTCGGACGCGCTCACGCCACTGGCCTGGTGGGGCGCGTCCACCTCGCGGATGCGCCTGGGGACCAACCTGGTGCAGCTCTCGGCCCGCACCCCGGCCGCGACCGCGATGGCCGCGATGACCCTGGACCACCTGTCGCAGGGCCGGTTCGCGCTCGGCCTGGGCGTGTCCGGACCGCAGGTCGTCGAGGGCTGGTACGGCCAGCCCTACCCCAGGCCGCTCGCCCGGACCCGGGAGTACGTGGCGATCCTGCGGGAGATGTTCGCCCGGGAGCGCCCGGTGGAGTTCCACGGCGCGTTCTACGACCTGCCCCGCACCGACGGCACCGGCCTGGGCAAACCACTGCGCTCGACGCTGCACCCGCGCCGCCCCGACATCCCGGTGCTGCTGGGTGCGGAGGGGCCGAAGAACGTCGCGCTCGCGGCCGAGATCGCCGACGGGTGGCTGCCGCTGTTCTTCTCCCCGAGCTCGGACGCGTTCTACCGCGAGGCCCTGGCGGAGGGCTTCGCCCGGCCCGGCGCCCGGCGGAGCGCGGAGGACTTCGAGGTCGCGGCGTCCGTGCCGATGATCGTCGACGACGACCTGGAGAAGGCCGCGGACCGGATCCGCCCGCTGCTCGCGCTCTACGTCGGCGGGATGGGGGCCAAGGGGCAGAACTTCCACCTCGACGTGTTCGCCCGGATGGGATGGGAGGGCGTCTGCGCGCGCGTGCAGGAGCACTACCTCGCCGGGCACAAGCGTGACGCGGTCGCGGCGATCCCGACCGAGATGGTCACCGACGTCGCGCTGCTCGGCCCGCCCGGGCGGATCCGCGACGAGGTCCGCCGGTGGGAGGGCACGGCGGTGACCACGCTGCTCGTGCAGTCCACCCCGTTCGACGGTGACGACCTGGCCGGGCTGCGCGCGATCGCCGACGCGCTGCTCTGAGCGCCGTCTCCCCCGTAGGGGAGAGACGGACGCCCTCGGCGGAGGATGCCCCGCCCGGCCACTCCCGCAAGACTCTGCAGTGACGGTGCGTCACCAGAACCACGACCCGCCCGGCCCGGCCGGCGACGCAGATCTCTTTCCCGGTCCACCAGGAGGACTCATGACCGCCACCGACTTCGACCTCGAGATGCAGTCCGACGACCCGGACGAGGTCGTGATGATCCCGGCGACCTCGGAGCGCAAGCCCGAGCACTACCCGGTCGACGTCTCCACCAAGGAGTTCTGGGCCCAGACCTCCGAGGCGCGGGAGAAGTCCTTCGCCGTGCTGCGCCGGGACCAGCCGGTCTCCTGGCAGCGCCCGGTGGACGACGCCGTCACCCCGGACCCGGACGACCCCGGCTTCTGGGCCGTGGTCGCGCACGCCGACATCGTCAAGGTCAGCCGGGACAACGACTCCTACATCTCCGGGCAGGGCGTGCTGTTCGACCTGCTCCCGCCGATCTTCCTCGAGCTGACCCAGTCGTTCCTGGCGATGGACAACCCCAAGCACGACCGGCTGCGCAAGCTGGTCGCCTCGGCGTTCACGCCCAAGCAGGTCAAGCTGATCGAGGAGAAGATCCGGACCGCGGCCCGCGAGATCGTCGACGGTTTCGCGTCCGAGCCCTCGGGCGAGATCGAGTTCGTGGAGCGCTGCGCCGAGCGGCTGCCGACCCGGATCTTCTGCGACATCATGGGCATCCCGGAGCACCTGCGGCTGAGCACCGCGCGCAACGCCGCGGACATCGTCGCCTGGGCCGACCCGGAGACCCTGGCCGGCCGCCCGGCCGACGAGGTGCAGATCGAGGCCGCGACGAACCTGCACGACATCGCCGCCGAGCTGATCGAGCTGAAGAAGGCCGAGCCCTCCGACGACCTGATCACCGCGCTGATCAACGCCGAGGTCGACGGCCAGGCCCTGGACGACTTCGAGATCGGGGCGTTCTTCGTCCTGATGGCCGTGGCCGGCACCGACACCACCAAGCACACCTCCAGCCTCACCGTCCGGGCGATGACCCACTACCCGGACCAGAAGCACTGGCTGATGGAGGACTACGACGGGCGGATCGACAACGCCATCGAGGAGTTCCTCCGGTTCGCCTGCCCGGTGATGACGTTCCGCCGGACCGCCGTCGTGGAGACCGAGCTCGGCGGGCAGACGATCATCCCCGGCGACAAGGTCGTGCTGTTCTACCCGTCGGGCTGCATGGACTCCGAGGTCTTCGACGACCCCGAGCGCTTCGACCTCTCGCGCCGCAACGCCCGCGACCACACCGCGTTCGGCGGCGGCGGCGTGCACTTCTGCCTGGGCAACCAGCTGGCCAAGTCGATGCTGCGGGCGCTGTTCCGCGAGCTGCTCACCCGCATCCCGGAGTTCGAGGCCGGTGAGCCCGAGCTGCTGGGGACCAACTTCATGCGCGGTGTCAAGCGCATGCCGTTCCGATTCACCCCGGAGAAGTGATCATGGGTCTGCGCGTGGAGCTGGACGAGGCGAAGTGCAGCGGCCTCGGTCTCTGTGAGGCCGAGGCGCCGGAGATCTTCGAGGTCCAGGACGACGGGTCGCTGACGATCCTGGAGGAGAACCCGGCCGAGGAACACCGGGCCGCGTGCGAGGCCGCCGTCGCCTCCTGCCCGACCGAGGCCCTGCGGCTCGTCGAGAGCTGACCGCGCCACCTCCCGCGGTCCACCGCCCCGGTCTCCGGCCCCCAGACGGAGACCGGGGCATCTCGTTCACCAGGAAGGAGTCCCGGGTGATGACCGTGGACCATCTCGTCGTCGTCGGTGCGTCGCTGGCCGGCATCCGGGCCGTCGAGTCGGCCCGCAAGGCCGGCCACACCGGGCCGGTGACCCTCGTCGGCGCGGAGGAGCACCTGCCCTACGACCGGCCGCCGCTGTCCAAGGCGTTCCTGGAGGCCTCCGACGATCCCCCGGCCGACCCCCGGTTCCGCACCGAGGAGCACCTGCGTGACGAGCTCGGTGTCACGCTCCGGCTCGGCGCCCCCGCGAGCGCGCTGGACACCGGGTCCCGCCTGCTGAGCGTGGGCGCCGACGAGATCGGCTACGACGCGCTGGTCGTGGCGACCGGCGGGACGGCCCGGCGGCTGCCCGGTGCCGAGGGCATCGACGGCGTGCACACGCTGCGCACCTGGGACGACGCGATCGCCGTGCGCGCCGCGCTGGACGACGGTGCCCGCACGGTCGTGATCGGGGCCGGGTTCATCGGCTCCGAGGTGGCCAGCGCCGCCCGCAAGCGCGGCCTGCCGGCCACCGTCGTCGAGTCGCTGCCGGTGCCGCTGGTCCGCTCCGTCGGCGAGGACATGGGCCACGCGTGCGCGCGGCTGCACCGCGACAACGGCACCGACCTGCTCTGCGACGCCACGGTGGACGCGGTCGAGGCCTCGGACGGACGGGTCACCGGTGTGCGCCTGGGCGACGGGACCGTCGTGCCGGCCGACCTGGTCGTGGTCGGGATCGGGGTGGACCCGAGCACCGGCTGGCTGGAGGGCTCCGGGCTGGAGCTGCACGAGCGCGACCGCGGGGTGGTCACCGACGCCACGCTGCGGGCCGTGGAGGGCGTCTACGCCGCGGGCGACGTCGTGCACTTCCCGAACGCCCTGTTCGACGGCGAGATGATGCGCCTGGAGCACTGGACGACCGCCGCCGAGCAGGGTCGGCTGGCCGCGGCCAACGCGCTCGACCCGGCCGCGGCGAGCGAGCTGGGCACGGTGCCCTACTTCTGGTCGGACTGGTACGGCAGCCGGATCCAGTTCGTCGGCCGCCCGCAGGCCGACGAGATCCGGGTGGTCAGCGAGGAGACCGGGGACCCGCGCTTCCTCGCGCTCTACCGGCGCGGCGACCGCCTGGTCGGCACGATCACGATCGACCGGCCGACGCAGATCATGAAGTACAAGCGCCTGATCGCCCGGGGCGCCGGGTGGGGCGAGGCGCTGGAGTTCGCCGGCGTCGGCTGAGCGACGGCGACGGCGCGGGTCAGCCGGCCGTGTCGTCGGCGAGCCCGAGCTGGCGCCGGGCCAGCGCCCGCCAGATCGGCAGGTGCGGATCGGTGTCCGGGTCGCGCGGGGTCAGCGCGTAGGTCAGCGCCACGCCGCGCATGCTGGTGAACAGCAGCTCACGGGTGTCGGCGAACGCCGGGTGGCTGCTCAGCGCGGGTCCGAACATGGTGGCCACCACGTGCCGGATCGCGAGCCCGAGCCGCCGTTCCTCGGGCTGCAGGCTCTCCCGTACCTCGTCGTTGGTGCGGGCCACCGCCCACAGCTCCATCGAGGCCCAGAAGTAGGGCTGGCGGAACTTCTCCCAGAGCAGCCCGACCGCCATGTCGCAGCGTTGCGCGCCGTACGTGCGACCGTAGCCGGAGCGCGAGACCCACTGCTCCATCTCCGCGATCTGCTCGACCACCAGATGCTGCGCCGCCGCGATCAGGAGCGCCTCGCGGGACGGGAAGTGGTGCAGCAGCCGTCCCCGGGACACCCCGGCCCGGTCCTGCACCGTCACCGTCGTCGTGCGGGAGTAGCCCTGTTCGACCAGCTGGGTGAGCGCGGCGTCGAGGATCAGGGCCCGGCTGCTGGCGCGCCGCTCCACCTGGGTGCGCCGCAGGGGCGGCCCAGTCCCGTTCGGACCGACCATGCCGCCAGCCTAGGCGGAGGCGGATCAGCCGGTGACGTCACGCCCGATCAGGGCCCGGGCCACGATCCACTGCTGCAGCTCGTTCGCCCCCTCGAAGATCTCCAGGATCTTGGCGTCCCGGTACATCTCCTCGAGCCGCACCGACTCGCCGCTCTCCGAGACCTGACGCGCGAAGCCGAGCGCCCCGTGGATCTGGATGGCCTCGCGCACCAGGTCGTTGGCCAGGCGCGTGCCGTAGGCCTTGGCCATCGCCGCCTCCGGCTCGGCGGAGCGGTCGCCGCGGTCGAGCAGGGTGGCGGCCTTCTGGTACAGCGTGCGCGCGCACTCGATCTCGGTGGCGCGCTGGGCCATCGTGAACTGCCAGTGCTGCATCGCCCCCAGCGGCCCGCCGAACACCTGGCGGGTGCGCAGCCGCTCCACGGCCAGGTCCAGCGCGGCCTGGGCGACACCGACACCGGCGGCGCCGATCCCGATCCGGCCGCGCACCAGCGCCGACAGCGCGACGCCCAGGCCCGCGCCGGGCTGGCCGAGCAGGTTCTCGCGCGGCACGTGCACGTCGTCGAACACGATGTCGGCGGTGATCTGCCCGCGGTGGCCCATCTTCAGGTCCGGCGACCCGACCCGGACCCCGGGCGAGGACAGGTCCACCAGCAGCATGTGCGCCCGGTCGCTCCCGGCGCCGGCCCGGACGAGCACCGACACCCAGCCGGCCACGACGCTGTTGGTGATCCAGCGCTTGCGGCCGTTGACCACGAAGCCCTCGGCGGTCTCCTCGGCGACGGTCTGCATCCGCTCCGCGGTGAGGTCGGAGCTGGTCTCGGGCTCGGTGGTGGCGAAGGAGAACGCGACCCGGCCGGAGGTCAGCTCGGGGATCAGCCGGGCGCGCAGGTCGTCCCCGGCGAAGGTGAGCGTCTGCGGCACCAGGATGCACTGGCCGTCGTAGACACCGGCCATCGACGACGAGTGGTAGGCGATCTCCTCGGTGACCGTGCAGGTGCCGAGCATCGGGTGGTCGAGGCCGCGCCCGAAGTCGGAGCCGAACGGCACGGTGAACAGCCCCTCGTCGGCCAGGCCGCGGAAGGCCTCCCACGGGAACGAGTCGGCCGACTCCTCGCGCCACCCGATCTCCCGGGCGAACGGGGCCAGCCGCTTCTCCACCGCGGCGCGTGCCTCGGCCCGCAGCGCGACGGTCTCCTCCGGCAGCCAGACGTCGTGGGTCATCCGGTCCTGGGTACGGGGCACGGGCCGTGCGAACGTCGTCAACGGAACCTCCTGGTCGGGCCCCTCACATTACCAGTCACGACTGACTGTTTCTTCGTCTGGCTTGCCCCGGACGGCCGGGGCGGAGCTGCCCCGAGGGCGCTCCCGGGGTAGCGTCGCTGCTCGTCGTCGAGGGTGACCCCCTTGCGAACTACACGAGTCCAGGACTCCGGACCTGTGAGGAGCACAGGAATGAGCATCACGCCCGACGCACTGGCCGAGGAGCTGGGCACCGACGTCCGCACCGTCGTCGCGCAGGCCAGGGACCTGATGGAGGCGGGACACGACAAGGTCCTCACCGTCGGGCCGGGGACATCGGAGGCCGACGGCGACGTGGCGTGCCTGACCGACGAGGCCGCGGCCGCGATCCGGTCCCAGGTCTCGAGCGGCACCGCCGGAGGGCGCTGACCCGGGGTCGTACCGGGGTCAGCGGCGCCCGGCCCCGGTGCCGCTGCGCGCCAGGCGGGCCTCCAGGCCGTCGACGAGCAGGTCCACCTTGTCGGCGACCCAGCTGGTCGGCGGGTCCTCGACGGAGTTCACGACCGCCTCGCGCACGCGCTCGTCGAGCGGTTCCGGGGTGCTCCGGGCCTGCTCGCGGCGGGCGACCCCACCCGGCGCGGTGCCCGGGCTGTCGATCCACGGCATGAGCGCCAGCTCGAACACGCCGGTGGCGCCGAGGACGGTGTCGGTCGCGTCCAGACCGGCCTCCAGCAGCACGTCGGTGGTCTGGCGGAACAGCGCGAGCAGGCGGTCCGGGCGCTCGGGCAGGGCCACGATCGCCTGCGCCAGGCCGGGGTGGCGGCGCAGCAGCTCGAACAGGGTGGCCGAGGTCTGCACGAGGTGCTTCTGCCAGGGCTGCGCGGGCTCCGGGAACGGCGTCTCGGCGAGCACCTCGTCGACGGCGGCGCCGAGCAGGGTCTCGAAGCTGGGGAAGTGCCGGTAGAAGGTGGAGTACTTGACCCCCACCCTCGCCGTCACGGCGCCGACGGTCAGGTCGGCGAACCCGATCGCGCGAGCCGCGGCGAGCAGTCCGGCGCGGTCGGTCAGCGGCGGCCTGCCACTGCGCCGTGGCTTCGAAGGGTTCACGCCGCGGATGGTACCGGTGGGTAGGCCAGGCTGGGCTTAGCGGATCGGACGTCACACCGGGCCGGCGGAGATGGTTGGATCGGCGGTCGGGATCGGACAGTGCGAGGAGCGCGGCTCGTGACGGACGAGGAGCTGGTGGTCGAGTTCGCGCTGACCCGCCTCGACAACCCGGGCCTGGACCTCCAGGAGATCGCCGTGCTCGTCGTGCGCCGGGTCGGTCCCGACCGCATGCTGCAGTTCGCCGCGCAGAACCTCGCCGCGCGCGGCGAGCTGCGCGGCGCCGCGTTCGACTCGGCCACCGAGTACGTGCTGCGGGTCGTGCTGCGCACGCGCGACGGCGACGACGGGTGAGCCGCGGCGGGACCGGGACCCGGCCGCCGGGCTAGTGGTAGGGCTTGTGCGGCATCTCCGCGTCGTTGAGCTGCTGGTCCATGTCCACCCAGATGGCGCCGTCCTCGATCTTGCACGCCCAGACCGGGATCGGGCTGACCGCCGGGATGCCCTTCGGCTCGCCGGTGCGCAGGTCGAAGCACGAGTTGTGGGCCGGGCAGATCAGGGTGTCGTCCTCCTGCAGGTAGCCCTCGTTGAGCGGCTGCTGCTGATGGGTGCAGGTGTTGTGCACCGCAGCGACCTCGTCCTCGTAGAGCCGGACCAGGCAGACCGGCTCGCCCAGGTCGACGACCATCATGTCGCCCTCCTCGAGCTGGTCCAGATCGGCGACCGCTTCCCAGGCCATGGCTTCTCCTCAGGTGGTGGTGTTCCGTACGCGTCGTCCCGTGGGCAGGGAGCCCCGGACCTCGATCCAGCCGTTGCGCACCCGCGCCGGGAGCACCGGCTGCGGGTGGTGCGCCGGTCCGCGCACGATGTGCCCGTCGCGCAGGTCGAACAGCGACTCGTGCAGCGGGCAGGTGACGACACAGTCGGAGACCTCGCCGCGGCTGAGCAGCGCGCCGGCGTGGCTGCACAGGTCGTCGATCGCGTACAGGTCCTCGCCGCTGCGGTGCAGCATCACCTGCCGGCCGTCGACGACGACGCCGGCCGACGTGCCGTCGGGCAGCTCGGTGTCGGGGATGGCGCGCGCCCAGCGGTTCGGCCCGGTCGTCGTCGCGACCCGGTTGACCATCACGGCCTTGCCCTGCACGAGGTGCCCGCCGACGTAGCCGGCGGCCGCGGTGACCGCCATGCTCGCCACGCCGAGCGCCTGTGCCGGACGGCGGTGCCCGGAGACCCGCGCGGTCAGCGACGCGGCCTGCAGCGCGGTGCCGGCGAGGTTGAGCATCCCGTGGAACAGGCCCACCCGCCGGTCCTCGCCGTCGCTGACCGTCCAGTCGGTGACCCCGGTCGCGACCGTGCCCACCGCCGCCGCCAGGCCGGCCGCGCTCAGCGTGCCCGCCGGGTCGAGGCGGCCGCGGCCGCCGGGCACGTCCTTGCCCAGCGCGTCGAGCACCACGGTGCCCGCCCAGAACCCGATCGGCAGGTCGCTCAGCGCGGCGTGCAGGGAGTGCCCGGCCCACCGGCCGCCGTGCATCAGCTCGACGGCGACGTTGCCCCGGTGCCGGTCGTAGATCGGCTCGACCACGGCGGAGACGTCGTCGGTGACCTTCTTCAGCCACGGCCAGCGCTCCACGGCCCGGAACACGTCCTGGTGCCAGGTGGCCAGCCGGGATGGGCCACCGGGCGGCGCCACGTCGGTGTGCTGATCAGTACTGGCCATCAGGGCTCCTGCTCCTCGCCGTCACCGCCGACGGGATGCTCGCACGACTGTGAGCGTCATCACCGAGGATGGATCATTTTGCGACTCGCGGGGTGGGCCGCGCTCACCCGTCCCGGGTCGGGTCGGGCCGGACCGGAAGCTCCACGCAGTCGGCCGCGCACGCGCCGCCGGCCGGCTCGGGCGCGTCCGGGGCCGGGCGGTGCAGCACCGCCCGCTCCGGGACGACGACGACCTCGTCGCCCCGCACGCGCGCCGTGCCGTCCACGATCAGCGAGTACCCGCCCGGGTCCGGGGGCGGCCACAGCAGCGTCACGGCGTCGTTGCCCTCGATGTGGCGGCGGCTGCTGCGCCCCACCTCC
>CBIHNM010000115.1:0-13082 GCA_966211265.1 uncultured Pseudonocardia sp.
AACACGACCGGCACCAGGCCGAGGAAGACCCAGTGCCAGGACAGGCGGTCGGTCACCAGCCCCGCCAGCGGCGGCCCGGCCAGGGACGGGACCACCCAGGCCGAGGAGACCGCGCCGAACACGGCGGGCCGGGTCCGCAGCGGGTAGACCGCGGCGATCAGCACGTACACCGCGACGCCCTGCACCCCGGCGCCCAGGCCCTGCAGCAGGCGTCCGAGCAGCAGCTGCCCCATCCCCTCCGCGGTGCCGGCGGCGATCAGCCCGAAGCCGAACACCGCCGGTGCCGCGACCAGCGCGACGCGCGGCCCGCGCGCGTCGCACCAGCGTCCGCCCACGGCCGTGCCGAACACCGCCGCGGCCAGGAACGTCACGAACGGCCACGCGTAGAGGTCGAGTCCGCCCAGGTCGGCGACGACGGCCGGCATCGCCGTCCCGACGCCCATCGCCTCGAACGCGGTCAGGCTGATCAGCAGCAGGATGCCGAGGGTCGTCGCGCGGCGGTCGGGCGCCCAGAGACCGGGCCGGCCGGTGTCGGTCGGCCCGGTGGCCGGCACCGGGGGAGCCGGCCCGTCCGGGCCGGCGAGGTCGCTCATCGCCGTGACTCTGCTCCCTGCACCGGCCTCGAGGTCAAGCCGGTTTCTCAGGCCCCCAGGCGGTCGAGCACCGCGCGGGTGAGGTCCTCGGTGCCCGCGGTGCCACCGAGGTCGCGGGTCAGGGTCCGCCCGGAGCGGACGGTGTCCCGGATCGCGGCCAGCACCTCGGCGCCGGCGTCGGGGTGGCCCAGGTGCTCGAGCATCAACCCGGCCGACCAGATCGCGCCCAGCGGGTTCGCCACCCCCTGCCCGGCGATGTCGGGTGCCGAGCCGTGCACCGGCTCGAACATCGAGGGGTACTCGCGCTCGGGGTTGAGGTTGCCCGACGGGGCGATGCCGATCGACCCGGCGACGGCCGCGGCCAGGTCGGACAGGATGTCGCCCATCAGGTTCGAGGCGAGGATGACGTCGAAGCGCGACGGGTCCAGCACGACCTTGGCGGCCAGGGCGTCGACGTGCTCGGAGCGCCACCGCACGCCGGTGAACCCGGCCGCCCGCTCGGCGACGACCTCGTCCCAGAACGGCATCGTGTGCACGATCCCGTTCGACTTCGTGGCCGAGGTGAGGTGCCCGCGCCGCCGGGTCGCGAGGTCGAAGGCGTAGTCGGCGATCCGGGAGACCCCGGTCCGGGTGAACACGGCCTCCTGCAGCGCCAGCTCGCCCGCGGTCCCGCGCCCGAACCGGCCGCCGACCTCGGAGTACTCGCCCTCGGAGTTCTCCCGGACCACGACGAAGTCCACGCCGCCGTCGGTGTCGCCGGGTGCGGCGTCGCGCAGCGGTCCGGGGACCCCCTCGAACACGGTGATCGGGCGCAGGTTGACGTACTGGGCGAACTCGCGGCGGATCGGGATCAGCAGCTGCCACAGCGACACGTGGTCGGGCACGCCCTGCCACCCGACGGCGCCGAGCAGGATCGCGTCGTGTCCCCGGATCCGGTCCAGGCCGTCGGCGGGCATCATCGCGCCCTCGGCGGCGTAGCGCTCGCACGACCAGTCGAACTCGTCGTAGGCGAACGCCACGTCGTGGCGCCTGCCGACCGCGTCCAGGACGGCGGTCGCGGGCGGGATCACCTCGCGGCCGATCCCGTCGCCGGGGATCAGGGCGATGCGGTGCGTGGTCGTCATGATCCCCAGTTCACCGCGTGTGGCCGCGCTCCGCCATGTCGGTGGTGTCACCGGAGTCCTGCGCGGCGTCTCCTTCCCAGGTCCGAGCGCAGCGTCTCGGTCATCAGGTAGGAGCAGGTCAGCGAGATCAGCGCGATCACCGCCACGAACCCGGCGACGGCGTAGAGGCTCCCGGTCGCCGCGACGAGCGCCGTGCCGCGACCGTACGTACCGCGACCGTGTGGTGTCGACATGCGCGGATCGACGCCGTCGGGTCAGGCCGGGACGGCCCTCCGCGACGACAGCACCCCGGCCAGGGCGAGCACCAGCAGCCCGGCCAGCGGCAGCACCAGCAGCCCGGTCCGCAGCCCGGCCGCGTCCGCGACGACACCGACGATCGGCGGCGAGGTCAGGAACCCGACCCGCATCAGCCAGGTGACCAGCGTCAGCCCGGTCCCCGGCGGGAGCCCGGGCATCTCGTCCGCCGCGGTCATCGCGCCCGGGACGAGCGTGGCGACGCCGAACCCGGCGACGCCGAACCCGGCGACCGTGCCGGGCACCGAGGGGAACGCGAGCGCCAGACCCATCCCGGTGGCCACCAACAGGCCGCCGGTCCGGGCCATCGCGCGCTGGCCGAACCGGTCGACCATCCGGTCGCCGAGCACCCGGCCCACGAACTGGCACCCCTGCAGGGCCACGAAGCCCAGCCCGGCGACGGCCGCCGCCGCACCGAGGGAGCCCTGCAGGTAGATCGCCGCCCACGTCTGCCCGGAGTCCTCGACCAGCGTGCCGCTGATCGCGACCAGGCCGAACGCCCCGACCAGCACGAGCATCCGCGGGGAGAGCCCGGACCAGGGCCGGGACCCGGCCGGGACGGCGTCGCGGCGCTCGCCGTCCTCGGCCCCCGGGAGCAGCAGCGGGTAGACCGCCAGCGCGACCACCACCGAGATCGCCGACGACACGCCCAGGTGCAGCGGGAGCGGCACCGCCAGGCCCGCCGCGGCGGAGCCCATCAGCCCGCCGAGCACCGCGCCGACACTCCACAGGGCGTGGAACGAGTTCAGGATCGAGCGCCCGTAGCGGCGTTGCACGCGCAGGCCGTGCGCGTTCTGGGCGACGTCGACGATCGCGTCCGCGGCACCGGCCACGAACATCGCGGCGGTGAGCAGCGCCCACGTCGGGGACACCGCGACCAGCACGACCCCGACCGCGATCCCGGCCATCCCGAACGTCGAGACCCGGGAGGAGCGGAAGCGCTGCACCAGCACCCCCGCGGCGAGACCGGCCAGCAGGGCCCCGAACGGGAACGCCGCGACCGCGACCCCCATCGCGGTGTTCGACAGCCCCAGCGAGTCCTTGATCTGCGGGTAGCGGGGGATCAGGTTCGCGAACACCAGGCCGTTGGTCGCGAACACCAGCGCGACGCCGACACGGGCCCGTCGTTCGGTGCGCCCCGGCCCGGCGGCCGGCGCGGTTTGTTCCGTCACGGAACGAGCATGCACGACCCGTCGTGACCGTGTCGACGCGGATCGGCGCGGCCGGCGTGCGGCGTCAACGGCCGCGCGCGGCGCCGATCCGGTCGCCGATCCGCTTGGCCCGGGACAGGCCGCGGTAGGCCCCGGAGCGGGCGCTGTCGCGCAGCGCCCGGATCCGGGCGCGCCCGGAACCGCCTGCGGAGTTCCAGGTGAGCAGCGAGCGTCCCCACGGGTCGCGGGCCAGCGCGGCGGTACCGGCCTCGCGCGCCGCCATCGCCCAGCGATCGGCGACGTCGTCGAACCCGTCGCGGTAGGCGAACACGGCGGGCCGGATCCAGGCCGTCCCCGGGTGCCGGCGGGTCATCCGCGGCGCGTACTCGCCGACCACCTTGTCCAGGCACTCGAAGCGGGCCCCGCGGTCGGCGCTGATGCTCCCGGTGCGCATCAGCCGCATGTCGAGCAGGTAGCGCCGGGTCCCCCAGAGCAGCGGGGTGGTCGAGGACGTGGCGATCCGCAGCCACATCTCGAAGTCCACGGCACTGGCCAGCGTCGTGTCGAACACGCCGACCTCGTCGAAGCAGCTGCGGCGGACCAGCAGCGAGCTGCCGTTGTGCGGGGGGTTGTTCTCGACCAGCAGGCGGTCGAGGTCGCAGCGGCCGGCCGGCTGCCAGCGCAGCGCCACCACCTGGCCGCTCTCGAGCATGACCCGGGTGTGGCAGTAGACGATGCCGACCTCGCGCGGTGCCCGGTGGATCACCGCGAGCATGTGCCGCAGGAAGTCCGGGTGCCAGCGGTCGTCCCCGTCGAGGAAGGCGACGAACTCCGCGGAGCTCTGCGCCAGCGCCAGGTTGCGGGCGGCGCCGGAACCCCCGTTGGGCACCGAGAGGAGCCGGATCCGCGGGTCGAGCGCGGCCCGGGACCGCACCACCTCGGCGGTGTCGTCGGTCGACCCGTCGTCGACGACGACGTATTCGAAGCGGGACTCCGTCTGCGACAGGACGGAGTCGATGGCCTCGCCGATCCACGGGCCCACGTTGTAGGCCGGAGTGATCACCGTGACGAGAGCGGATTCATCCCCCACGGGCGAGATATTAACAAGGGGTCGATCGGGTGTCTGATCCAGCCCGTCGAATTGCGGACGGTAGGACTGCGACCGGATCCGACGGCCACCCGTCCCGCAGATCGGCCGTTCGTGCAATTCTGACGTTACAGACCGTGTGCGACAGGATGATCGCGATCGCCGGG
This sequence comes from uncultured Pseudonocardia sp., assembly GCA_966211265.1. GTDB lineage: Bacteria > Actinomycetota > Actinomycetes > Mycobacteriales > Pseudonocardiaceae > Pseudonocardia. Next base: position 4,417 of record CBIHNM010000115.1, read on the forward strand.
GCGGGTCCGCCGGCGGCCGGTCGACACCCCGCCGCGGAGGGCTCGCCGCTCTCGTGGCGGTGCGGCTGCACTATCCTCGTGCGAATGTCGATCCCGGCTCGGGTGATGCTCTCCCGGCGACTGCGGTTCCTGCCACAGCCGTTGTTCGCGATGGCCCACCATGCATTGTTCCAGGGCGAACTGACGACCTTTCGCCGTCCGCGGACCTACGCGCAGATGTTGGCGAAGAAGAATCTGGGAGAACAGCCGCCGCTGGTGCACCTCACCTCCGACAAGTACGCGGTGCGGACGCACGTCGCGGAGCGGGTCGGTGAGCAGCACCTGATCCCCCTGCTGCAGGTCGTGGACCGGGCGCAGGACCTGGACCTGGAGTCGCTCGACGAGCCCTACGTCCTCAAGGGGGCGCACGGCTGCGACATGACGATCCTGGTCCCCGAGCCGGACTCGGCCGACCACGCCGCGATCCGGGCCACCGTCGCCCGCTGGCTCGACACCGACTTCTTCCGGGACGGCTGGCGGGAGGCGCCCTACCGGGGGCTGCCGCGTCGGGTCGTGGTCGAGCGGTTCATCGGCGACAGCACCGCCCCGCCCGCGGACCACAAGTTCTTCATGTTCCACGGGGAGCCCGCCATGGTCGTGGTCGACCAGGACCGTTTCACCGACCACACCTCGACCCTGCTGCACCCGGACTGGTGCGCGTACGCGGTGTCCGGGCGGTTCGTCCAGGCCGGGAACCTGCCGGTGAAGCCGGCCTCCTACGACGAGATGGTCGACATCGCGCGCAAGCTCAGCACGGACTTCGCGTTCGCCCGGGTCGACCTCTACGACGTCGACGGGCACGTCTACTTCGGCGAGATCACGCACAACCCCGGCGGCGGGCTGGTCCGCCTGCGGCCGCGCGAGTTCGACCGCGCGCTCGGCGACCTGTGGCGCGACGGCACCCCGATCCCGGAACGCTTCGTCCGCCGCCCGACGGCCTGAGCCCCGCCCCGAGCCCCCGGCCCCGAGCCGCTCGTCGGTGCCGGGCAGGGAACCGGAGCGGGGTCAGGCCGGACGCAACCAGCGCAGGACCTTCGGGCCCAGCGCCACGGCGAGCACGAGCTCGGCCGCGAGCCAGGACCAGCCGACGGCGTCGAGCCCGAGCGGCGCGGCCAGCGCGACCGTGCCGCCCAGCATCAGCACCGCGTGCACGCACTGCAGCACCGCCAGCGGCCCGGTCCGGTTCTGCAGCCGCGACATCGTCATGTAGAGCGTGACGACCACCCGCGGGAACATCGAGGCCATCAGGAGCACCATCAGTCCCGTGGCGTTCTGCCGGTACTCGGTGCCGTAGAGCGCCAGCAGCAGCGGCGCGGCCAGCGCGACCAGCACCGAACCGGGCAGCACGGTGACCGCGATCCGCTTCAGGATCGCCGCGGCGAAGCGGTGCGCCCGCGCCTGGTCCCGGGCCCCCTCCACCACCAGCGACGACGTGATCGACTGCTGGAGCAGGTTCATCGCGATGAAGACGGTCTGGGCGGGCAGCAGGAACGCCGCCTGCGCCGGCCCGAGCAGCGTCACGACCAGCACCGGGAGGAACGACGACGTGGCCTGGTTGAAGACCTGGCCGGTGTAGTCGCCGGCCATGTAGCGGGTCAGCGTGCGCCGGTCCGGGACGCGCGCGTCGGAGTCGGCCGCACCGGCGTGCCGGGGCAGCAGCCGCCGGAAGATCAGGACGGCGAACGGGACCAGCAGCGCGATCACCGGCAACGTCCAGGACGTGAACACCCCGTCGGTGAGCGAGGTCCGGGCCACGAGCACCAGCAGCACGAGCTTCACGACGCCGTAGACGCCGTTCTCCAGCACGATCCACATCGCCGAGCGCAGCCCGGTCAGCACGGCGTCCTGCAGGTTGAAGATCGACCAGGCCACCGTCGAGACGACGAACCAGGCGCCGAACCCGGCCGAGACGTACAGCGGGTCCTCGGGGGTGCGCAGGAAGTGGCAGTAGGCCATCACCAGCGTGGCGCCGAGCACCGCGAGCCCGGCCGAGATCCCGTAGGCGGTCCGCACCAGCCCCGCCGAGGACGTCCCGCCGCGCGGCAGGAACCGGATCAGCGCCTGTCCGAAATTGAGCTGGGTCAGGGTGGACACCAGCATCATCAGCGAGACCAGCGCGCTGCCGCGCCCGACCTCCGCGGCGTCGAACGTGCGCGCCGCGAAGATCCAGTAGAGGAGCCCGAACCCCGAGTTGACGACGGTGTTGAGCATCAGCGCGTAGGCGTTGCGGTAGAGCGGGACCTCCAGCTCGGCGCGCAGCGCGCGGAGCTTCCCGGCGACCGCGCCGGACGGCCCGGCCCCGGCGGGGCTCACGGGTCCGTCGGTGCGCCGACGGCCTCCGGGCGCCCGGCCGGCACGTCGTGGAGCACCCGCCCGACACCGACCCAGGAGAACCCGGCACGGCCGAGCACGGCCGGGTCGAGCAGGTTGCGGGTGTCGACGACCCTCCGGTGCGCGACCACCCCGGCCAGGGCCGGCCAGTCCAGCGTGCGGAACTCCGGCCAGTCGGTGAGCACGACGACGACGTCGGCGTCCTCGGCCGCCTGCTCCGGGGAGTCGACGGTCTCGAGCAGGTCCGGCTCGATCGGTGTCGTCGCGGCCGGGATGCCCGGGTCGTAGCCGACCAGGTCGGCGCCGGCCTGGCGCAGCAGTGCGGCGACGCCGAGGGCGGGGGAGTCGCGCAGGTCGTCGGTACCGGCCTTGAACGTCAGGCCGAACAGCGCGATCCGGCGGCGCGTGACCGAGCCCCGCTTGCTGCCGGTGACCGCGACCCGGACCTTGTCCACCATCCGCTGGAACTGACGGGTGTTGGTGTCGATCGTGGCCCGCAGCAGCCGGAACTCGAAGTCCGCGGAGTCGGCGACCTGCAGCAGCGCGTGCACGTCCTTGGGCAGGCAGGAGCCGCCCCACCCGGGTCCGGGGTCGAGGAAGGCCTGCCCGATCCGCCGGTCGTAGCCCATGCCCTCGGTGACGTCGCCGACGTCGGCGTCGAGCCGCTCGCACAGCTCGGCCAGGGCGTTGACGTAGGACAGCTTCATGGCCAGGAAGCAGTTCGCCGCGTACTTGATCATCTCGGCGCTGGCCGCGTCGGTGAGCACGGTCGGGGCACCCAGGCGGGCGTAGAGGGCGGCCACCCGCTCGGCCGCGTCCTGGGAGGTGTTGGACCCGACGACGATCCGGTCCGGGTTGAGGAAGTCGTGCACCGCCGAGCCCTCCCGCAGGAACTCGGGGTTGGACACGACCGCGACGTCGGCGCGGTCGAGCAGCTCCGAGGTCCGGTCCGCGGTGCCGACCGGAACCGTGGACTTGTTCACCACCACGCAGCCCGCCGGGAGCACCGCGCGGGCCTCCTCGACCACCGACTCCACCGCGCCCAGGTCGGCCACCCCGCCCACGCCCATCGGGGTGGGCACGCACAGGAACATCACCTCGGCGGGCCGGCCGCGGGCGGCGAGCTCGCCCAGCGCGGCGGCCGCGCCGACGACGAACGTCAGCCGACCGGCGGCGACGCCCTCGCCGACCAGCTCGGCCAGGCCGGGCTCGCGGATGGTGACCTCGCCGCCGGTGAGCCGGGCGACCTTGTCCTCGTCGATGTCGGCACAGACCACCCGGTGCCCGAGGGAGGCCAGGCAGGCCCCTGTCGTCAGTCCGACGTATCCGGTACCGATGACGGCCACGCTGCGGGCGAACACGTCCACGACGCTAGCCGACCGCGGGTCGGGAGCCCGTTCGCGGGCCGTGGGCCCGGGAGCGGGGGCGCCTTGTTAGGTTGCGCGACATCCGCGGGAGAGGGGACGGGCGGCGTGAGGATCGTGTGCGTGGGCGGCGGCCCGTCCGGGCTCTACTTCGCCGTCCTGGCCCGCCTGCGCTCCGGTGGCCGGGACGAGGTGACCGTCGTCGAGCGGGGCGAGGTCGGCACCGCACAGGGTTTCGCGGTGACGCTCGGCGAGGACATCCTGGACGGGCTCTACCGGACCGACCCGGTCGGCGCGCGGGCGGTCCGCGCCGCCGCGCACGTGTGGGGCGACCAGGTCGTCGAGATCGGGTCGCCGGACGGGCGCACCCGCCCGGTGCACCTGGGCGGGCGCTACGGCTACTCGATCGGGCGGGCCCGCCTGCTGGAGGTGCTGGCCGAGCGCGCGCGCCGGGTCGGGGTCCAGGTCCGGTTCTCCACCGAGGTGGTGGCCGACCCGGCGCAGGACCCGCTGACCGCGGATGCCGATCTGGTGGTCGCCGCGGACGGGGTCAACTCCGCGGTCCGGGCCCGGCACGCCGACCACTTCGGGACCGGGATCGCCCACGGCCGCAACCGCTACGTCTGGTTCGGCACGTCCCGGGCGTTCGCGGCGTTCACGTTCGCGTTCGAGCCGACCGAGGCCGGCTGGATCTGGTTCCACGCCTACCCGGCCGCGAACTGCCCCAGCACCTGCATCGTCGAGTGCTCGCCGGAGACCTGGGCCGGCCTGGGCCTGGACACGATGGACCCGGACGCGGCGATGCGGATGCTCGAACGCCGCTTCGCCCGGGCCCTGGACGGGCATCGACTGATCGCCCCGCCCGGCACGGGCGCCTCCCCGTGGCTGCGCTTCCGCGAGGTGCGCAACTCCACCTGGCGCCGCGACAACGTGGTGCTCATGGGCGACGCCGCGCACACCACGCACTTCGCCATCGGGTCGGGCACCGTGCTCGCGGTCGCCGACGCGATCGACCTGGCCGACGTCCTCTACGGCGACGGGTCGGGCCACCCGCCCGCGGCCGACCCGGCCGGCGACGCCCTCTCCGCGGCCCTGGCCGCCTACGACGCGCGCCGCCGGGCGGTGATGCGGCCGATCCAGGACATGGCGCGCCGCAGCATGGAGTGGTTCGAGAACATCGACGAGCGTCTCGAGCAGGACCCGGTCCGCTTCGCGTGGTCGCTGCTCGATCGCCGCGGCGACCAGGGGCCGCTGCACTACCAGCTGCACCGGGCCACCCAGATCGAACCGGTCCGCCAGGTGCGCCGCCGCCTGACCACGGCCCGCCGCTACCGCCGCGCGCTGAGCCGCGGCGAGATCACCCGCGCCCAGCTGCTGACCGGCTCCGCCTGACGGCCCGGCCCGGCCGCCCGTGCCACGACGGCGGCACGGGTGCCGGCGGGGGCCGGGCTCAGGTCCCGTCCGAGGAGCTCCCGGTAGCCAGGAACGAGTGCGTGCGGCCGTAGAGCAGGTAGACGAGCAGCCCGATCAGCAGCCACACGCCGAACCGCAGCCAGGTCAGCAGGTCCAGGTTGAGCATCAGGTAGAGGCAGGCCACGGCCGTGATCGCCGGGACGACCGGGGACAGCGGGACCCGGAACGGACGCGTCAGGTCCGGCCGGGTCCGGCGCAGCACCGGGACCGCGATCGCGACGACGACCATCGCGGCCAGCGCACCGATCGAGACCATGTCGGCGAGCTCGGTGATCGGGGTGAACGCGGCGATGACCGCGCACACCACGCCGCCGATGATCGTCATCCGGTGCGGGGTGCCGAAGCGCGGGTGCGCGGTGCCGATCGAGCGCGGGAGCAGCCCGTCGCGGCCCATCGCGTAGCCGATCCGGCCGATCGTGACCAGCTCGACCATCATCACCGAGGTCAGCCCCGTGACCGCGCCGATCGCGATCAGGACGGCCACCCAGCGGGCCCCGACGTCGGTGAACGCCGCGGCCAGCGGCGCGGCCACGTCGATCTCGGTGTAGGGGATCATCGCGGTGAGCACGAACGAGACCCCGACGTAGAGCACCGCGCAGATCGCCAGCGCGCCCAGCAGGCCGATCTTCATGTCCCGGGGCGGGCGCTTGGTCTCCTCGCCCAGGTTCGCCAGGGCCTCGAAGCCGGTGTAGGCGAAGAACACGACCGCCGCGGCGGTGAGCATGCCGCCGACGCCGTAGACGGTCGGCTCCAGCCCGAACACGCCGGACACGACCGGCTGGGTGAGGACCGAGCCACCGCCCTCGGCGGGCCGGGCCGGCGGGACGAACGGGGTCAGGTTCGCGGTGTCGATGTAGAAGAACCCGACGACCAGGATCAGCACGCACACCGCGAGCTTGACCGCGACCAGGATGTTGGTCAGGCGCGAGGACTGCTGGATGCCGGCCACGGCGACCACCGTGAGCACCGCGATGATCAGGACCGCGCCGATGTTGACCGTCGCGTCCTCGCCGAACAGGCTCGAGGGCAGCCCGAACAGGTTCGACAGGTAGCCCGACCAGCTGCGGGCGACCGTGGCGAGACCGAGCCCGAACTCCAGCAGCAGGTCCCAGCCGATGATCCAGGCGAAGATCTCGCCGAGGGTGGCGAACGCGTAGGTGTAGGCCGACCCGGCCGTCGGGACCGAGGAGGCGAGCTCGGCGTAGCAGAGCGCGGCCAGCCCGGCGACGACGGCGCCGATCAGGAACGACAGCGTGACCGCGGGTCCGGCGTGCTCCTTGGCCTCCACCCCGGCCAGGGTGAAGATCCCGGTGCCGATGATGATGCCGACGCCGAACCCGACCAGGTCACGGGCCCGCAGCGTGCGTCTGAGGTTGTTGTTCTGGCCTCGCTCGAGCACGTGCTCGACCGAGATCGTCCGCGTCAGCGCCATCGGCGCACGTTATGCCGCGGGCGCGGGGCGCGCACCCTGCCGCGCGGGGCGACGGCGAATCGTGACCGCGCGCCCGTCGAATTCATCGATTGTTGAGTTCGGCGGCGCCGGTCGCTACCGTGACGCATGGACATCGCACCGGTCACCGTCGGCCTGGACCGTCTCGACGGGCGCGACCTCGCGCTGGTCGGGGGCAAGGCCGCCAACCTCGGGGAGTTGCTGCGCGCCGGGTTCGCCGTCCCGGACGGGTTCTGCGTGACCACCGCCGCCTACGCCACCGCCGCGCGCGCGGCGGGCGCCGACGCCGTGCCGGCCGGTGCGCACGGCGCCGGTGCCGGCGAGCGGGCCCGGGCGGCACTGCTCGCCGCGCCGGTGCCCCACGACGTGGCCGCGGCGGTCACCGAGGCCTACGCCGGGCTCGGCGCGGACACCCCGGTCGCGGTCCGCTCCTCGGCCACCGCCGAGGACCTGCCGACGGCCAGCTTCGCCGGGCAGCAGGACACGTTCCTCAACGTGGTCGGTGCCGACGCCGTGCTCGACGCCGTCCGTCGCTGCTGGGCGTCGCTGTGGACCGACCGCGCCGTGGCCTACCGGGCGAGCGCCGGGATCGACCCGCACGGGGTGGCGCTGGCCGTGGTCGTGCAGCGGATGGTCGACGCGCAGGTGGCCGGGGTGCTGTTCACCGCGGACCCGGTGACCGGCCGCCGCGACCGCACCGTGATCGACGCGAGCCCGGGCCTGGGCGAGGCCGTGGTGTCCGGCGCGGTGAACCCCGACCACGTCGAGGTCGAGGCCGACGGGCGGATCTCGCAGATCCGGGTCGGGGACAAGGCGCTCGCGGTGCGGCCGCGGGCCGGGGGCGGTGTCGAGCACGTCGCCGGGCCGCCCGGGGCCGGGGCGTGCCTGTCCGACGCGACGATCGCCGAGCTGGCCGGGACCGGCAGGCGGGTCGAGGCGCTGTTCGGCGTCCCGCAGGACATCGAGTGGGCGATCGATCCCGACGGCGCGGTCCTGCTGACGCAGTCGCGCCCGATCACCTCGTTGCACCCGGTGCCGCGTTCGGCGCAGCCGGGCCTGCGGGTGTTCGTGTGCGTGAGCCTGGCCCAGGGGCTGACCCGGCCGGTGACCCCGATGGGGATCTCGGCGTTCCGGGTGGTCACCGCGACCGCGTCCCGGGCCGTGTTCGGCGTCGCGGTGCCCGACCCGCTGGCCGGGCCGCCCGCGTTCGCCGAGGCCGGTGGCCGGGTGTTCGTCGACGCCACCGGCGTGCTGCGCAGCGGGGTGGGGCGCGCGCTGGTGCCGCGCGTGCTGGACGTGATGGAGGCCCGCACGGCGGTCGTGCTGCGCGGGCTGTTCGACGAGCCGGAGCTGGCCGTGCGCTCGAGGTCGGTGCTGCCGTTCGTGCGGGGGCTGGCCCGGGCGCTGCTGCGCTTCCGGGTGCCGGTGACCGTCGCGGTGTCGGTGGCCGACCCGGCCGCCGGTCGGCGGCGCGCGGCGCGGGTGGCCGACCGGGTGCGGGCCCGGGTGCCGGCGGGCCCGGATGCGACCGGCGGACAGCGGCTGGACGCGGCCGTCCGGGTGCTGGGGGAGGCGTTCGCGACCGTGCCGAGGGTCGCCCCGGTGGCCGGGGCCGGGTTCCTGATGCTCGCCCTGGCCCGGCGCCTGGCCGGGCCGGACCTCGACGCCGTCGCGGTGAACGACGTGCTCCGCTCGCTGCCGCACAACGTCACCACCGAGATGGACCTGCAGCTCTGGGACGTGGCCACCCGGCTGCGGGAGGACCCGGCGTCGGCGTCGGCACTGCGCGGGTCCGGCGCCGCCGAGCTGAGCGCGGCCCACCGGGACGGGACGCTGCCCCCGGCGCTGCGGGCCGAGCTGGAGGAGTTCCTGGGCGAACACGGGCACCGGGCCGTCGCCGAGATCGACCTGGGCGTGCCCCGCTGGTCCGAGGACCCCTCCCACCTGTTCGGCGTGCTGGCCAACTATTTGCGCGTCGAGGAGCCCGGGCAGGGCGCGGACGTGGTGTT
>CBIHNM010000116.1:0-13061 GCA_966211265.1 uncultured Pseudonocardia sp.
GGGCCCCGGGCGGCGCGGGCGGCGGCCCCGCCCCCCGCCCGCGGCGTTGCCGAAGAACGCGTCCATGATGTCGCCGAAGCCGCCGAACCCGCCGAACGGGTCGCCACCTCCGCCGCCCCCGCCGCCGCCGCGGGGGTCCATCGGGTCGCCGCCGAGGTCGACGATCCGGCGCTTCTCCGGGTCGGTCAGCACCTCGTAGGCCGTGCTGACCTCACGGAAGCGTTCCTGCGACGCCGGGTCCGGGTTGACGTCGGGATGCAGTTCCCGGGCCAGACGCCGGTACGCCCGCTTGATCTCGTCCGGCCCGGCACCGCTGTCGATGCCCAGGATCCCGTAGTAGTCGCGTGCCACCTGGCTGTTCCCTCGTGGTCCTTCGTGTAGAGCTGCCGCGGCGGTGTCCCGGCCGGGCCGTGTGCATGAGCGCGAATGCGTTAGCGCCCCGTCAGGATCTCACCCACGTATCGGGCGACGGCATCCACCGCCGAGATCGTGCCGGGATAGTCCATCCGGGTCGGGCCGACGACACCCATTCCGCCCAGCGGCGTGCCGGTGCCGTACCCGACCGTCACCACCGAGGCGCCGCGCAGGTCCTCGGCCTCGTTCTCCTCCCCGATCCGCACCGTGACCAGGCCGGAGTCCTGCGAGGAGGCCAGCAGCCGCAACACCACGACCTGCTCCTCCAGCGCCTCCAGCACCTGGCGCAGCGAGCCGGGGAAGTCGGCGTGGCTGCGGGTCAGGTTCGCCGTGCCGCCCAGCACCAGACGTTCCTCGGGGTGCTCGACCAGCGTCTCGATCAGCACCGTGGCCAGCGTGGTGAGCGGGCGCTGCAGGTCCGGCGGGCCGGACTCGACCAGGTCGGCCACCGCGGCCGAGGCCTCGCCGAGGCGCTGCCCTTCGAGCGCGCCGTTGAGCAGGTCGCGCACCCGCGCGACGTCGGTGTCGCTCAGGACGTCGCCGAGGTCGACGACGCGCTGGTCCACCCGTCCCGTGTCGGTGATCAGCACCAGCATCAGCCGGGCCGGGGTGAGCGCGACGACCTCGAGGTGGCGCACCGTGGAGCGGGTCAGCGTCGGGTACTGCACGACGGCGACCTGACGGGTCAGCTGGGCCAGCAGCCGCACGCTGCGCCGCAGCACGTCGTCCAGGTCGACCGCGCCCTCCAGGAACGTCTGGATCGCGCGCCGCTCGGCCGCCGAGAGCGGCTTCACCGCGGCGATCCGGTCGACGAACTGGCGGTAGCCCTTGTCGGTCGGGATCCGGCCCGCGCTGGTGTGCGGCTGCGCGATCAGCCCGTCCTCCTCCAGCACCGCCATGTCGTTGCGCACGGTCGCGCTGGACACGCCCAGGTTGTGCCGGTCCACGATCGCCCGGGACCCGACCGGCTCCTGGGTCGACACGTAGTCCGCGACGATCGCGCGCAGGACGGCGAACCGTCGCTCGTCGGCGTTCACCGTGCACACCTCCCCGGTCGTCGCATCCGATCCGAACCTCGCTCCAGTCTAGGCCGTGTCGCGGGGCACAGCCGTGCCCGCGCGCGGTGTCCTCCCCGGCCGTCAGGCCCGGCCGGCCGCGCGCAGGGTGGCGCAGTCGGCGGGCGCCGCGGAGATCGGCGCCGGGGACAGGGCGCGCAGCACCAGCCCGGTGACCGCCTCGTCGGTGGGCAGGCCCGAATGCGAGACCCGGGCACCGGCGCACCGCTGCTGCAGCTCGACGTTGGTCGCGCCGTCGAGACGGGCCGAGTCCGGCGGGGTGACGGTCTCGTCGCCGGTGGTCCACAGCGACAGCCAGGGGATCCGGGCCCCGACCCGGTCCGCGTGCAGCTCGTCGAGCAGCGACGAGCCCGGCGCGAGCTGGCGGCAGGCCTGCGGGCACGCCTGCGGGGCGAACGCCGATCCGAGCGTGGCCAGCGTCGTCCCGTGCAGCGGCGAGCCGAGCGTGACCACGCGGCGGGCCTTCGCCGCGCCGTCGTCGCGGGCGGCCCACAGGCCGGTCACCACCCCGCCCGCCGAGTAGCCGACGACGTCGACCGACGGCGCGCCGCCGCGCAGCGCGGCCTCCACCGCCGTGTCGAGCACGTCGACCTGGCGGTTCAGGTCCCCGGTGCCGTCGCCCTCGAGCGTGAGCACCTGCGCCGTGCGGCCGGCGGCGCGGATCCGCTCGGCGAGCTGCTCCAGCCCCGACCGGCTCCCGCCGTAGCCGGGGACCAGCAGCACCGGTCCCGGCCGGTCCTGCGCGACCGGCTCCCCGCCGTCGGCCCCGCCGTGCGATCCGATCCGCGGCACCAGCACCGCGGCAACGACCGCCACGGCCACCACGACGACGAGCAGGAGCAGCGCGAGCGGCAGCCCCCGCCGAGCACTCACCGCGCCCCTCCGGACCTCCGGGCCCCCGGACGTGACGGCCTCACCGCGGCACCGGGGCGGTCAGCACGTCGGTGATGACGCGGTCGGCGAGCAGGCGTCCGCGGGCGGTGAGCACGGCGGCACCGGTCCCGAACGGGCCGGGCTCGAGCAGGCCGTCGTCGCGGGCCACCGCAGCCGCGGCACGCCCGGGGTCGTCGAGCATGTCCAGCGGCAGGCCCTCGGCCAGGCGCAGGCGCAGCATGACCCGCTCGGTGTAGCGCTCGGCCGCGCTCAGCTCCTCCCGTCCGGCCTCCGGGCTCTGTCCCGCGGTGAGCGCGGCGGCGTAGCGGGCCGGGTGCTTGAGGTTCCACCAGCGCGCGCCGGCCAGGTGCGAGTGCGCGCCCGGACCGACGCCCCACCAGTCCCCGTCCCGCCAGTAGCCCAGGTTGTGCCGGCATTCGGCGTCCCGGCCGGGGACCGCCCAGTTCGACACCTCGTACCAGCGCAGACCCGCCTGCCGCAGGCGCTCGTCGAGGATCTCGTAGCGGGTGGCGGCGACGTCGTCGTCGGGTGCGGGCAGCTCGCCGCGGCGGACCCGGCGGGCCAGCGCCGTCCCGTCCTCGACGATCAGGGCGTAGGCCGAGACGTGGTCGACCCCGCCCTCGAGCACGGCGTCCAGCGAGCGGTGCAGGTCCTCGTCGGTCTCGCCGGGCGTGGCGTAGATCAGATCCAGGTTGACGTGGCCGATCCCGGCCGCGCGGGCCTCCCGGGCTGCCTCGACCGCCCGGCCCGGGGTGTGGCTGCGGTCCAGCACGGCCAGCACGTGCTGCGCGGCGGACTGCATGCCCAGCGAGACCCGGGTGAACCCGGCCGCGGCGAGCCCGGCGAAGAACGCCGGCGAGGTCGACTCCGGGTTCGACTCGGTGCTCACCTCGGCCCCCGGGGCGAGCGGGAACTCGGACCGGATCGCGTCGACCACCAGGGCGAGCCGCTCGGCCCCCAGCAGCGAGGGCGTGCCCCCACCCACGAACACGGTCTCCACCGGGCGGCCACCGACCGTCCGGGCGGCCAGCGCGAGCTCCCGGCGCACGGCGTCGAGCCATCCGTCCGGGGACGCGCCGGAGCCCTCGAGCTCGGAGGCGGTGTAGGTGTTGAAGTCGCAGTAGCCGCAACGGCTCGCACAGAACGGCACGTGGACGTAGATGCCGAACGGCGGCTCGGTGGGCACGGCGGGAGGTGGCACGACATCCGAGTGTGCCACCGGCCCGCACCGGCGGTCCGGGCGCGGCGGCGGAGCGCGCCGTGGCCGCGCGCCGCGGGGGCTCAGCCGGTGCCGACCGGCGACGTGGCGGGTTCGCGCTCCATCACGTAGTTCTCGTGGTCGAAGCGGGCCAGGGCCCTGCGGAACGACCAGGTCAGGCCGGGCCACAGGGCCGAGGGGTGGCCGTGCTCGTCGAGGTACCAGCTCCGGCACCCGCCGGTCACCCAGACCGAGCCGGTGAGCCGCTCGCGCAGCCCGGCGTCGAACTCCTCCTGCGCCTCCCGGCGCACCTCCACCGACGCCAGCCCGTGCCGACGGGTGTGCTCGATCGCCTCGATCACGTACTCGATCTGCGGCTCGGCGTAGAGCAGGATCGAGGTGTGCCCGGTCGCGGTGTTCGGCCCGACCAGCAGGAACAGGTTCGGGAACCCGCTGACGGTGGTGCCCCGGTGCGCCGAGCGCCCACCGGACCAGCGCTCGGTCAGGGTCTGACCCTCCCGGCCGCGCAGCGGGTCGGCCACCGGCATGATCTCGTAGCCGGTCGCGAAGATCAGCGTGTCCAGACGGTGCTCGGTGCCGTCGGCGGTGCGCACCCCGTCCGGGGTGACCTGCGCGATCGACTCGCCGACCACGTCGACGTTGGGCGCGGCCAGGGCCGGGTGGTAGGCGTCGGTGATCACGATGCGCTTGCAGCCCATCCGGAAGTCCGGGGTCAGCCGGCGGCGCAGCTGCGGGTCCCGGACCTGCATCCGCATCCGGGCCTTCGACACCGCCTCGGTGAACCACGGGTTCTGCACCGCCGAACCGATCACCAGCTCGTGGAACAGGAACTGCCGGTAGCGGGCCAGGCGCTGCAGCCGGGGGAAACGCCGGTAGAGCGCCTTCTCCAGGCCGGTGATCCGGCGGTTCAGCCGCGGGAAGGTCCAGTGCGGGGTCCGCTGGAACACCGTCAGCCGCTCCACCTCCGGCTGGATCTCCGGCACGAACTGGGCGGCCGAGGACCCGGTGCCGATCACGCCGACCCGGCGCCCGCCCAGGTCGTGGTCGTGGTCCCAGGCCCCGGAGTGGAACGTGTGCCCGGCGAAGCTCTCCAGCCCGGGCAGGTCCGGGGTGACCGGGTTGCTCAGCGGACCGGTCGCGGACACCACGAACCGGGCCACGACCGGACCGCCGCTGGTCTCCAGCCGCCAGCGCTGTGCGGCCGCGTCCCAGGCCCCGCCGAGGACCTCGGTACCGGTGCGCACGTGGGCGTCCACCCCGTGCTCGCGGGTGACCCGCCGGATGTAGTCCCAGAGCTCGGCCTGCCCGGCGAAGACCTCGGTCCAGTCCGGGTTGGGGGCGAAGGAGAACGAGTACAGGTGCGACCGGACGTCGACGGCGGCGCCGGGATAGCTGTTGTCCCGCCAGGTGCCCCCCACCTCGGAGGCCCGCTCCAGGACGGTGAAGTCGGTCATCCCGGCCTGGCGCAGCCGGATGCCCATGCCGAGCCCGGCGAAGCCGCCGCCGATGATCGCGACCTCGACCTCCTGCGGCGCGTCACCGGCATCGGTCGAGGGCGACGCGGTGGCATCGTGCCCGCGCGGCGGGGCCGTCACCGGGCGCCCTGCGCGGTCGTGCGGATCGCGTCCGCGGTGGCGTCCGGCGCGTCGGTGTAGGGCAGGTGCCCGGCGTCGAGCACCAGGTGCCGGGCCCGGGGCAGCGCGGCGCGCGCCCGGCCGGACTGGCGTCCGAAGGGCAGCAGCCGGTCCTTGTCGCCCCAGGCCACGGTCACCCGGGCGTCGTCGAGCTCGTTACCCGCGGTGAACTCGTACCCGTCGAACGCGCGCAGGGCGCGGGCGAAGGCGGGTGCGGCGAACGCGTCGCGCAGCGCGGACACCGCCTCGTCGGCGGGCATCGCGGCCGGGCGTGCGGCGAGCAGGCCGAACAGCGCGGTCCGCCCCGCCCCGCTGCGCGCCAGCGAGGCCACCGGCCCCTGCAGCGGGCCCGGCATGTGGGCCAGCAGGGCGAGCACGGTCTGGGCGTAGCGGCGCTCGCCGCCGGTCCAGAACCCGGCCGGGGAGAACGCCGTCGCCGAGGCGACCGCACCGCGGCGGGCCAGCTCCAGCGCGATCGCGCCCCCCATCGAGTTGCCGGCGACGTGCGGGCGGTCCAGCCCCTGGGCCTGCAGGAACTTCTCCACCGCGTCGGTGTAGGCGTCGACCGTCGGCTCGACGTCGGCGGGCAGCGCCGCGGAGCGGCCGAACCCGGGCGAGTCCACGGCGATGGTGTCGAAGTCGCGCAGACGGTCCTGGACCGGGCGCCACGCCTGGTGGTGGTGCCCGATGCCGTGCAGCAGCACGAGCGGCTCGCCGGATCCCTGACGATGGAAGTGCACTGATCCGTCCTCCCGACCTGGAGCCGGCACCGGCGCCGACCGTGGCGTGCACCGTAGCGACGCGGATCACGCGACGATCGTCCGGACCGCACAATTCGTCCGAAGCTTGTTGTGCCGGTTGCACTAAGGTCGTCCGATGCGTGATCCCGCCCTGGTCGTCTCCGAGCTGGCCCGGGCCCGCGAGCCGGAGCTGGCCGGCCTGTCCGCCGAGCTGGCCGGGCTGTTCCGCGACCAGATGCCGGCCCTGCCCGCCGACGAGCAGGTGAGCGCGCTGATGGCGGCGAGCACCCTGGCGAACCTGCAGGCGGTTCACGACGTCCTGGTGCACGCCATCCCGCCGGCCGATGCCTCGCTGCCGGTCGCGGCCGCGGCCTACGCCCGCCGGCTGGCCCAGCGCGACGTGCCGCTGGACCTGCTGCTGCGCGCCTACCGGGTGGGCGAGGAGCGGTTCGTGCAGTGGTGGCTGGACGGGCCCGGGGTGGCCACCCTCGACGCGCGGACGCTGCTGGCCACCACCCGGCTGGTCACCGGGACGGTCGCCGCCTACATCGACCGCGTCTGCGCCGACCTCGCCGAGCTGCACCACGCCGAGCAGGCCCGGTGGCGCCGCGGCGCCGACGCCGCCCGGACCGCCCGGGTGCGGTCGGTGCTGGCGGACGAGACGACCGACCCCGCCGCCGCGCAGGCCGCGACCGGGCTGCGGATGGGCTGCTGGCACACCGCGGCGGTGCTCTGGACGCGGCCCGGCGTGCCGGAGGCGCACCGCGCGCTCGCCCATGCCGCCGCCGCGCTGGCCCCGGCCGGCGGCGACGCGGAACGGCCGTTGCAGGTCGCCGCCGACACCCCCACCGTCTGGGCGTGGGTCTCCGGTCCCGCCCCGGTGCACCCGGACCCGTCGCGGGTGGCCGCGGCCGCCGGGCCGGGTCTGCGGGTCGCCCTGGGCGAGCCCGGCCGGGGCCTGGAGGGCTTCCGGGCCTCGCACCGGGAGGCGTTGCGGGCCCGTGCGGTCGCCGAGATCGGCGGGGACGGGCCCGTGGTCGGCTTCGGCGAGGTGGCGCTGGCGGCGCTGCTGGCCGAGGACCTGGACGCGTTGCGGACCTGGGTGCAGCGGGTCCTCGGCGACCTCGCCCGGGACGACGAGGCCTGCGCACGGCTGCGCGCCACGGTGCGCGAGCTGCTCGCCGGCCCGGGCGGTCCGGCCGAGGCCGCGGCCCGGCTGCACGTGCACCGCAACACCGTCCGCTACCGGCAGCGCCGCGCCGAGGAGCTGCGCGGGGTCCCGCTGCACACCGGTGCGCTCGACGTCGCGGTCGCCCTGGAGATGTGCCGCCGCCTCGGACCGGGCGTCCTGTGCGCGCCGTGACCCGGCGGGAGCGGCCTGTGACCCGGCTCCCAGCATGCGGGCACCCGTTGGCCACGGTCCGGACAGCATGGCACTGTAGGAGCGTGACTGCTCTCCGCCTGCGTCTCGTGGTCCGGCGCCACGTCGACCTGCAGCGGACCAACAGCGCCCTCTGTCTACGCTGACGCAGCTCCGCACCCGAACGTCCTTCCGGCGCACCCACCCCGTCTGAATCCGGGGCATCTCCGTGTGCCGTCCCCTATCCGGGAGCACCCACCACATGGCGCCCACCTCCTCCGCCCCCTCCCGTGTCAAGGGACAGGGCCAGTGGAAGCTCGGTCACCGCGAACCCCTGAACCCGAACGAGCGGGCCAAGCGCGACGACGACGCGCTGAACGTCCGCGCGCGGATCGAGAACATCTACGCCAAGCGTGGATTCGACTCGATCGACCCCAGTGACCTGCGCGGCCGGATGCGCTGGTGGGGCCTCTACACCCAGCGCCGGCCCGGGATCGACGGCGGCCGCACCGGCGCGCTGGAGCCCGAGGAGCTCGAGGACCGCTACTTCATGCTGCGGGTGCGTCTCGACGGCGGCGCCGTCACCACCGAGCAGCTGCGCGCGATCGGCGAGGTCTCGCAGACCTACGCCCGCGACACCGCCGACATCACCGACCGGCAGAACATCCAGTACCACTGGATCGAGATCGAGTCGATGCCGGCGATCTGGCGCAGGCTCGAAGGCCTCGGCATGCTCACCACCGAGGCGTGCGGCGACTGCCCCCGGGTGATCCTGGGCTCGCCGGTGGCCGGGGTGTCGGCGGACGAGGAGATCGACCCGACCCCGGCGCTCGACGCGATCGTCGAGCGCTACATCGGCAGCACCGAGTTCTCCAACCTGCCGCGCAAGTTCAAGTCGGCGATCTCCTGGCAGCAGGACATCGGGCACGAGATCAACGACATCTCCTTCGTCGGGGTGAACCACCCCGAGCACGGGCCGGGCTTCGACCTCTGGGTCGGGGGCGGGCTGTCCACGAACCCGCGGCTCGCGGAACGGCTGGGCGCGTGGGTGCCGCTCGACGAGGTCCCCGAGGTCTGGGCCGCGGTGACCTCGGTGTTCCGCGACTACGGCTACCGCCGGCTGCGCCACCGCGCCCGGATCAAGTTCCTGATCGCCGACTGGGGCCCGGAGAAGTTCCGCCAGGTGATGGAGGACGAGTACCTGCACCGGAAGATGGTCGACGGCCCGGCCCCGGCCACCGCGCAGCGCGCGATCGACCACGTCGGCGTGCACCGGCAGAAGGACGGGCGCAACTACGTCGGCGTCGCCGCGGCGTCCGGCCGGGTCTCGGGCACGACGCTGATCGCGGTGGCCGACGCCGCCGAGCGCGCCGGGTCGGCCCGGGTCGCCTTCACCTCCCAGCAGAAGATCGTCGTGCTGGACGTCGCGGACCGGCACCTGAACACGCTGATCGCCGACCTGAACCGGCTGGGCCTGCAGGCCGACCCGTCCACCTGGCGTCGCAACACGATGGCCTGCACCGGCATCGAGTACTGCAAGCTCGCGATCGTCGAGACCAAGGAACGCGCGATCCGGCTCGTCGAGGACCTGGAGAAGCGCCTGGCCGACGTCGTCCCCGAGGCGCCGATCTCGCTGCACCTCAACGGCTGCCCGAACGCCTGCGCACGCACCCAGACCGCCGACATCGGGCTCAAGGGGCAGATCGTCACCGACTCCGACGGCAACCAGGTCGAGGGCTTCCAGGTGCACCTGGGCGGCGGCCTCGGTCTCGACGCCGGGTTCGGCCGCAAGGTCCGAGGCCTCAAGGTCACCAGCGCCGAGCTGGGCGAGTTCGTCGAGCGCGTCGTGCGGCGGTTCGCCGAGCAGCGCACCGAGGACGAGCGGTTCGCGCAGTGGGTCAAGCGCGCGGACGAGAGCGATCTGACGTGATCTCCCGATGAGTGAGCGCGCGGTCCCCTTCTACTGCCCGTACTGCGGCGAGGAGGACCTGCGCCCGACCGAGCGCACCGAGACGGTGCCCGGCGCGGCGTGGTGGTGCGCCGGATGTGTGCGCACCTTCGTCGTGACGTTCGTGGGGCTCGGGGTCCCCGACAGGACTGGAGCGGATTCATGAGTGTGAGTGTCGAGCAGGACCTCAGGGCCGCCGCCGAACGCGGGAGCCGGGACCTCGGCCCGGACGCCACGGCGCAGCAGCTGCTGGCCTGGGCCGCGGAGACCTTCGGCGACCGGCTGATCGTCGCGTCGAACATGCAGGACGCCGTGCTGGTCGACCTGGCCACGAAGGCGGCGAGGCTCGCGACGCGGCGCGTCGACGTGCTGTTCCTCGAGACCGGCTACCACTTCGCGGAGACGATCGGCACCCGCGACGCCGTGGACGCGGTCTACGACGAGGTCCGGATCGTCAACGCCATGGCCGACCAGAGCGTCGCCGAGCAGGACGCGAGCGAGGGCAAGGACCTGTTCGCCCGCGAGCCGGACCGCTGCTGCGCGCTGCGCAAGGTCGTCCCGCTGCAGCGCACGCTGGCCGGGTACGACGCCTGGGTCACCGGGGTGCGCCGCGTCGAGGCCCCGACGCGGGCGAACACCCCGCTGATCACCTACGACGACAAGTTCGGCCTGGTGAAGATCAACCCGATCGCAGCGTGGACCGACGGGGAGATGGACACCTACATCCAGGAGAACGGGATCCTGGTGAACCCGCTCGTCGACGCCGGCTACCCGAGCATCGGCTGCGCGCCCTGCACGGCCAAGCCCGCGCCCGGCGAGGACCCGCGCTCCGGGCGCTGGGCCGGGAGCGCCAAGACCGAATGCGGTCTCCATGCCTCGTGAGTGGCAACGGCCGTCATGGCAACCATCCGCACTCACGGACGCTGGAGGCTTGTATGACCACCGTTGAGCCGAGACCCGCGCTCGACGCGTTGGACGCGCTGGAGTCCGAGGCGATCCACATCTTCCGCGAGGTCGCCGGCGAGTTCGACCGCCCGGTGATCCTGTTCTCCGGCGGCAAGGACTCCACGCTGCTGGTGCACCTGGCGGTCAAGGCGTTCGCCCCCGCGCCGGTGCCGTTCCCGCTGATGCACGTCGACACCGGGCACAACTACCCCGAGGTCATCGAGTTCCGGGACGCGCTGGTCGAGCGCCTCGGGCTGCGCCTGGAGGTGGCCAGCGTCGAGGACTACCTCGCCGACGGCCGCCTGGTCGAGCGCGCGGACGGCACCCGCAACCCGCTGCAGACCCAGCCGCTGCTCGACGGCATCGCCGAGCACCGCTTCGACGCCGTGTTCGGCGGCGGCCGCCGGGACGAGGAGCGCGCCCGGGCCAAGGAACGCATCATGAGCCTGCGCGACGCGTTCGGCCGCTGGGACCCGCGCAAGCAGCGCCCCGAGCTGTGGAACCTCTACAACGGACGGCACGCCCCCGGCGAGCACGTGCGGGTGTTCCCGATCTCGAACTGGACCGAACTCGACGTCTGGCGCTACATCGCGCGCGAGAACATCGAGCTGCCCGACATCTACTTCGCGCACGAGCGCCCGGTGTTCGCCCGCGACGGCATGTGGCTCGCCGAGGGACCGTGGGGCGGCCCGCGCGGCGACGAGACCCTGGTGCAGAAGACGGTCCGGTACCGCACCGTCGGCGACGGGTCGTGCACCGGCGCCGTCGAGTCCACCGCGTCCACGCTGGACGAGGTGATCGCCGAGGTCACCGCGTCCCGGCTCACCGAACGCGGCGCCACCCGGGCCGACGACCGGATGTCCGAGGCCGCCATGGAAGACCGCAAGAAGGAAGGCTACTTCTGATGGTGGACTCGGACCGACCCCGCGACCTGCTGCGCTTCGCCACGGCCGGCTCGGTCGACGACGGCAAGTCCACCCTGGTGGGGCGGCTGCTCTACGACACCAAGTCGGTACTGGCCGACCAGATCGAGGCCGTGCAGCGCGCCTCGGTGGACAAGGGCCTGAGCACGCCGGACCTGTCGCTGCTGGTCGACGGCCTGCGCGCGGAGCGCGAGCAGGGCATCACGATCGACGTGGCCTACCGCTACTTCGGCACGCCGGCCCGCGAGTTCGTGCTCGCCGACACCCCGGGTCACGTGCAGTACACCCGCAACACGGTGACCGGCGCGTCCACCGCGGAGCTGGCCGTGCTGCTGGTCGACGCCCGCAACGGCGTCGTCGAGCAGACCCGCCGGCACGCCGCGGTGCTGGCGCTGCTGCGCGTCCCGCGGCTCGTGCTGGCCATCAACAAGATCGACCTGGTGGACTACGACGAGGCCGCGATCACCGCGATCGGCAAGGACTTCGCCGAGCTGGCCCGCTCGCTCGGGTTCGCCGACGACGCCGTGGCGACCATCCCGGTCTCCGCGCTGGTCGGCGACAACGTGGCCGAGCGCGGCGACAACACCCCCTGGTACCAGGGTCCGACGCTGCTCGAGCACCTGGAGTCGGTGCCGGTCGAGGGGGCGGGTGGGCCTTTCGCAGCCGACGCGCCGTTCCGGCTGCCGGTGCAGTACGTGATCCGGCCCCGGAGCAGTGTCTATGCGCGCTCCGCCGACGCTTCGCGCGGTGCCGACGCGGGCTCCGCCGACGCCTCGCGCTGGGGCGACCTGCACGACTACCGCGGCTACGCCGGTCAGGTCGCCTCCGGCACCGTGCGACCCGGTGACCCGGTCGTCGTGCTGCCCGAGGGCATCGCGACCAGCGTGGCCGAGGTCCGCACCGCCGACGGCCCGCTGACCTCGGCCGGTGCCGGCCTGTCGGTGACCGTGCTGCTGGCCGACGACATCGACGTCCCGCGCGGCGCGATGATCGCCGCCGCGGGCGACCCGCCGCAGGTCACCGACGAGATCGACGCGACGGTGTGCTGGCTGGCCGAGAAGCCGCTCGTGCCGGGCGCGCGGCTGCTGCTCAAGCACGGCACCCGCACCACCCAGGTGATCGTCGGTGCGCTCGGCTCCCGGCTGGACCCGGAGACGGTGTCGTACGTGGACGGCCCGCAGCAGCTGGAGATCAACGACATCGCCCGGGTCTCGCTGCGCACCGCGGACCCGCTGCCGGTCGATCCCTACGCCCGGGTCCGCACCACCGGCGGCTTCCTGCTGATCGACCCGCCGACCGGCAACACGCTGGCCGCCGGCCTGGTCGGGGACCCGCTGGACCTCGCCACCACGACGGTCTGACGCCGGTACCGATGGCCCTCCACCCACCGCGACCGGGCCCGGCGCACGGCTCGCCCGAGGAAGCGCCGCCCGCGCTGGTCGCGGTCGCGCACGGCAGCCGGGACCCGCGCTCGGCGGCGACGATCCACGCGCTGGCGCAGGAGGTCCGGCGGCAGCGCCGCGACCTCGACGTGCGGGTGTCGTTCCTGGACCTGTCCGCGCCCCGGCTGCCCGACGTGCTGGCCTCGGTCGACGCCGACGGGCACCGGCGCGCCGTGGTCGTGCCGCTGCTGCTGGGCAACGCGTTCCACGCCCGCGTCGACGTGCCCGGCGAGGTCGCGCACGCGGCCGCCCGCCATCCCCGGCTGCAGATCACGACCGCGGACGTGCTCGGCGGTGACCCCGGCCCGGCCGAGGCGGCGCTCGACCGCCTGCACGAGGTGGCGGGGGACGTCCGCGCCGCGGATCTGGGGGTCGTGCTCGCCTCCGTCGGCTCCTCGCACGCCCGCGCGAACGAGGCCGTCGCGCACCTGGTCCGCGGCTGGGCCGCGCGGCACGGCTGGGCCGC
>CBIHNM010000117.1:0-13006 GCA_966211265.1 uncultured Pseudonocardia sp.
CACCTTCGACGCCTACGCCACCGCCTGCCGCTCCGGGCCCGCCTGCCCGCTCGGCGCGGACCCGCGGGCCACCGTCACCGCGCTGCTCGCCCGGATCGGGAGCCGCCCGCTGCCCACCCCGGACGGCGACCGGGTGACCGCGGGCGCCGCGACGCTCGCCGTGCGCACCGCACTGGCCCAACCGCGGTTGTGGCCCGCGCTGACCACCGCCCTGACCGCGGCCGGCGCCGGCAACCCCTCCGGTCTCGTGTCGCTGCTGCTGCCGGTGGCCGGGCCGCAGGGGCGGGCCGACGCCGTGCTCGCCACCCGCTGCAACGACGGCGGGGCCCGGCTCACCCCGCCCGAGGTGGCACAGCTCGCGCAGCGCTGGCGGGGCGACTACCCGCTGTTCGGGGCCTCCACGGCCCAGCAGCTGATCACCTGCGCGCCGTGGCCCGCGACCGGACGCGCGCCCACCCCCGCGCCGCTCGGGCCGGAGGCGCCGCCGGTCCTCGTGCTGGGCACGGCCCACGACCCGCGCACGCCCGCGGCCGGGGCCCAGCGGACGGCCGAGATGCTGGGCGACGCGCGGCTGGTCCGCTGGGAGGGGTCGGGCACCGGAGCCTATCCGCGCACACCGTGCGTCTCGGCGGTCGTCGACCGGGCGCTCACCGGCGGTTCGGTGCCCTCCCAGGACGTGGTCTGCCCACCCTGAGCATCGACCTGATCACTCCTCGTGATCACGCGCCGCGGCAGATCGGTCCACGCGACTGGGCCATCCAGGTGACCAACGGGAATGACGGCGGCGGCAAAAGGTCACGATTCCATCTCCACTTCGGTGTGTCGATTTTCCGAACAGGCCACCGGCGACAGCTCTGAGCTGCGACTACGAAGCCAATTACGAGATGCGGAATGCACCGCTGACCGGACAATCCGGAACTGCCCGGCCGACGCGAGCCTTAACATCGGGATCGCGCACGGCTAGGCTCCGTTCGGCGATTCGGACGACCCCCGTCGTCTCCCGTTCACACGGCCGGCCCCGGACCGGGTGTAACGCAGGAGCCGTCATCCGACGACAGACGTCCGAGGGGAGGCCGTTCGGGACCGCTCAACAGCAACGTTGTCCGGGCGGGGAGCACATGGGATGTCGCGCCGAGATCGGCCCACGGTTTCGGCGCGCGAATTTCCCGATCTCACCGGCTCATTCCGCGGCCGCGAATCCGGACATCGCCGGATGCCCCGGCCGGGCGCCCCGACACGGGAGAATCCGACCCCACGAGGGCCGTCCGTCCCGGGAACGCCCGGGACCTGCTGGTCGACAACGAGTGGTCGCGGCCCGGCACGAGCGGGTCGTGACGGTGCGGGACGCCATCCCGGCACAGATCGGCCACGCGCCGATCGCCACGACAGGAGGAACATCGTGATGCGGTTCGAACGTGCCGGACGCGGCGCGGACAACGACGGGGGGCACCGATGACCGACGCCCACAGCCAGCGCCGCGGCGTCGAGATCGAGTTCCGCTCGGTCACCAAGACCTACCCCGGGCAGGACACGCCGGCGATCGACAACCTCTCGCTGACCGTCCCCGCCGGTGACATCTGCTGCCTGGTCGGCCCGTCGGGCGGTGGCAAGACCACGGCGATGAAGCTGGTCAACCGCCTGATCGACTTCAATGAGGGCGAGATCCTGATCGGGGGCAACGGTGTCCGCGACGTCGACACCACGACGCTGCGCCGCGACATCGGCTACGTCATCCAGCAGGTCGGCCTGTTCCCGCACATGACGATCGAGTCGAACATCGGCGTCGTCCCGCGGCTGCTCGGCTGGTCGGCCGAGAAGATCAAGGCCCGCGCGGTCGAGCTGCTCGACCTGGTCCGGCTGGACCAGAACTTCGCCAAGCGCTATCCGTCCCAGCTCTCCGGTGGTCAACAACAGCGTGTCGGCCTGGCCCGGGCGCTCGCGGTCGACCCCCCGGTGATGCTCATGGACGAGCCGTTCGGAGCTCTGGACCCGATCACGCGCAACGAGATCCAGGACGAGTTCCTCAGGCTGCAGAGCGAGATCGCCAAGACCGTCATCTTCGTCACCCACGACATCGACGAGGCGATCAAGATGGGGAACAAGATCGCGGTGCTGCGCCAGGGAGGCGTGCTCGCCCAGTACGGCACCGCCGACGAGCTGCTCGGTTCCCCCGCCGACGAGTACGTCGCCGACTTCGTCGGCGCCGACCGCGGCCTCAAGCGCCTGGCCCTGCGGCTGATGCGGGATCTGGTCGAGGTCACCGAGAACCACGAGGCGCCGGCCGACGCGCCCACCGTGAAGGCGAGCGCGACGCTGCGGACCGGGCTGTCCATCCTGTTCGCCTCCGGCTCCCGGATCCTCAAGGTCACCCACGAGGACGACAGCGCCACCGTGCTCGGCACCGTCACCATCGAGCAGCTGCAGGACGCGGTCTACGACACCGCCCCGAAGGCACCGACCGCCGTCGTCACCGCGGGCGAGGCGTGATGTCGTCCCCCGGCCAGGTCATCCCGGACTTCTCGGGCCCGGACTGCGCCGGGCAGTTCTTCTGCTGGGACTGGGTGGGCGCGAACTGGGACAACGTCCTCGCGCCCGCGCTGATCGAACACATCTGGATCAGCGCTCTCGCGGTGCTCGTCGGACTGGTGATCTCCATCGCGGCCGCGCTGTACGCCGTGCGCCACAGCTGGTTCGAGAAGGGCTTCTCGGCCCTGGCGACGTTCCTGTACACGATCCCCGCGCTGGCGTTCTTCCTGCTCATGATCCCGATCACCGGGCTGAACGTGGGCACCGTCCTGATCGGCCTCACCGGCTACACGCTGTTGCTGCTGTTCGCCAACGCCGTCACCGGTCTGCGTGCCGCGCCGCCGGAGACGATCGCGGCCGCCGACGGGATGGGGCTGACCCGCAACCAGGTGCTGTTCAAGGTCCAGCTCCCGCTGGCGCTGCCCTCGATCATGGCCGGGGTCCGGATCGCCGTGGTCACCGTCATCTCGCTGGAGACCGTGGCCGCGCAGGTGGTCAAGGCCGGGCTCGGCACGCCGCTGTTCGACGCGCAGCGCAACGTGTTCACGACCGGCCTGATCACGACCGGCCTGCTGGCGATCGTCCTGGCTCTCGTGGCGGACGGCCTGGTCGTGCTGCTGCAACGCCTGGTCACGCCCTGGGCACAGGCGCACCGGTAGGGAGACCCGACAACCATGACCCAGTATCTCAGCGACAACGTCGGCCGGCTGCTGCTGCTCACGCTCGGCCACGCGCTGCTGTCCCTCGTCGCGGTCCTCATCTCGATCGTCCTCGGCGTCTCCGTCGGCGCCTACGTCGGGCACCTGCGCAAGTACTCGTTCCTGGCCATCAACCTCGGCAACGTGCTGCGCGCGCTGCCCACCCTGGCGCTGATCGCGGTCATGATCGCGCTCGTCGGGTTCGGCTTCGTGAACATCACGATCGCGCTGGTCGTGCTCGCCCTGCCGCTGATCCTGACCAACGCCTACACCGCCGTCGCCGGGGTGGACCGGGCGATGGTGGAGGCCGCGCGCGGCATGGGCATGACCGACCGGCAGATCCTGTTCCGCGTCGAGCTGCCCAACGCCATCCCGCTGATCATGACCGGGGTGCGGACCGCCTGGGTCTACACCGTCGCCACCGCCTACCTGGCGATCTTCGCCGGCTACGCGAGCCGGCCCGGCCAGATCGGGACCCTCGGCGACATCATCGGCAACCCGTCCGGGGAGAGCACGAGCGGCATCGTCGTCGCGGCCGCCTTCGAGATCGTCCTCGCGTTCGCCGGGGCCGGTCTGATCACCCTGGCCGAACGCGCCCTGACCCCGACCGGGATCAAGCTGTCCCGGGCGGCCGCGATGGCACCGGCCTGAGCTCCGGCGCCCGCTCCCACCACGTTCGAAGCACGTCTCGAGAAGGGGAAGTACCCATGGGTAAGTCGTCAACAGCCGGGACAGTGAGGTCCTGGACGCGCCGGGGAGCCCTGGGGGGGTTCCTCGCAGTCACACTTCTCGCGGCCGCCTGCGGCGGCGGTGGCGGAGGTGGGCAGGCCGCCCCGTCCCCGGGCGGCGGCGCTCCCGCGGCCGAGGGCGTCCCGCCGGACGCCGTCTCGATCACCGCGACCCCGGAGAAGAACCCGCTCCCCGCCGGCACCCCGGGCGCCGGCAAGCCGGCCGTGGTCATCGGGTCGAAGAACTTCCCCGAGCAGACCGTGCTCGGCGAGCTCTACAGCCAGGCGCTCAAGGCCAAGGGCTACAACGTCACGCTGAAGTCCAGCATCGGCGGCTCCGAGCTGATCGACAAGTCGCTGGAGTCCAACCAGATCCAGATGTTCCCCGAGTACCTGGGCGAGACCGTCACCAGTGTCGCGAAGCTGCCGGCCCCGACCTCGGCCTCGGACACCTACAACAAGGCCAAGCAGTGGCTGGAGGCCAACCGCGGCTCGACGGTCCTGCTGCAGACCGCGTTCGAGGACACCGACGCCATCGTCGTCTCGACCCGGTACGCGCAGGAGAAGGGCCTGGAGACCATCTCCGACCTGAACAAGGTCGGACCCGGCGGCCAGGGCGTGACCATCTCCGGACCGGCCGAGTTCCAGAACCGGGAGACCGGCCTGGTCGGCATGAAGAAGGCCTACAACCTGCCCAACGTCGGCTACCTGCCCGCCCCGGCCGGCAGCCAGTACACCGCCGTGGACCAGGGCTCGGCGCAGGCGGCCAACGCCTTCACCACCGACTACCAGCTCACGACCGGTAAGTACAAGCTGCTGACCGACCCGCAGGCCGTGTTCGGCTACCAGTACGTCGCCCCGATCGTGAAGCAGAACGTCCTGCAGCAGCAGGGCCCGGAGTTCGCCGCGACCCTGAACTGGGTGAGCGGCCTGCTCAGCGACAAGGCGATCCAGGCCCTGAACCAGCAGGTGCAGGGCAACAACCAGCCGGCCGGTCAGGTCGCCCAGCAGTTCCTGGCGGCCAACGGCCTGAAGTAGGCACCACGTCGCACGACCCACCCGGGGCAGGGCGAGGATCTCCTCGTCCTGCCCCGAGTGGTATCACCACCGCACGACCCGTTCGACGAACCACAGGAGGACCGTGCAGCCCTCCGGCCGCCCCGCCGGGCCCGACCCGCACGACCGCCGACCGACCATCATCGCGGTCGCGGTCGCGCTCGTGATCGCCGCGGTGGTCCTGACCGTGGTGTTCGTCCTCGATCGCGGCTCCGGCGGTGCGGGCGCGGGCCGTCCTCCGCTCTCGGCCGCCGCCGATCTCTCCGGCCAGACCTACGTGGTGGGCGGGAAGGACATCTCCGAGGAGCAGAGCATCCTCTGCGAGATCACCGTCGCGGCCCTGCGGGAGGCGCGCGCGACCGTCACCGGCCGCTGCGAGCTCGGCGGTACCGACGCCACCCGCCGGGCGCTGCTCGACGGGGGCATCGACCTCTACTGGGAGTACACCGGGACCGCCTGGCAG
The DNA here is from genome assembly GCA_966211265.1 of uncultured Pseudonocardia sp. Lineage (GTDB taxonomy): Bacteria > Actinomycetota > Actinomycetes > Mycobacteriales > Pseudonocardiaceae > Pseudonocardia. The sequence goes on from CBIHNM010000117.1 coordinate 5,472, forward strand.
GTCTTCCTGGGCCAGTCGCAGAAGATCCTCGACCCGGGCCGGCTCCACGAGGCGGTACGTCAGCGCGACCTGCAGCAGAACGACGTTGTCTGGACCGCCCGTGCCGACGTCGACGACACCTACGCGTTCGCGACGGCCGGCGACCCGGCGACCGGCACGCAGCTCACCACCCTGTCCGCGATGGCCGCCCACGTGCGGTCCGGGGCCCCCGGCGACGTCTGCGTGGAGCGCGAGTACGCGACCCGCCCGGACGGGCTGGGGAACATGACACGCGCCTACGGGTTCACGATCCCGCCCGACCGGCTCCGCGTGCTCGACGGCGGCGACATCTACCAGGCCACCGCCCGCGGGGAGTGCCTGTTCGGCGAGGTCTACTCGACCGACGGCCGGATCCCCGGGCTGGGCCTGCGCGTCCTGACCGACGACAAGGCCTTCCACACGATCTACAACCCGGCCCCGACCCTGCGCCGGAGCACCTACGAGCGCGCACCGCAGGTGGCCCGGGTGCTCGACCCGATCGCCCGCGCGCTCGACCAGCCCACGATGATCGCGCTCAACGGCCAGGTGTCCGGGCAGGGCCGCGAACCGCGTGCGGTCGCCCGCGCCTGGCTCGCCGAGGAAGGCTTCGTCCCGGCCGTGGACTGAGGGCTCCCCGCCCCCCGGCGGGTCCCGCCCGGCACGCTCCGCACCGCACGCCGGCGGTCAGCGCGTCTGCCCGGTCGGCCGGACCAGGATCTCGTTCACCGCGACGCGGGCCGGCCCGTCCGACGCGTCGAACCAGGCCGCTGCACCCGGTGGGGTGGTAGAAGTGCGCGATGAGCAGGCGTGCAGCCGACGAGGTCCGGGACGGCGTCGAGCTGACCAACCTCGACCAGCCGGTGTTCGACGGCGCCCGGGCGTCCAAGCGTGACCTCGTCGACTACCTCGACGCCGTCGCCGACCGGATCCTGCCCGGGCTGGCCGGGCACCCGCTGTCGGTGATCCGGGCCCGGCCCGGGCAGGCGCCGTTCATGCAGAAGAACCTGCCCGCGCACGCCCCGGACTGGATCGCCTCCACCGTGTCCTGGGCCGAGACGTCCCGGCGTGAGGTCCGCTATGCGCTCTGCGACGACCGTCGCACCCTGCTGTGGCTGGCCAACCAGCGGGCGATCGAGTACCACCCGACCCTGATCCCCGACGGTGCCACGCGCAGCACGGAGCTGGTGCTGGACCTGGACCCGCCCGAGGGTGGGCCGTTCTCGCAGGTCGTCGCGGCGGCGCACCTGGTCCGCGAGGCGCTGGCCGCGGTCGGCCTGCACGCGGCGGTGAAGACGAGCGGGGCGAAGGGCCTGCACCTGTTCGTGCCGCTGCTGGAGCCGGTCGAGATCGCCGACGCGTTCGCCGCCACCCGCGCGCTCGCCGTCCGCGCCGAGGCACTCGGACCCGACGTCGCGACGACCGCGTTCCTCCGCGCCGACCGTGCCGACCGGGTGTTCCTGGACCCGACCCGCGCCGGCGGCGCGACCCTGGTCGCCGCCTACAGCCCGCGGGCCCGGCCGGGTCTGCCGGTGTCGTTCCCGGTCCCCTGGGACGAACTCGACACGGTCGCACCGGGCGACTTCACGGTGCACACCGCGCTCGCGCGGCTCGGCGACACCGACCCGTGGCGGGCGCGGATGCCCCGGCCCCGGCCGCTGCCGGACGGGCTCGTCGAGCAGGGCCACACCATCCCGGCCCCGCGGGTGCAGGCCATGCACGAGGGCAGGCGCCGCAAGCGGGCCGCGGCGCAGCGGGAGGAGCACCCCTAGGGATCGCGACGGGCCCGCCGGTAGATCCACCACTCCTCGTTCTGGTGCGGCCCCAGCAGCAGGTAGGTGACCGACGCGCCCTCCGGACCGGCGGGGTCGGCCAGCTCGATCGTCGACGGCGGCCCCCCGCCCGGCTCGGGCGTGACCCGCAACGTCTCACCGCGGTGCGGGCCGTCGTCGAGGAACGCGTACACGATCGACGAGTCTGCCACCGCATCCCGCCTGGACGGAGCGTCCGACGCGGTGACGGCACCGGAACGGAGCGAACCACCTCAGGAGACCGCTCGTTACCCCTCGGCGGGCAGAACCGATCGCCCGCCGAAGGTGCGCGACATGACAGGTCATGCCACACGAGCCTGACATGCGCTACTTCGCCGTCCCGGTGGTGAGGATCTTGCTGACTACGAGGACCGGAGCTGTCGTCGAACCGCCCATGGTGTTCGAGTACGTGTACGAGCCGCCCACTACGACCTCCGCCCGGAACAGATCGTCCTGGACGAGGTCTCCCAACCTCGACTGGTCACCGGAGAGCAACGTGTTGGTTTCGTAGTCGTAGTACCGGGCGTGCTTCACACCGTCGACGCTTGCCCTGAACTGGTCCGTTCCGGTACCGGTGTCGAACTGCGTGACATAGCCGTAGACGATCACGCTCTCGCCGATGTGCGCGTCCGGGTTCTTGGCGATCTTCTGCCACTCCCGGGCAGTGATCGCCTTCGCCGGTGCCGGCGGCGGGATCGGCGTCGCGGGGGCCACAGCCGGCTGCGTGGCCGCGGGGACAGGGGTTGTCGACGGGGCGGCAGATGACGACGGCCGGGACGCGGTCGGCGCTACGGAGACCACGACGCTCAGGACCATCGCTGCCGCCCCCAGACCGACACCGGCGACCCCCAGGCCGGGACGAGAACGCCGGGCAAGTCCGACGACCCCGCAGACGAGGCCGGCCACACCGAGGAGAAACGCCAACGGGCCCGCTCCGACGAGGGCGAGAACCGTGCCGAGAGTGCCTAGCCCCGTGGCGGTGCCGACCAGCAGGCGCCGCTTTCGCTCGGGAGGCGGCGGCTGCGGAACACCGGTGGTCGGTGTCCACCATGTGGGCATCTGCGATCGGTCGTGGCCGTCCTGCGCGACAGCGCGCTGGGGGACCTGCGGGGACGGACCGGCGGGCGGCTGCTGCGAGAAAGTCACGCCCAGCTTGTCCCGCTCCACGACGCGTTCGTTGCACCCAGCTGGGTCGAATCCACAGAATTGTCGACGACCGTTCGGCGTACCCACTTCTGCTGATCGGACGCGCCGGGTGCAACGAATGTGACCGGGACCACCGACATCCACAACATGACCGCTATGCATCAACACCGCCCCGCGCGGCGCGCGGACACCGTGGCCCGCGCGATCCTCGCGGTGGCCGTCGTCGCCGCGGCCGGCGCCGGCCTGCTGTCCGGGTCGGCGGGAGCCGACGACGCCGGCCGGGCGGCCGGGGCGACCCGCCCCGCCGGCCCCGCCGCGCACGGCCGCTGGCGGCCGCTGGCCGGCGAGCCGCCGTCGGGGTGGCGGGCCCGCGAGGGCTGCACCCGCATCGGCTCGCCGGGCATCTTGGGGTACTCCGGCGGGTAGGGCATCTCGCCCAGGCCCCGGTCGCGCTCGTCGGCGGCGTACCACTCCAGCGCCGTCTCGCAGCCGCCGACCGCGGAGTCCATCGCCTCGTGCGGGTCGCCGCGCTCGGCCAGCAGCGCGGGCACCGTGCGCAGGGTGAAGTCGTCGGGCTCCACGTCACCGACCGCATCCCAGGTCAGGGGCATCGAGACGGTCGCGGCGGGCAGGCCGCGCACCGACCAGGCCGAGGCGATCGTGCGGTCCCGGGCCGCCTGGTTGAAGTCGAGGAACACCCGCTGCCCGCGCTCCTCCTTCCACCAGTCCACGGTCGCCCGGTCCGGGATCCGGTCCGCGACCCGCCGCGCGATCGCGATCACCGCGTGCCGGACCTCGATGAAGTCCCACTCCGGGCGGATCCGCGCGAACACGTGCAGCCCGCGCCCGCCGGAGGTCTTCGGCCAGCCCACCAGGCCCGCCTCGTCGAGGACCTCGCGCAGCACCGTGGCCACCGCGGCGGCGTCGGCGAAGTCGGTGCCCGGCTGCGGGTCCAGGTCGATCCGCAGCTCGTCGGGACGGTCGGTGTCGCCGCAGCGCACCGGCCACGGGTGGAAGTCGAGGGTGTTCAGGTTCGCCGCCCACGCGATCGTGGCCGGCTCGCTGATCGACACCGACTGCGCCGTGCGTCCGCTGGGGAACGTGACGGTGCAGGTCCGCACCCAGTCCGGGGCGCCCTTGGGCACCCGCTTGACGAAGAACGGCTCGCCGTCGACGCCGTCGTTGAAACGCTTGAGGTTGGTGGGGCGGTCGCGCAGGGCGCGGGCCATCGGCTCCCCGACGGCCAGGTAGTACTCCACCACCTCGCGCTTGGTGATCCCCAGCGCCGGGAAGGCGATCTTGTCCGGGCTGGTCAGCCGGACGTCGCGGTCCCCGTCCGGACCCGGCACCTGGAGCATCACGACATCCTTGCTGGCCACGGCGGAACGGTATGCCCCCGGCGGGCCCGCGTCACCCCGACACACTCCGGTGACCCGCACCGGGCGGCGCAACGGATATCCTCCCGCCATGTCCGCAAGCACAACCGGTGGTCCGGACCGCTCACCGCGGTTCGACGACGACCTGCTCGGACTCGACCCGGAGGACCCGGAGGCCCGGGCGTTCGCCGCGCACCTGGACAAGATGGAGCGCGTGACCACCTGCACCATCGAGGGCTACCTGCAGGGGGTGGGCGACTTCGCCGACTCCGCGAACCGGGCCCGGGGTGCGCGCCGGCTCGCCGCGGTGCTGGTGGTGACCGCGCTGCTGCTCGGGGCCGCGTGGGCGATCGGGGACGTCCTGGTCCTGGTGCTCACGACCTGGATCTGACCCGGTCCGGCTTGCGGCGCGCCCGCCCGGAACCGGTTAGCGTGGACGCATGGGAATGTTCAGCCGAGGCAACGGCTCCGACGACACCACCGACACCGAGCCGGCCCCGACCGTCGTCAAGACCGACGACGAGTGGCGCGCGCAGCTGAACCCGGCCGAGTACCAGGTGCTGCGCAAGGCCGGCACCGAGCGCCCGTTCACCGGCGAGTACACCGACACGAAGACGACCGGCGTCTACCGCTGCCGGGCCTGCGACGCGGAGCTGTTCCGCAGCGACTCGAAGTTCGAGTCGCACTGCGGCTGGCCCTCGTTCTTCACCCCGCTGGCCGGCGAGGCGGTGATCGAGCGGGTCGACTCCACGATGGGCATGCGCCGGGTCGAGGTGCTGTGCGCGAGCTGCCACAGCCACCTCGGGCACGTGTTCTCCGGCGAGGGCTACGGCACCCCGACCGACCTGCGCTACTGCATCAACTCGGTCTCGCTGCACCTGGAGCCGGACGCGACGTGAGCGCCCGGCCTCAGGGCAGGGTCGCGACCAGGTCGCCGACCTGGACCTGCGGCCCGGTGTAGAACGGGATCTCCTCCCGGACGTGCAGGCGCGCCTCGGTGGCCCGCAGGTGCCGCATCAGGTCGACGATCCGGTGCAGTTCGTCGGCCTCGAAGGCGAGGATCCACTCGTAGTCCCCGAGCGCGAACGCGGGGACGGTGTTGGCCCGCACGTCCGGGTAGTCGCGGGCCTCCTTGCCGTGGTCGGCGAGCATCTTGCGGCGCTCGTCGTCGGGCAGCAGGTACCACTCGTAGGACCGGACGAACGGGTAGACGCACACGTAGCGCTTGGGGTCCTCGCCCGCCATGAACGCCGGCACGTGGCTCTTGTTGAACTCCGCGGGGCGGTGCAGGGCGGTCTGGCTCCACACCGGCACCGACGCCCGCCCGAGCGCGGTCGTGCGGCGCAGGCCCGCGTAGGCGGCCTGCAGGGCCTCGATGTTGTCGGCGTGCCACCAGATCATGTAGTCGGCGTCCGCGCGGACCCCGGCAAGGTCGTACACGCCGCGGACGACGACGCCCTTGGCGTCGAGCGAGTCCAGGAACTCCGTGGCCTGCTGGGCGGCGCTACCCCGGTCGTCGCCGAGGCGACCGGGTTCGACCCGGAACACCGACCACATGGTGTAGCGGATGGAGTCGTTGATGGCGTGGTAGTCGAGGCGGGCCATGTGCTCCATGCTGCCACGAGGTGCCGACCGGTACCGCGCCCGACCTGGTGTCCGGGCCCGCGACCGCGGAGGGGGACGACACACGATGGCGGAGGGGACCCCGCTGGGCCTGCGGCTGCTGCGCACCCGGGCGTTCGCGAGGGCGCCGATCGCGGTGTACCGCCTCGGTCTGGGCGCGCTGTTCGGCTCCCGGCTGCTGATGCTCGAGCACACCGGACGGGTCACCGGTGCGCGCCGCCGGGTCGTGCTCGAGGTGACCGGGCGTCCGGGGCCGGGCCGCTACCTGGTGGTGTCGGGCTTCGGGGAGCGGGCGCAGTGGTTGCGCAACGTGCTCGCCCGGCCGCAGGTCCGGGTGTGGACCGGACGGCACCGCGCGATGCCCGCCGAGGCCGTGCGGCTGCCGATCGAGGCGGCACGGGACGTGTTCGACCGGTACCCGGTGGAGCACCCGCAGGCGTGGGCCCGCCTCGAGCCGGTCATCCGCGGCGCCTGTGGGCTCGCCGAGACCGAGCCGCTGGCCCCGCACGTGCCGGTGGTCGAGCTGCGCCGCACCGGCTGAACGCGGCCGCGACCCGGGACGGGCGGGTGCCCGGAGCCGCGGACCGGTGGGCGGTCACCGCCGGGCGGGCTCGGCGGCCAGTCCGGCCACGACCCGCTCGGCCGCGGACCGGGCCGTGCCCACGCACGCCGGGACCCCGACCCCGTGCAGTGCCGAACCGGCCACCGCAAGCCCGGGCACCCCGGACACCGCGGACTCCAGCGCCCGCACCCGGTCCAGGTGCCCGACCCCGTACTGCGGCAGCCCCCCGCCCCACCGCTGCACGTGCGCCGCCACCGGGGCCGCCTCGATCCCGGCCACCGTCCGCAGGTCCGCGCGGGCACGGGCGGCCAGCTCGTCGTCGTCGACCTGCAGGGTCGCGGCCTCGCCGAACCGGCCCATCGACACCCGCAGCCGGACCAGGCCGTCGGTGGCCTCCGGGGCCAGGTGACCCCACTTGGTCGAGGAGTAGGTCAGGCCCTTCACCGACAGCGGCTCGTCGGCGGCGACCAGGCAGCCCGAGGTCGCCGGCATCGCGGCGGTGGCGCCGGGCCGGTAGGCCAGCGCCACGACGACCGAGGACGCGAGCTCGACCCCGCCGACGGCCTCCGCGGCGGCCGGCACGACCGGGTCCAGCAGCCTGCGCAGCGCGGGGGCCGGCACCGCGAGCACGACGGCGTCGACGTCGAGCGCCTCGGGCTCCGGGGCCGGGCCGAGCACGAGCCGCCAGCCGCGCGGACGGCGCTGCAGCGACCGCACCGTCGCGCCGAGCCGGATCTGCGCCGCCGCCGCCCCGGCCAGCGCCGAGAGCAGGACCCGGTACCCGCCGCGCACCGCGCCGAACACCGGCCCGGGCCGTCCGCCCGGCACCGGGGGCGGCGCGGCCAGCCCGGTCGTCGCGGCCCCGGGCCGCCCCCCCCCCCCCGCGGCGCTGCTGAGGCAGGCCAAGGCCCAGCCGGTGGCCACCCGCGAGATCGTCCGCGCCTTCGGCGCGAACGCCGAGGAGAAGTACCTCCAGCTGCGCTACCTCGAGATGCTGCCGAA
>CBIHNM010000118.1:0-12973 GCA_966211265.1 uncultured Pseudonocardia sp.
GCCCTTGCCGGACCCGCCGGCAGCCTTGCCGGAACCGGAGCCCTTGCCGGACCCGGCGGCCCGGCCGCCGGGGTCGAGGGCCTTGCCCGCACCCTCGGCGGCCGCGCCCGCCGTGTCTCCGGCCGTCTCGACGGTGGCGCCCGCACCGTCACCGGCAGTGCCCGCGACCTGCTCGACGGGCTTGCCCAGGTTCTCCACCCGGGAGATCAACGAGTCGGTCAGGGACTCCATCCGGTTGCTGGCCGCGGCCATCGCCGCGTCCTTGCCCGCTTCGAGCAGGCGGCCACGCACGGCGTCCTGCAGGCGGCGCAGCTCCGGCGAGGCGGCGGCGAGCTCGGCGCCCCGGTTCATCAGCTCGCGGGGGGTGAGCGGGAGCTTCCGTCCGGCGAGGGCTCCGCCGAGCATGATCGCCAGCTTCACCTTCTTCGTGCGTCCCAGGACGTATCCCCCCACCACGGCGAGCCCGATCTTCGATGTAGCGCTCATACGGCGTCCATCCTTTCCGGGGCTGGACCTGTGGCCCGTGCACGAACGACGCGTCCCTGTGACATCCACATCCGCGAAGCGGCGCCGATCATGAAAGGCAGCCACATCCGAAGAACCCGATCGGCCGACACACTTCATTCATCAAGTGGCCGCGACATTACAGTGAAGTGGGCCGTGTCGATGGCCACCGTTGGACCCAACTCGGGTACGGGACAAATGGCGTTGGACAGTAGGCTCAATGGCGTGACGCAGAGCCGGTACGGAGACCGAACGGAGGTTCCGGATACGCCGTTCGCAGCACGTTCTCCGCGGAACACGGGTCCGGTCGTCGCACGGTCGGCGACCGGAGACCCCGCGCGATCCGGCGTACCGACTCCGGCGCCGACCCATTCCCACATGCCGATGCACCGGGCATTACAGCCATGTCGCGACATGGCGCTCGACAGGACTCCCGGCCCTGTTTGGATTGACTCCAGAAATGTGTGTCGGCCGGCGACATCACGGGAAATCAGATCGTCGGTGACCGATGCGCGTGGACGCCGGCCGACTCGTCGTCGCGCTGCGGGCTCGCCGTCCCCGGGCCCGGCCCCGCGGCCGTGACGCCGTCCGGTGCGCACTGCTCACGTGCCGCCGGTGAACGGCGACAACGACACGGGCCCCGGTTCCGAGGAACCGGGGCCCGTGTGGTGAAGCCGGGTCAGATCATCCGACGGAGTCGCCCGACCCGGAGTTCTGGCCGCAGTTGTCGGGCTGCGAGGTGACCGAGTCGCCGCTCTCGGCCTCACCCTTGCCCAGGATTCCGAGCGCACCGGTGAGCCCGTTGCCCGCCGCGGCGTCCTCGACCGGGACCTGCACCCCGAGCACGTTCACCGGGACGTTGTTGTTGCAGATCTGGATCGGCACATTGACGTTGTTCCCGTTCAGGCCGCTGATCAGCGCACCCTTCGAGTCCTTGTCGATGACGTTGTCGGCACCGTGCTGACCGCCCTTGTCACCGGTGTCGCCGCCGTCGCCCGCGAACGCGAGCGGGCTCACTGCCAGCAGGGACGCGAGCGCGCCGACCGCGACGATTCCAGCCTTCTTCAGCACTGTGGTTCTCCTGGAGGTTCTCGAGCCCACCCGTGGCGGCCTCGTCCGTGTCGGCACCGTGGAAGGGGAGCCCGTGCCGGCTGGAAGCGAATTTATGCGATCTCCCAGGCCGATGCCATACCGATTACCACCATCGGGCGATGACATCACTTTGCGTGAGGATACGCCTCCGAACAGGCGATTCCGCCCGGCCCTCCACCGATCTCGTTCTCATTGCACACACGAATCAGGCGGAAAGGACGAACCGTCACCTCAGGGGGTACCGAACCCGTCCACGACATGTTCGCGCCGTGCCGTTCGCGCAGCCGGGACCGCCGGGGACGGGCTCAGGCGCGACCGGTGGGGTCGTCGCCCGCCAGGTCGCCGGCGTCGCGGATCGCCCAGTGCTCGCGCCGGGCGGCGGCCCGCCGGGACCCCGACGGGGCCGACGCCGGCCCGCGGTCGCAGGTCGCGGGGATCTCGCGCCGGATCACCTTCTGGGCGATCTCGGCCAGCGACCCGTCGCCGAGCGCCCGGTCGTGGAGCAGCTCGAAAGCCTCCTCGCAGGTCAGATCCAGCTCGGCCGCGATCATTCCGGTCGCGAGGTGGACCGTGGGCGGCTCCAGGAGCTGGTCCGCGGTCAGGGGTGGGTCGGCGTTCCGGTCCATGACCAACCTCCGCGTGCTCGACGGTTCGGACACTCTCGGCAGGGCGTTCGTCACGCGATCCGCACCGGTTCACTGCGCCCGGTAACACCGGATCGGACCGATGCGAGGTCGTGACGGGCGGGGAGGGCAGGGAAGGGGCACGAGCGCGGTGGACGACCTCAGCGAGCTCTGTGTCGACGTCTCCTCGCTGGACGAGGTCGTCGAGGTGCTCACCGCGATCCGCGACCGTGCGGCACACGACATCGAGCGACCGGCGAGGGACGGCATCTCGTGCTTCTCGCGGCTCTACCGGCTCATCACGCTCAACGTGCTCGACACCGTCGAGGGCAGGCGACACCGAACCTTCCGCGACCCCGGCTTCCTCACGCTGCTGGACCTGGAGTTCGCCCGCCGCTACCTGGCCGCCATCCGGGCCTACGAGGCCCGCGACCTCAACCCTGCGACCTGCTGGAACGTGCTGTTCGACCGTCGCCGTGACGACGTCGAGCACGCGAACTTCGCCGCCGCCGGGGTGAACGCCCACGTCAACTTCGATCTGACGTTCGCCCTGCTGGAGACCTGGAAGGTCTACCCGCCCACCCCCGACCGGCGCAGCGACTACGACCAGGTCAACGACATCTTCGCCGAGGAGATGGACCTGCTGCGGGAGGACTTCGACGCCTTCCTCGCCGACGGCAGCGACGGGGGCGTCGCCGACACCTTCGGCAACAGGGCCTCGACCCTGCTGGTCCGGGTGACCCGGAGCCTGGCCTGGGACGCGGCGCGGCGTGTGTGGGACCACCACGATCCCGAGCAGGACGGCGGCGGCCCCGCCTACCAGCGCGCCTACCGGCACGAGCACGAGCGTCTCGACGAGACCGCCCATCTCCTGGGCTGGATGATCCTGATGGCACCCCGCCTTCCCTGACGGCCCCGGGGGCGGGGCGTGGCCGCCGCGTCAGGCCGGGACGGCGGCCAGGCTGATCTCGGCGGCGACGGTCTTGCCCGTCGTCCCGAGCGTGCAGCTCCAGGTCGAGGCGAGGTGGTCGACCATCTGCAGGCCCCGCCCGCGCACCGCCCGGGGGTCGTGCGGCTGCAGGACCGGCACGTCCAGGGAGCCGTCGGCGATCTCGATCCGTAGGCGGTCGCCGAGCAGGGCGACGGTGAGCCGGAACGGTGTACCGGCGTGGTCGACGGCGTTGCTCGCCAGCTCGTTCGCGACCAGGACCGCGGCATCCACCGTCGCCTCGTCGAGCCGCAACCCGGACACGAAGCCGACCACGTCACGACGGACGAGCGCGCACGAGGACGGCACCGGCCGGTAGGCCCCGCCCATCTCGCTCACCCCCTCCCGGATGACCTGCCCGCCCGGTACGCCCGTTCGTGGGGACACCGGGACGCGGGCTCCCGGGGGACTTCCCGCCGCTCCCCCGGCCCACACCTGTTCGGCGCCGGGTGTTCCGCCGGGCCGGGAACCTCACCCGCCGGCGCCCTCGTCGACGTCGGGCACCGCGTCCGGCAGGTCCGGGATCTCATCGGCGGGAAGGGGCGGCGGGTCGTCCGCGACGAGCTCGGGGATCTCCTCCTCCGGCAGGTCCGGCGCGGTCCGCTGCGGTGGGAACGGCGGAGGTTCCTCGTCGGGTTCGGGCTGCGGTGTCACGTTCGCCTGCACTGCCATGGTGACCTCTGCACGTCGTCTGCTCGTGCGGCGAGGGTACGCCGGTGCCGCGCCGACCGTGCCGGCCGCGCGCCCCGCACTTGACACGCGAGACTCCGCACTCCTAGCGTCGGGGCAGGTCATGAGCGCCAGCGTCAAGCCCCGGCTCGCTGGCCGGCAACCCTCCTCCGCGGTGGGGTGCTCCGGGTGAGGACCTGGCCGGCGCGACTCCCGCGTCCGGCAAGCGCGGACCCGTCGGCACGTCCCGGGTCCTGACCGACCCGAGGAACCGCCATGTCGTCCGCCCCTGCCACCCTGGTGCGCGCCGCCGCCGCACCGACCGACCTCCCCGCCCTCGTCGGCGCCGACCTGCAGGTCCCGCTCGTCGACGGCCGCACGGTCCGCTACGCCAACCTCGACGTCGCCGCCAGCGCGCCCGCCCTGCAGGCGGTGGCCGACGAGGTGAACACCCTTCTCCCCTGGTACGCCAGCGTCCACCGCGGCGCCGGGTACGCCTCCCAGGTGTGCACCCGGGTGCTGGAGGCGGCACGCGAGACGGTCGCCGAGTTCGTCGGCGCACGCCCGGACGACGTCGCGGTGTTCACCCGCCACACCACCGACGCGCTGAACCTGCTCGCCTCCTGCGTGCCCGGCCCGGTCCTGACCCTCGACGTCGAGCACCACGCGAACCTGCTGCCCTGGCAGGACCGACCCGGCTCCCAGGTGGTCACGGCCCGGGCCGGCGTCGACGCGACGCTGGCGGCCCTGGACGAGGCGCTGGCCAGGGGCCGGTTCGCGCTGCTCGCCGTCACCGGCGCCTCCAACGTCACCGGCGAGGCGCTCCCGATCGCCCGGATCGCCGACATCGCCCACGCCTACGGCACCCGGCTGGCCGTCGACGCCGCCCAGACCGCACCGCACCGCCGGTTCGACCTCTCCGCCTGCGGAGCCGACTACGTGGCACTGTCCGGGCACAAGCTCTACGCGCCCTACGGCGTCGGGGCGCTCGTCGGGCGACGCGACTGGCTCGACGTCGCCGCACCGCACCTGGCCGGCGGCGGCGCGGTCCGGCACGTCGGGGTGCACGGCAGCACCGCCGAGGTCGCCTGGGCCGCCGCCCCGCACCGGCACGAGGCCGGTACCCCGAACGTCCTCGGTGCGGCCGCGCTGGCCGCGGCCTGCCGCACCCTCGCCCCGCTGCTGGACGGCGCCGCGCCCGCCCACGAGCAGGCCCTGCTCACCCGCCTGACCGACGGCCTGGACGCGATCGCCGGCGTCACCCCGCTGCGGATCTGGACCGACGCCCCGGACCGGGTGGCGGTGGCGGGCTTCGTCGTCGACGGCGTCCCGGCCGGGCTCGTCGCGGCGTACCTCTCGGCCGAGCACGGCATCGGTGTACGGGACGGCCGGTTCTGCGCGCACCCGCTGCTGGCCCGGCTCGCCGGCACCGGCGACACCGACGGCGCCGTGCGCGCCAGCCTGGGTCTGGGCAGCACCGTCGACGACGTGGACCGCCTGCTCGCGGCGCTGGACACGCTCGTGTCCGACGGGCCCCGTTGGGGCTACGCGGTCGTCGAGGGCCGGTGGGCGCCCACCCCGGACCCGCGCGACACCGACCCGCTGCGGCCGGGACGGTGAGCTCCGGTCCTCACCGCCGGAACAGGAAGATCCCGTAGGCCCGGTCGGGGTCCACCCACTGCGCCTCCGGGACCAGGCCGTGCGCGGCGACGTCGGCGACGAACCGCTCCCGGTCGAACTTCGCCGAGAACCCGACGTTGATCCCGTCCCCGCGCCGCAGGTCGAGCTCCAGGCCGAGTCCGGGGACCCGCACCACCTGGTCGCGCTCGGACCACAGGTGCCCCTCGACGACCTCGTTCGCCGCGTCGTAGCGGGCGTGCGGGCGGAACGAGGCCAGGTCGGCGTCGCCGCCGAAGCGCGCGCGGAGGTGGGCCAGGTGGTTGAGCCGGAAGTCGGCGAACGCGGTGTGGCCCGGCGGGTCGTTGTAGCACTCCTCGAACACCGCCGCGGGCTTGACCAGGTCCGCGGAGACGAGGAACGCGTCGCCGGGTCGCAGGCTCGCCGCGCACCGGGCCAGCAGCGCGTCGCGCTCGTCGGGTGTGGTGTTGCCCAGGTTGCCGCCGAGGAACAGCACCGCCAGCGGCTCACCGTCGTCGGCGCGCAGGTGGTCGAGCGCGGCCTCGTAGCGCCCCCACAGCCCGATGACGCCCAGCTCCGGCACCGAGGTCCGCAGGGCCGTCGCGCTGGAGGTCAGCATCTCGTGGCTGACGTCGACCGGCAGGTAGGTGGTGGCGCGACGGGCGGCCGCGGCGCCGAGCAGCAGGCGCGTCTTCTTCGCGCTGCCGCTGCCCAGCTCGGCGATCCGACCGCAGCCCAGGCGGTCGGCGATGTCCGGACCGTGGCGGCGCAGCAGGGACCACTCGACCCGGGTGAGGTAGTAGGTCGGCAGCTCGGTGATCGCCTCGAACAGCTCGGAGCCGCGCGCGTCGTAGCCGAACCACGGCGGGATCCGCGGCACCGGCTCGGACAGGCAGGCCCGCAGCTCCTCGGTGTCGTCCCAGAACGCGGCGTCGTCGTCGACCGGGACGATCCGGGCGGCCGTGCCGGTCATCGCCGCGGACCCTCGGTCAGCGGGCGGCGCAGGCTCGAACGACCCTCGGACCAGGCCTCGAGCAGCAGCCCGGAGAGGCGCTCGGCCAGCAGCGCCGAGGCGCGCATCCCGAACACGACGTCGGCGGCCAGGCCCGGTTCGGCGACGAGCAGCGGGTCCAGGACACCGCGCCGCACGATCTGCTCGTGCACCGCGTCGGCCTCGACGTGCTCGTCGTAGAACCGGATCGCGGCCGGTCCGCAGCCCATCCGGCGCATCGCCGTGACGAGCCGGTCCGAGCCCGGCGACGACGTCAGCTCGACGACCGCGAACTGCCCGACCAGCGCGCCGCGCAGGCTGCGGTGCAGTCCGCACAGCGACATCAGGTTGACCTCGGCCAGGGTCGCCCCGGGCACCGCGTCGACGTGGTGGCCGGGGTCGGTGCACAGGTCGAGCTCGGCCATCATGTCGGCGAACAGGCGCGAGTGCATCCGGGCCGGGTCCCCGCCGCCGAACTCGTCGTGCTCGACCGTGACCAGCCCGGCCTTGGCCGCACCGTGCAGCCGCGGGATCACCCAGGCCTGCGGGTCGGCCTCCTTGAGGTGGTAGATCGAGCGGTGCGCGACGTACTCGCGCAGCTGCCAGAGCTCGCCCTCGCGGCGCAGGTGGTGCGACACCCCGGTCTCCGCGGCCGGCCCCACCGGTTCCACCAGCAGCGCGTCGACCTCGGCGGACACGTCGTCGCCGGGTGCGGTGTCGGCACGCAACGCGGCCAGGAACACCCGTTCCAGCTCGCGGCGCACGCCCAGCACGAGCGGGTCCCACTCGCGGTCGTCGTCGACACCGGCGTAGCCGCGGTAGTGCAGCTCGTAGCAGCAGTGCAGGGCCAGCTGCAGGTCGTCGCCGTAGGGGTCGGCGGCGTCGGGGTCGATGCCCCGGGCCACCGCGTCGGGGTCGGGCGCGTCGTCGCGCAGCAGCGCCAGCACGGCACTCGAGAGCGGGCCGCGCGCCTGCGGCGGTCCGGTGGCGACCAGCGGTGCGGTCTCGGCGGTGCTCAGCACGGGTCCTCCTCGCCGCCCGGGCGGACCCGGGCGCGGTGGCTGGTGTCGCAGAACGGGTAGCGGCGGCTGCGCCGGCACGCGCACAGGGCCACGACCGGACGGTCCGCGCGGACGGTCCCGCCGTCGGGCAGCACGATCTCCAGCGGGCCGTCGACCAGGACCGGGCCCTCGCCGGTCAGCACCACCCGGCGACGGCCGGGCCCGGAGCTCTCACCCGGCACGGCGCGCCCCGATCACGACCAGTTCCTCGGACCGCGCGCCGGGCTCGACCAGCCCGCGCGCCTCGTGCATGGCCTGGCGGGCCCGCATCACCGGGCCGAGCGGGATGTGCACCCGTTCGACGACCTCGGCGGCGAGTCCCACCTCGGCGAGCCGGCTCACGGTCAGGTCGGCGTCGCAGGCCGCGGAGTGCACCATCAGCAGCACACCGTCGTCGGTCAGGCGGGCCGGGACGCCGGCACAGATCCGGTCCAGCACCGTGCGGCCGTCGATCCCGGCGTCCCAGCAGCGGGCCATCGAGTACCGCGGCAACACCGACGTCTCGGCCGGCACGTAGGGCGGGTTCGCCACGACCAGACCGAAGCGGCGCCCCGACACCGGGTCGAACAGGTCGCCCCGGTGCACCGTGACCCGGGCCCGCCGCAGCCGGCAGTTCGCCCGGGTCACCAGGACCGCGCGCCGGGACAGGTCGACGGCGGTGACCGACCGGGCACCGGCACCGGACGCGGCCAGCGCGACCGCACCGGTGCCGGTACCGAGGTCGAGGACGTCCCGCCCGCCGGCGAGGTCGTCCCGCCGGAGCGCCTCGATCAGCACCGCGGTGTCGGACTGCGGCCGGTACACCCCGGGCGGCATCAGCAGCGGCGTCATCGTCAGGACGCCAGGGTCGCCTTGGCCATCTCGGCGTGCCGGTCCCGGGCGGCGGTGACGACGCCGGAACGGTTCTTGTGCCTCTCCTCGTACCGGACCACGGCCTGGACCTCCTCGACCGACCCGAGCTCGCGCACGGCGCTCGCGGCCGCCTGCACCGAGAGCGTGTCGTAGTCACGGATCGGCAGCTCGTCGACACGCAGGACGCCCCGGTCGCGACGAGCCTCGTGCAGCGCGGCCGCGGTGTCCACCCGCCCCTCCCGCCGGTGCACGATCTCGGCGCGGTCGAGTGCGGCGTCGAAGCCGGTCCCGACGACCTCGCGGGTGTCGCGGGCGACGCGGTCGACGCCCTCGACGAGGGCCTGCATCCGGTCCCGGGCGTGGGCGCCGGCGCGGACGAGGGTGTCGCCGGCCCGGTTGACCCCGTCCGCGGTGGCCTTCGCGGGCAGCCGCACGACGTGGGTGATCCCGCCCCGCACGATCTGCAGCGGCGTGGCGCGCAGGGCGCCCGGGCCGCCGAGGGCCTCCTCGGCCAGCACGGTGGTGAGCCACTCGACGGTCTCGGTGTGCGCCGCGACGAGGTCCTGGGCCAGCCGGTGCACCTCGGCCGGGCCGTCGGTGGAGGTCAGCGCGACCAGGTAGCGCGCACGGTCGAGCAGCCCGCGTTCCAGGGCGAGGTCGCCGAGCAGCGCCTCGTCGAAGCGCTGGGCCTGCTCGGCGGTGCTCTTGAGCAGCGCGGCGATCGCCCCGACCACGGGTCCGACCACGTCCGGGACGGCGCGCATCTCGCGCAGCGCGTCCTGGATGCGACCGATCCGGCGCTGCGCGGCGGCCGCGTTGGTCTCCAGCTCGCGGCGGACGCCGTCGGTGCGGGCCTGAGTGACCCGGACGCGGGCGACCTGGTTCTCGGTACGGGTGAGCTGCTCCAGGGCGCGGAGCTGGGAGACGATCGCGGAGGTGTCGGGCACGAGGCACCTTCTTTCCGTGGAGGAACGGTTCCCTCCCCGGCTACCCGGTCGGGCGGCGGTCAGTCCTGATGTGACGTGATCGGTGCCCCGCCCCGTACCCGGGTGGCCGTCGCCGGAGTGGCTGCGGGCGGGTTCGGCGCACGCGGACGCGGGTAGTCCCCCGCCCCATCCGGGACCCGCCGGGTGGACGTGTTCAAGAAGGACCGAGCCCGCCCGGGCGCACGCACGTCACACTATGCCGGAGGACACAAAATGCCCCGGAACCGTACGGTTCCGGGGCATTTCGCGAATCTGATCCGACGGGGTCAGATCACATCACTCGCCGATGCTGTCGCCCGCGCCGGCGCTCTGGCCGCAGTTGTCGGACTGGTCGGTCAGCGAGTCGCCGCTCTGCGACTCGCCGTTTCCGGCACCGGTGATCCCGTTACCCACGGCACCGTCCTCGACCGGAACCTGGACGCCCAGGACGTTGACCGGGACGTTGTTGTTGCACGCCTGGATCGGCAGCTGGGCGTTGTTGCCGTTCAGCCCGGACACGATGCCCTCCGAGCTCTTGTCGACGACGTTGCCGCCGTCGGCGAACGCGAGCGGGCTCAGGGCGAGCAGGGAGGCAGCGGAGGCCGCCACGACGATTCCAGCCTTCTTCAGCACAGTTCTTCTCCAGATGAGTTTCGAGTCCCGCCGCAGCCGGCTCATACCTGCCGGCACGTTGGACAGGAGCTGGGGAGCCCGTACCGGCTGACTGAAATATATCCAACCGAGATCAGCGAGATCAAACCGGGGACACGATCGACTGAGCACATTACTGACGGTTCGGATATTCGCTGGATCGGCGGAATCCGGGGCGTCGCCGCACCGCGGTGCGACCGCATTCCGACCACCCTCCGTCCACGGGACGACCCGTTCGGGATCGCCCGTCGGCGACGGTGCCCGCGCGACCGTCACCGACCGGATCGGCCCGCTCGACACTCCTGCCGCCCCCTGCCGCGCCCTAGGGTCGGGGCATGACCGACAGCCCCGGGACGCGGCCCATGGAGGCCGGCATCGTGCGCGACTTCGCGGCCCGGGAGGGACGGGTCGACCTCTCCTACGGTGCCTACCTGCACCTCGACGAGCTGCTGGCGACCCAGCACCCGGTGAGCCGCCCGGTCCACCACGACGAGCTCCTGTTCATCGTCGCGCACCAGACCTCGGAGCTGTGGCTCAAGCTCGTCCTGCACGAGCTGCGCACGGTGGCGGCCCAGCTCGCGGCCGACGACCTGCGGCGCGCGCTCAAGGGACTCGCGCGCGTCAAGCACATCCAGCGAACGCTCGCCGACCAGTGGTCGGTGCTGGCGACGCTGACGCCGTCGGAGTACGCGGAGTTCCGCACGTTCCTGGGCACCTCGTCGGGATTCCAGTCCGACCAGTACCGGGCCGTCGAGTTCGCGCTGGGCAACAAGGACGCGGCGATGCTGGAGGTGTTCGACCACGACCCCCGGGCCCGCGCGCAGCTCGTCGAGCTGCTGGAGGCACCGAGCGTCTACGACGAGTTCCTGCGCTACCTGGCCCGTCGCGGCCATCCGGTCCCCGAGGCACTGCTCGACCGCGACGTCACCCGGGCGCACGTCCTGACACCCGAGCTCGTCCCGGTGTTCCGGGAGATCTACTCCGACGCGGCCGGCAACTGGGAGGCCTACGAGGCGTGCGAGGAGCTCGTCGACCTGGAGGAGAACTTCCAGATCTGGCGGTTCCGGCACCTCAAGACCGTGGAACGCATGATCGGGGTCAAGCCGGGCACCGGCGGGTCCAGCGGGGTGGCCTTCCTGCGCAGGGCACTCGAGCTGACGTTCTTCCCCGAGCTGTACGCGGTACGGACCGAGATCGGGATCTGAGCAGCGCCACGCGAGGAGACGACATGGACATCGACCTGTTCGCCCGTGTCGCGGTGAGCGACCTCCCGCGCGCCGCCGACTGGTTCGACCGGTTCTTCGGCGACGTCGGGTCGTTCGCACCGAACGACACCGAACGCGTCTGGACCGTCGCCGAGCACCTGCACGTCTACGCCGAGCTGCGGCCCGGGGACGCCGGGCACGCGGCGGTCACGCTGTTCGTCGGTGACTACGACGGATTCGTCGCCGCGGTGGCCGGGCGCGGCATCCACCCGGTGCATCACGAGACCTACGGCAACGGCGTCCGCAAAGCCGTCTACCGCGACCCGGACGGCAACGAGATCGGGGTCGGCGGGGCGCCGCAGAGCCCGCGCTGACCGGCCGCCGGCGGCCCCGCGCCGGGCCACCGATGACTTCCGCGCCCGGGCGGGGTCGGCCCTGCAGCACCACCTGCACCGACCCGACCAGCACTGGGGACACCATGACCAGCACCGCGCTGCCGCCCGTCGTCGACACCGACGCCTGGCAGAGGGAACTCGACATCCTGCGCGCCCGGGAGAAGGCCGCGACCCGCGAGCTCGACGCCATCGCCGCACAGCGCCGCCGCCTGCCGATGGTCGAGATGGCCGACTACACCCTGGAGGGCGAAGACGGGCCGGTCCGGCTCGCGGACGTCTTCGGCGAGCGGCGCCAGCTCATCGTCTACCACCACATGTGGTTCCCGGGCGAGACGTGGCAGTGCTCGGGCTGCACCGGGTTCACCACGCAGTTCACCCGCCTGCAGGTCCTCGACCACTTCGACGCCCGGTTCGTGATCGTGACCCCGGGCCCGATCGAGGAGGCGCTGGCCTACCGGGGACGCGTCGGGAACACCATGACCTGGTACTCCACCGCGAACAGCTCCTTCGGCGCCGACGTCGGCGCACCGCTCGGCGGCGGGTTCGCGGTGAACGTGTTCCTGCGCGACGGCGACACCGTGTACCGCACCTGGCACACCGACGGCCGGGGCACCGAGCAGCTCGGGTTCGGCTTCGGTCTCATCGACGTGCTGCCCTACGGCCGCCAGGAGGTGTGGCAGGACTCGCCGCCGGGATGGCCGCAGTCGCCGACCTACAGCAGGTGGGCCTCCTCGGCGGAGATCGCCGCGGCCTACGGCACCGGCGGGTGAGGCGGCCCGACCTGGCAGAGTGCCGTCCGTGACATCCGACCTGCCGCTGCTCGGGTTCGGCCTGCCGGTCGCCGGGAGCTGGGCGACCCCGGACACGATGCGCCACGTCGCCCGGCGCGCCGAGGAGCTCGGGTACGCCTCGCTCTGGACCTTCCAACGCGTGCTCAACCCCACCGACGTCGAGCTCGACCCCACGCACGACTCGGTGCTCGACCCGGTCGTCGCGCTCTCCTACGTCGCCGGGCACACCGAGCGGATCGGGCTCGGGACGGCGACGCTGTGCGCGCCGTTCACCGCGCCCGCGCTGCTCGCCAAGACGATGGCCTCGCTCGACATCCTGTGCGGCGGACGGCTCACCGTCGGGCTCGGCATCGGCTGGATGCGGCAGGAGTACGCCACCGCCGGCGTGCCGTTCGCTCGGCGCGGCGCGCGGATGGAGGAGTACCTGCGATGCCTGCAGGCCCTGTGGACCCACGACCCGGTCGAGTTCGCCGGCGAGTTCTACACCGTCCCGCGCTCGCGCACGAACCCCTCGCCCGTGCAGCGGCCGCACCCGCCGATCCTGCTCG
>CBIHNM010000119.1:0-12903 GCA_966211265.1 uncultured Pseudonocardia sp.
GCCGTGTCCAGGTCGGGCTCGGGCAGCAGCAGGTCCGCGACGTCGGTCGGGGCCAGCGCCAGCCAGCCGTCCTGGCCCGACAGCGCCCCGCAGCCCGACCACGTGACCTCGCCGGCCGCGGTCAGCTCGTCGAGCAGCGCGGGGGAGTAGCCGGGCAGCCGCGCGGGCAGGATCAGCGACTCCACCGCGCTGGCCGGCAGCGGAGCACCGGCCAGCTGCTCCACCACGCCGAGCACGTCCTCGGCGCCGGGGGCGCGGCGGACCCGCCCGCGGCGCTCGCCGCCGGAGCGGACCTGCACCCCCTGCCAGGCGGGCAGGAACCGGCCCAGCGCCCGCTGCTCGACCGGTTCCACCTCGGAACGCAGCCGGGCCAGCGAGGCGCGCCGCAGCCGGCGCAGCACCTCGGCGTCGCAGAACTCGATCTCCGACGGCCCGCCGCCCGCCGGCTGCGAGGCGTGCGGGCGCAGCTCGCCGCGGACGAGCCGGCCGCTGCCGGTCATCCGGTCCAGCACCCCGGACACGACGGCGATCCCGAGCCCGAACCGCGTCGCGCACTCGGCCGCGGTGAACGGCCCGTGGGTGCGGGCGTAGCGCAGGATCAGGTCCCCGAGCGGGTCGGCGACCGGCTCGGTGAACACCTCCGGCACCCCGACCGGCAGCGCCGCGCCCAGGGCGTCCCGGATCTTCCCCGCGTCCTCGATCGCGATCCAGCGCTGCCGGCCGGCGATCCGCACCCGCAGCGCCCGCCGCGAGCTCTCCAGGTCGGTGAACCACGCCGGTGCCGCACCCCGCTCCCGGCCCTCGTCCTCGGACAGGTCGCCGACGAAGCGCAGCAGGTCGGCCAGCCCTTCGGCGTCGCGGACGTGCCGGTCGGGCGCGGTGCGCTGCAGCGCCGCCTCGACCTCGGCGAGCACCTCGGGGTCGAGCAGCTCCCGGATCGCCTCCGAGCCGAGCAGTTCGGAGAGCAGCGTCGAGTCCAGCGACAGCGCGGCCGCGCGGCGCTCGGCCAGTGGCGCGTCGGCCTCGTAGAGGAACATCCCCACGTAGCCGAACAGCAGGCTGCGTGCGAACGGCGACGGCGAGGGCGACTCGACCTCGACGACCTTCACCGTGCGCGCGGCGACGTCGCTCATCAGCTCGCGCAGCCCGGGCAGGTCGTAGACGTCCTGCACGCACTCGCGCATCGCCTCGAGGGTGATCGGGAACTGCTCGTACCGGCCGGCCACCGTGAGCAGCTGCGCGGATCTCTGCCGTTGCTGCCACAGCGGGCTGCGCCGGCGCGGGTCGCGCCGGGGCAGCAGCAGCGCCCGGGCCGCGCACTCCCGGAACCGGGATGCGAACAGTGCCGAGCCGCCCAGTTCGGCGACCACGATCTGCTCGATCTCGCCCGGTTCGAGCAGCACGTCCTCCGCGCTCGGCACGACCTCGGCGCCCGAGTCGTCGACGGCGTCGGGCAGCCGCAGCACGATCCCGTCGTCGGCGCCCGACGCGCTCACCTCGACCCCGCGCCGCTCGCGCATCCGGGCCGCGATCGCCAGCGCCCACGGTCCGTTGACCTGCGCGCCGAACGGCGAGTGCACGACCAGCCGCCAGTCGCCGAGCTCGTCGCGGAAGCGCTCGACCAGGATCGTGCGGTCGCTGGGCACGTGCCGGGTCGCCTCGCGCTGCTCGCGCAGGTAGGCGAGCAGGTTGTCGCACGCCCACTCGTCGAGCCCGGCCCGTGCGGCCCGCTCGCGCGCGTCGGCGTCGCCGAGCCCGGACATCTCCCGGACGAACGCCCCCACCGCGCGGCCCAGCTCCAGCGGCCGCCCGATCGACTCGCCCTTCCAGAACGGCATCCGGGCCGGCACCCCGGGGGCCGGGGTGACGATCACGCGGTCGTGGGTGATGTCCTCGACCCGCCAGCTCGACGTGCCGAGCAGGAACGTGTCCCCGACCCGGGACTCGTAGACCATCTCCTCGTCGAGCTCACCGACCCGCGAGCCCGCGCCGTCGGCGCCGCCGGGGGTCATCACGGTGAACAGCCCGCGGTCGGGGATGGTGCCGCCGGAGGTGACGGCGAGCCGCTGCGCGCCGGGCCGCCCGCGCAGCTCGTCGGTCACCCGGTCCCAGGTGATCCGCGCCCGCAGCTCCCCGAACTCCTCGGACGGGTAGCGCCCGGCCAGCATGTCCAGCACCGAGTGCAGCGCCGAGTCCGGCAGCGCCGCGAACGGCGCCGCCCGCCGGACCAGCGCCGCGAGCGCCGGCAGCGACCACGGCTCGAGGGCGACCATCGCCACGATCTGCTGGGCGAGCACGTCGAGCGGGTTGCGCGGGTAGCGCAGTGACTCGATCGAGCCCGACCCCATCCGCTCCGCCACGACGGCGCACGACACGAGATCGCCCCGGAACTTCGGGAACACCACGCCCTCGGACACGGCGCCGACCTGGTGCCCGGCCCGCCCGACCCGCTGCAGCCCGGAGGCGACGCTCGGCGGCGCCTCGATCTGCACGACCAGGTCCACCGCGCCCATGTCGATGCCCAGCTCCAGGCTGGAGGTGGCGACCACGCAGGGCAGGACGCCGGACTTGAGCTCCTCCTCGACCAGGGTCCGCTGGTCGCGCGACATCGATCCGTGGTGGGCCTTGGCCACGGTCGGTGCCGCACCGCCACCGACCCCGGACTGCCCGACCGCCTCGGCCGGGAACGCGCCCTGCGGCGCGGCGGCGTCGAGGTCCACGGACTCCTGCTGCCCGTCCTGTTCGGCGGCCAGCTCGTTGAGACGGGAGGTGAGCCGCTCGGCCAGGCGCCGGGAGTTGGAGAACACGATCGTCGAGCGGTGCGCGCGCACCAGCTCCAGCAGCCGCTGCTCCACCGCCGGCCAGATCGAGGGCCGCTGCGCGGTCCCGGCCGCGGACCCGACGACCTCCTCGTCGGTGCTGCCCGGTGCGGGCCGCTCGTCGAGCGCGGCCAGGTCCGGCACCGGTACCTGCACCGCCACGTTGATCGTCTTCGCGGACCCGGGCTGGACGATCTCGACCGGGCGCGCACCGGAGAGGAACGTCGACACCTCGTCCACCGGGCGGACGGTGGCGGAGAGCCCGATCCGCTGCGCCGGCGTCTCGATGATCTCCTCGAGCCGTTCCAGCGACAGCGCCAGGTGCGCGCCGCGCTTCGTGCCGGCCACGGCGTGCACCTCGTCGACGATGACCGTGCGCACGCCGCGCAGCGACTCCCGCGCCGCGGAGGTGAGCAGCAGGAACAGCGACTCCGGGGTGGTGACCAGCACGTCCGGCGGGGTGCGGGCGAACCGGCGTCGCTCGTCGGCCGGGGTGTCGCCGGTGCGCTGGCCGACGGTGATGTCCGGGACCGGCTCGCCCAGGCGTTGCGCGGCCTGCCGGATCCCGGTCAGCGGGGAGCGCAGGTTGCGCTGCACGTCCACCGCCAGTGCCTTGAGCGGGGAGACGTAGAGGACCCGGCAACGGTGCTTCGGCTCGTCCGGTACCGGGTCGGAGGCGAGGCGGTCGAGCGCCCAGAGGAACGCGGCGAGGGTCTTGCCGGACCCGGTCGGCGCCACCACGAGCGCGTTGCGTCCGGCCTGCGCGGCGTTCCAGGCGCCCTCCTGGGCGGCGGTGGGCGCGGCGAAGGCCCCCTCGAACCACTGGCGTGTGGCGGGGGAGAAGCCCTCGAGTGCGCTCACGGTTCCCATCATGCGCCGGGGGACCGACAGTGTCCCGGGCGCCGGCGCCGCGGCGCCGGCGTGCCGCGGTGCGCGGTCAGCCCGCGTCGTGCAGCGCGCGGGCCCAGCCGGCGTCGTGGTCGCCGTAGAGCGCGCTCAGTGCGGCGATCGTCCAGACCAGGCTGGCCAGGAAGTCGTCGCCGAGGGCGTCGATGTAGTGCGAGGTCTCCTGCGCGCCCTCGAGGGTCTGCAGCGGCGGGATCGTGTAGCGGGCCCGGGAGCGGTAGCGCGGGCCCAGGTTCGCCCCGATCCAGTCCAGTGCGCGGTCCACGCGGTCGGTCTCGGACTCCAGCGCGACCCGCGCGGCGTCGATCCAGTCGGCCAGCACGAGGAAGGCCAGCGACCAGCCGGGAGGGGCCTCGTCGTCGGAGAAGTCGGCGTCGATGGCGGTGAGCTTGCGCAGGGCGAGCCGCGCCGGGTCCGGTTCGTGGCTGGCCAGGGTGTCCCGGATCGCCTGCTCGAGCTCGTCGGCGACGATCCGGTACGCGTCGAGCAGCGCCGGGTCGTCCTGCCTGTCCGCTCTGCTGGTGCGTGCCATCGACGGCCTCCTCGGCTCTGGTAGCTGCTCCGGCGCGCGAGCCTAACCGTGCCGCCGCGGCCGAACCGGCCACCCCGCCCTCGGGCCGGGGCGTGGACTCAGCGCCTGCGGTGCTGGATCCACCAGCGCACCAGGGTCGCGAGCGCGGCCAGCAGCGCCATCAGGATCACGATCCGGCCGAGCGGCGAGCCGAACCCGGTCGGGTCGGACTGCGCGAGCACGAGGAGATCGGACATGTCACCACGTTACGCGTGATCCGCCCCCGAACCCGGTGACGGCCCGTGCTGCCCGCGCCGGTGCCGGTGCCCGGGCCCGCGCTCCCTGGTTACCCTCGACGCGTGCGAATGAGCCAGTTCCGGGGACTGATGGAGGACGAGTTCGGCGCCCAGCGGGCCGGCTCGCTGGCCCGTGACCACGTCTTCTCCGCCCTGGACGGTCAGACCGTGGACGAGGCCGTCGAGTCGGGAACCGACCTGCGCCGGATCTGGCGCGCGGTCTGCGAGGCCTACGACGTGCCGCCCGCCCGGCGCTGAGCCCACCGGTCCCGAGGCCGCGGCGGGATCCGTCGCGAACCCGGCGCACCGCTCGGCGCGACCGGGTGTCCGGTCGGCGTGTCGACGTGACATCTCGAACGTGCGTTCGTATAGCGTGGTGCCCACAACGTGACCCGGCCGTCCACAGACGGTGATCCGACCGGCGGAACTGTCGGTGCGACCCCATACGGTTGTCCCGTGGCTCCCCGCAGGACGGCGGCATCGCCGGCACAGCAGACCAAGGCATCCGATGGCAGATCAGCGAGGTGGCAAGAGATGAGCACTCCGGACCGCGAGAAGGCGCTCGAACTCGCCCTCGCCCAGATCGAGAAGAACCACGGCAAGGGTTCGGTGATGCGCCTGGGCGACGACAACCGTCCGCCCGTCAGCGCCATCTCGACCGGCTCGATCGCCCTCGACGTCGCGCTCGGCGTCGGCGGTATCCCGCGCGGCCGGGTGATCGAGGTCTACGGCCCGGAGTCCAGCGGCAAGACCACGCTCGCGCTGCACGCGGTGGCCAACGCCCAGGCCTCCGGCGGGATCGCGGCGTTCATCGACGCCGAGCACGCGCTCGACCCGGAGTACGCCAAGGCGCTCGGGGTGAACACCGACGACCTGCTGGTCTCCCAGCCGGACACCGGTGAGCAGGCCCTCGAGATCGCGGACATGCTGATCCGTTCCGGCGCGCTGGACATCATCGTGGTCGACTCGGTGGCCGCCCTGGTGCCCCGGGCCGAGATCGAGGGCGAGATGGGCGACAGCCACGTCGGCCTGCAGGCCCGGCTGATGAGCCAGGCCCTGCGGAAGATCACCGGCGCGCTCAGCACCTCCGGCACCACGATGGTGTTCATCAACCAGCTGCGCGAGAAGATCGGCGTCATGTTCGGGTCCCCGGAGACCACGACCGGCGGCAAGGCGCTGAAGTTCTACGCCTCCGTGCGCCTGGACATCCGGCGGATCGAGACGCTCAAGGACGGTACCGACATGGTCGGCAGCCGCACCCGGGTCAAGGTCGTCAAGAACAAGGTCGCGCCGCCGTTCAAGCAGGCGGAGTTCGACGTGCTCTACGGCGTCGGCATCAGCCGCGAGGGCTCGCTGATCGACGTCGGTGTCGAGCACGGGATCATCCGCAAGTCCGGTGCCTGGTACACCTACGAGGGCGACCAGATGGGTCAGGGCAAGGAGAACGCCCGCAAGTTCCTCAAGGAGAACCCGGACGTCTCGGCCGAGGTCGAGAAGCGGATCAAGGAGAAGCTCGGCATCGGCCCGGTGCTCGACGCCGATCCCGCCGCCGCCCAGGCCGAGCCGCTGCCGGCCCCGGTCGACTTCTGAGCGTGAGCTCTCCGGACGCGACGCCGGAGTCCGGACTCCGGGACGGTACCGCCGCGGTCGCGGACTTCACCGGTCTCGACGACGACGGCGGTGCCGCAGCCCCGGTGGCCGCCTTCGGTGATCTCGGTGATCCCGGTGATCCCGAGGAGTCCGCCGGGTCGCGGGAGTGCGACACGCCGGACGTGGCGTCGTTCGGTGGCGTCGACGAGATGCCGGAAGGGGCCGCCGCTTCCGGGCCGCGCGGTCCCGAGGGGCCGGCCGCGATGCGCACCGCGGGTCTCGACGACCTCGCCGACGACCGGGACACCCCGGACGGGCACGGCGGGTTGTCGGAGGTCCGGGTGGCGAGCTTCGACGGTCCGCGCCCGCGCGCCGGACGAGCGTCGCGGTCGCGGTCCGCGCGGTCCCCGGCCGCGACCGGACGTGCCGCCGCGACGGACCGCGCGGGCGTCCGCGCGC
Organism: uncultured Pseudonocardia sp.; assembly: GCA_966211265.1. Taxonomy (GTDB): domain Bacteria; phylum Actinomycetota; class Actinomycetes; order Mycobacteriales; family Pseudonocardiaceae; genus Pseudonocardia. The sequence goes on from CBIHNM010000119.1 coordinate 6,582, forward strand.
CCGATGCCGCGAACGCGACGCGACCGGACGGGGAGGAGCCAGAGGGTCCGGGCCGGACCACGAGGGCGGGCGGGAGCAGGTCCCGGGGCCGCGGCGGCGGAGGTGAGCGGCGTTCCGGCCGCGGCGGGGGCGGCGGGCTCTCGTTCGGTCCGCAGGACGACGAGGCCAGGGCCAAGGAGATCTGCCTGCGCCTGCTCACCGATCGTGCCCGCACCGTGCAGGAGCTGTCCCAGGCTCTGCGCCGCAAGGAGATCCCCGACGAGGTGGCGCAGCGGGTGCTGGAGCGCTTCGACGAGGTCGGCCTCGTCGACGACCAGGCCTTCGCCGGGCAGTGGGTCCGTTCCCGGCACACCCAGCGCGGCCTGGGCCGGCGGGCCATCGCCGCCGAGCTGCACCGCAAGGGGGTGGCCAAGGAGATCGCGGACGAGGCGCTGACCGAGATCGACGCCGAGTCCGAGGAGATCCGCGCCCGCCAGCTCGTCGACCGCAAGCTGCGCACGGTGTCGATCGCGACGAAGGAGCAGCGGGTGACCGCGGCCCGGCGGCTGGTCGGCATGCTCGCGCGCAAGGGCTACGGCGGCGACATCGCCTACCGGGTCGTCCGGGAGGCGATCGCCGAGCACGGCGCCGAGGAGGACGAGCTCGGCGAGGGCCCGTACGACCAGTGACCCGGCCCCTCGCCGTGCGCAGGGACTACTTCTTCTGTCGCCTGCTCCCGCCGTGCCAGTCCTGGGTGACCCCGACCTCGTCGGCGGAGACCCCGAGCGCACGCAGCTGGGGGAGTTCGCGCAGGCTCCGCTTGAGCTCGGCGAACCCGCCGAAGCGGGCCAGCCCGACGACGTGCTCCCACAGCGCCACGGCATCCTCCTCCGAGGGCAGCCTGCTGATCACCGGTCCGAAGAACGCGACCCCGGCCGGTGGCTCGAAGTGCAGGATCGGGGTCCCCACGTCCTTGCCGGTCAGCGTCAGCGCCCGGTCGGTCTCGGCCTGCACGACGGCGTCGCGGGAGCTGTCCTCGAGCGCATCGGCCAGCTCGGCGGGCAGGCCCAGACCGTCCAGGATCGGTGCGACGAACCCGGCGGTGCCCCGGCGGGCGTGGAACTCCGCCTCGTCCGGGACCGGTTCCCGGTCGAAGATCGCCGCTCCGAGCGCGGCGTAGAGGCCGTCGACAGCGGCCGGCCCGTGGGCGTCGCGGACCGCGGCGCACATCCGCAGCAGCCGCAGCCCTGCCGTGTGCCCGGCCTCGTACTCCGGCGGGAAGTGCGCGTCGTAGTCGATGTGGGAGTTCAGCAGCCGCAGCGAGATGAACCGCCAGTCCACCGTGTAGTCGCGCTGCTCGGCGACCATGCGCACCCACTTGCTGGTCATCCAGGCGAAGGGGCACACCGGGTCGAAGTAGAAGTGCAGGTCCGCATCGGTCACGGCGACGACCCTAGGCGCAACGCGGGCCGGCTGCTCCCGGGCCGCGCGTACCGGGCTCAGCCCAGCAGCTCCCGGCCGGTCCGGTGCCGGGGCAGCACCTGGACGTCGGTGGCGGTGCCGTCGCGCACCGAGGTCTCCGCGAGCTGCTCGAGCAGCGTGTCCGCGAACGCCGTGACCGCCGGGCTCGGGGCGATGTCGGCGCGCCGGGCGAGCGCGACCGTGCGGTGCAGGGCCGGCGTCAGCACGGTGCGGCGCAGCCGCGGGCGTCCGGCGAAGACCAGGTCCGGCACCACCGCGACCCCGGTGCCCGCCTCCACCATGCGCAGCACCGCGTCCATCTGCCCGCCCTCGACCGCGATCCGCGGCGTCACCCCGGCGACGGCGTAGGCCCGCAGCGTCACCTCCCGCAGGTCGTAGCCCTGGCGCACCATCACCAGGTTGTGGCGGGACAGCTCGGCGACGGTCATCGAGCCCCGGTGGGTGAGCGGCCGCCGGCCGCGCGGCGAGGCGACCGAGAGGCGTTCACGGATCAGCGGAGCGGTGTGCAGGGCCGGGTCGACACCGTCCGGCGGCACGATCACCAGCGCGATGTCGAGGTCGCCCCGGACCAGGTCGGTGACCAGCGGCTGCGATCCGTCCTCGGCCAGCTCGACGTGGATCTCGGGGTGGCGCTGGTGGAACACCCGCAGCACGTCGGCCAGCACGCCGATGCACAGCGACGGCGTCGCGCCGATCCGCACCCGGCCGCGTTGCAGGCCGACGAGCTCGGCCACCGTGGTGCGGGCCATCTCGGCGTCGGCGAGCATCCGTCGCGCCAGCGGGAGCACGGCCTCGCCGGCCGGGGTCAGGGTCACCGCCGTGCCCCGGTTGACCAGTGGGGAGCCGAGCTCGGCCTCGAGCGTGCGCAGGGCCCGGCTCAGTGTCGGCTGGGACACACCGGTCTCCTCGGCCGCGCGAGTGAAGCTCCGCACGTTTGCCACGGCGACGAAGTACAGGAGCTGCTGAAGTGTCACGTGTATAGCGTAGAGCTATCGGTGAGTGCCGACCGATGCATTGGACGTGCACCTGCTCCGATAGGTGCACTGGCGCCGTGGCCATAGCGACGTCCCAGAAAACCGGCCGCAGCGACACCGCTGCGGCCGTGCCGGCCCGCCGGCGTCCGCGCATCCCCGGGGTGCTCCTCAAGTTCGTGATGGCGGTCAGCGGCGCGTTCCTGCTGCTGTACCTCGTCCTGCACATGATCGGGAACCTGAAGATCTTCCTGGGTGGTCCGGCGCTCGACGGCTACGCACGCTGGCTGCGCACGCTCCTCGAGCCCGCGCTGCCCTACGAGGGCATGCTCTGGATCGTGCGGGTCGTGCTCGCGGTGTCGGTCGTCGCGCACATCGTCGCCGCCGTGCTGCTGACGCTGCGGGCCCGCCGCGCGCGCCCGGTGAAGTACGCCGGGGGCAACCACAAGGTCGAGGGCAGCTACGCCGCCCGCACCATGCGCTGGGGCGGGGTGATCATCGCGCTGTTCGTGGTCTACCACCTGCTCGACCTGACCACCGGCACGCTGAACCCGAACGGCGTGCACCTGCAGGTCTACGACAACGTCGCCGCGGACTTCACGCCCGCACGCTGGTACGTGACGCTGTTCTACGTCCTGGCCGTGGTCGCGGTCGGGTTCCACGTCCGGCACGGGCTGTGGTCCGGGCTGCAGACGCTCGGGATGTCGAACAACCGCCGCGAGCGCCCGTTGAAGATCCTCTCGACCGCCTTCGCGGTCGTGCTGACCACCGGCTTCCTGGCCGTCCCCCTCGCCGTCACGTTCGGAGTGGTCTGAACCCATGAGCACTGACGCACACCCCCACCACACCGGTCCCACCGGGAACGGCGACGGCGGAACCGGCCTCTACAGCGACTACGAGATCGGTGAGCCGGTCGTCGACAAGGCCGGTCCGTCCGGCCCGATCGAGACCCGCTGGGAGCGCCGCAAGTTCGGGGTCAAGCTCGTCAACCCGGCGAACAAGCGGTCCAAGAAGATCATCGTGGTGGGCTCCGGCCTGGCCGGGGGCGCCGCGAGCGCGACGCTGGGCGAGGCCGGCTACCAGGTGAGCACGTTCTGCTACCAGGACAGCCCGCGCCGCGCGCACTCGATCGCCGCGCAGGGCGGGATCAACGCCGCGAAGAACTACCGCAACGACGGCGACAGCGTCTACCGGCTGTTCTACGACACCGTCAAGGGCGGTGACTTCCGGGCGCGGGAGTCGAACGTGCACCGCCTGGCCGAGATCAGCCGCAACATCATCGACCAGTGCGTCGCCCAGGGCGTGCCGTTCGCCCGAGAGTACGGCGGCCTCCTGGACACGCGAAGCTTCGGCGGCGTGCAGGTCTCGCGGACGTTCTACGCCCGCGGCCAGACCGGCCAGCAGCTGCTCCTGGGCGCCTACCAGGCCCTCGAGCGGCAGGTGCACGCCGGCACCGTGACCATGTACCCGCGCCACGAGATGCTCGAGCTGATCGTGGTCGAGGGTCGCGCGCGCGGCATCGTCACCCGCGACATGATCTCCGGCGAGATCGAGACCCACCTCGCCGACGCCGTCGTGCTCGCCTCCGGCGGGTACGGCAACGTGTTCTACCTGTCGACCAACGCCAAGGGGTGCAACGTCACCGCCTCCTGGCGTGCGCACCGCAAGGGCGCGCTGTTCGCGAACCCGTGCTTCACCCAGATCCACCCGACCTGCATCCCGGTCTCGGGCGAGCACCAGTCGAAGCTGACCCTGATGTCGGAGTCGCTGCGCAACGACGGCCGGGTGTGGGTGCCCACGGAGATCGGGGACACCCGCGGCCCGAACGAGATCCCGCACGACGAGCGCGACTACTTCCTCGAGCGCAAGTACCCCGCGTTCGGCAACCTGGTCCCGCGCGACATCGCCAGCCGCGCGGCCAAGGAGGTCTGCGACGAGAAGCGCGGCGTCGGCCCGTCCGGGCTCGGTGTCTACCTCGACTTCGACGACGCCATCCAGCGACTCGGGCGCCCGGCCGTCGAGGCCAAGTACGGCAACCTGTTCGAGATGTACGAGCGGATCACCGGGGAGAACCCCTACGAGGTCCCGATGCGGATCTTCCCGGCCGTGCACTACACGATGGGCGGGCTGTGGGTCGACTACGACCTGCAGTCGACGATCCCGGGCCTCTACGTGGCCGGCGAGGCGAACTTCTCCGACCACGGCGCGAACCGGCTCGGTGCCTCCGCGCTGATGCAGGGCCTGGCCGACGGCTACTTCGTGCTGCCGAACACGATCGGCGACTACATCGCGAAGAACGACCTCGACCCGGTCGCGCAGGACGCGCCCGAGGTGCTCGAGGCGCGCCGCAGCGTCGACGACCGCGTGCAGACGCTGCTCTCGGTCGACGGCACCCGCACCGTCGACTCCTTCCACCGCGAGCTCGGCCAGATCATGTGGGACTACTGCGGGATGGAGCGGACCGAGGCCGGGCTGCGCAAGGCGCTCGAGGCGATCCCGCAGCTGCGCCGCGAGTTCTGGAGCAACGTCCGGGTGCCCGGCACCGGGACCGAGCTCAACCAGAGCCTGGAGAAGGCGGGCCGGGTGGCCGACTTCTTCGAGCTGGCCGAGCTGATGTGCCTGGACGCGCTGCACCGCAACGAGTCCTGCGGCGGGCACTTCCGCGGCGAGAGCCAGACCCCCGACGGGGAGGCCGCCCGCGACGACGACAACTTCGGCTATGCCGCGGCCTGGGAGTACACCGGCCGCGGTCAGGCACCCGTGCTGCACCGCGAAGAACTCGAGTTCGAGTACGTGCACCCGACCCAGCGGAGCTACAAGTGAAACTCACCCTCAAGGTCTGGCGGCAGCGCGACGCGGTCGACAAGGGCCGGATGGTCTCCTACGAGGTCGACGCCGACGAGGACATGTCCTTCCTCGAGATGCTCGACGTCCTCAACGAGAGGCTGATCCTCGCCGGGGACGAGCCGGTCGCGTTCGACCACGACTGCCGCGAGGGCATCTGCGGCGCCTGCAGCATGGTGATCGACGGCCAGCCGCACGGTCCGCAGAAGGCCACCACCACCTGCCAGCTGCACATGCGCCACTACTCCGACGGCGACTCGATCGTCGTCGAGCCCTTCCGCGCCGGCGCGTTCCCGGTGATCAAGGACCTGGTCGTCGACCGCGGCGCGTTCGACAAGGTCATCCAGGCCGGCGGGTACGTCTCGGTCAACACCGGCTCGGCGCCGGACGCGCACGCCACCCCGGTGTCGAAGGTGGCCGCGGACCGCTCGTTCGCCGCGGCCAACTGCATCGGCTGCGGCGCCTGCGTGGCGGCCTGCCCGAACGGGTCGGCCTCGCTGTTCCTGGGCGCCAAGCTCACCCACCTCGGCGAGATGCCGCAGGGCCAGCCGGAGCGCTACCAGCGCGTGGTGAACATGGTCTCCATGCACGACGACGCCGGGTTCGGCGGCTGCACCAACACCGGTGCGTGCGCGAGCGCGTGCCCCAAGGAGATCCCGCTCGACGTGATCTCCCAGCTCAACCGCGACTACCTCAAGGCCACGGTGGCGGGCCGGCGCCACCGGGGCTGAGCCGCGCGGGTACGGCCGCACGACGGCGGCCCGGCACACCCTCCGGTCGTGCCGGGCCGCGTGCCGTCCGGCTGCGCGGGGCGACCCCCTGGGCATGATCGATCCTTGTGGGAGCCGTGGGGGGGGCCCCGGGGGGGGGGCGCCCCCCCCGCGCCGGCCGGCGGGGGGGGGGGGGGGGGGGGGGGTGCCGCGGGGGGGGGGGGTGGGCGGGGGCGGGGGAGACCCGGGGGGGGGGGGGGGGGGGGGGGGCCCCCCCCCCCGGGCGGGGGGCCACCCCGGCCACACACGACGGTGGCGGCTTGCGTTCGCGTTGTC
>CBIHNM010000120.1:0-12756 GCA_966211265.1 uncultured Pseudonocardia sp.
CGGCCACGCGGTCGCGGGTACCCGGCCGGTGAGCATTCAACGACCGGCCGAGAGGACACGCACCACGCGCGCCACCCTCATCCACGGCCCCGGCGATGGCCGACCGTGAGGCCCTGAAGATCCTGATCGCCCCCTGACGGCATCACCCCGGCGTGGCACTCGTGCGCCGAAAGTCTCGCTGCACGCGACAACGGCGTCACAAGTGCCGAGCGAAGCGCGGCCCGGACGGGGACTCTTGCGGCTTCGGCTCCGGTATGCGGAGCCTACGGCGCATGAGTGCCCCGGCGGGCGGGCCGGTCGGTCGGGTCAGCTCGTGCGTTCGCCGTGGCGGCTGCAGCGGGCGGTCCAACCGACCGGGTCGATCTGGACGACCATGCGCCGGGCGCAGTCGGGGCAGTAGCGCGGGGGTTCGAGCTCCCTGCGGGCGGCGCAGCGCGGGTGGTCCGGCTCGGCGTCGGGGCGCCCGCACTGGTCGCAGTACGGACCCCCGGCCTCCCGGGAGGCGCCGGCCGGAGCGATGTCCACGCTCACAGTATGTCCCTCACAGCGTCTCGTTCAGGGCCTTGATCGGCATCTGCAGCTCGCCGAGCAGGTCGATGTCGGACTCGGCGGGACGGCCGAGCGTCGTCAGGTAGTTGCCCACGATCACCGCGTTGATCCCGCCGAGCAGGCCGCGCCGGGCGCCGAGGTCGCCGAGGGTGATCTCCCGGCCGCCGGCGAAGCGCAGGATCGTGCGCGGCAGCGCGAGCCGGAACGCCGCGACCGTGCGCAGCGCGTCCGGCCCGGACAGCGGCTCCAGGTCGCCGAACGGGGTGCCGGGGCGCGGGTTGAGGAAGTTCAGCGGGACCTCGTCGGGCTCCAGCGCGGCGAGATCGGACGCGAACTCGGCCCGCTGGTCGAGCGACTCCCCCATCCCGACGATGCCGCCGCAGCAGACCTCCATGCCGGCCGCGCGGACCATCGCCAGCGTCTGCCAGCGCTCCTCCCAGGTGTGCGTGGTGACCACGTTCGGGAAGTGCGAGCGGGCGGTCTCGAGGTTGTGGTTGTAGCGGTGCACACCCATCGCCGACAGCTCGTCGACCTGCTCCTGGGTGAGCATGCCCAGCGAGCAGGCGATGTTGATGTCCACCGCGTCCTTGATCGCGGTGATCCCGGCCTTGACCTGGCCCATCAGGCGCTCGTCCGGGCCGCGCACGGCGGCCACGATGCAGAACTCGGTGGCGCCGGTCTTCGCGGTCTGCTTGGCGGCCTCGACCAGCATCGGGATGTCGAGCCAGGCCGACCGCACGGGCGAGGCGAACAGGCCGGACTGGGAGCAGAAGTGGCAGTCCTCGGGGCACCCGCCGGTCTTGAGCGAGATGATGCCCTCGACCTCGACGTCCGGGCCGCACCAGCGCATCCGGACCTCGTGGGCCAGCTCGAGCAGCTCGTCGAGGGCGTCGTCGGGCAGGTCGAGAACCTCGCGCGTCTGCTCCCGGGAGAGCCCGACCCCCTGGGCGAGGACCTGGTCGCGGGCACGGGCGAGGACGTCGGTCCGAGCGGTCGTCATGATCAGGCAGTGTGCCATCGTCCGCCGAGCACCGGGCCCATACCGTGACCGGCGACATCACGGAACCGATCCGGGCCCAGCGCCCCCGCACCGGCGCCGAGCACGCCGAGCAGCGCGACTCCGGTGGTCGGCGGCAGGTCCTCGAGGTTGCACCGGGCCGCCAGGTCCGGCTCCGCCGGCCAGGAACCGACGACCACCCCGGGCGTGTCCAGGCCGCGCGCGTGCAGCGCCTCGACGGTGAGCGCGGTGTGGTTGAGCGTGCCCAGCCCGGCCGCGGCGACGACGAGCACCGGCGCGCCGAGCAGCGCGGCCGCGTCGGCCAGGCCCCCGCCCCGGTCGTCGAAGCGCACCAGCAGCCCACCCGCGCCCTCGACGAGCACCAGGTCGTGGTCCTCGGCGAGCTCCCGGGCGGCCCCGGCGACCGCCCCCGGGCCGACCGGCGCCATCCCGGCGCGGCGTGCCGCGGTGGCCGGGGCGAGCGGTTCGGGGTAGCGGGCCAGCTCCCGGACCGTCACCCCCGGCACCAGGCGCGCGATCTCGTCGACGTCGCCGGGCTCGCCGGGCGCGACGCCGGTCTGGGCGGGCTTGAGCACCGCGACCCGCTCCCCCGCCGCCACCGCCAGGGTGGCGACGGCCGCGGTGACCACGGTCTTCCCGACCCCGGTCCCGGTGCCGGTGACCACGAGCGTCCGGCTCATCGCGACGGGGCGCGGCGGTGCTCCGCGACCGCGACGTCACCCGCGGCCGCGCGCGGGCGGCCACCGCCCCGGACCTCGCCGAGCACCCGGGCCAGCACGGTGCGGGCCCGGTCCAGGTCCGCGTCCGACAGGTCGGCGCGCGCGGTCAGGCGCAGCCGCGAGGTGCCCGCGGGGACCGACGGCGGCCGGAAGCAGCCCACCCGCACGCCGCCCTCCAGGCAGCCGGCGGCCGCGGCGACCGCGACCTCGGGGTCACCCAGCACCACCGGCACCACCGCCGAGGACGGCGCCGCGACGCCCTCGACCAGGCCACCGGCCACCGCGGCGAGCTCCGCGGCCACCCGCAGCACCTCCGCCGCCCGCCACGGCTCGGCGGCCAGCACCCGCAACGCGGCCAGGGCCGAGCCGGTGGCGGCCGGGTTCAGGCCGGTGTCGAAGATGAACGAGCGCGCCGCGTCGACCAGGTGTGCGGTCACCCCGGGCGGGGCGAGCACGGCACCGCCCTGGCTGCCCAGCGCCTTGGACAGGGTGACCGTGGCGAGCACGTCGTCCGCCCCGGCCAGCCCGTGCTCGGCGAGCAGGCCGCGACCGCCCGGGCCGCGCACCCCGATCCCGTGCGCCTCGTCGACCAGCAGCACCGCACCGTGCTCCCGGCACACCCGGTGGAGCTCGGGCAGCGGAGCCAGGTCACCGTCGGCACTGCCCACCGAGTCCGTGACGACCAGCGCGCGCTCCTCGTCCCGGGCGGCCAGCGCCGCCCCGACGGCGGCCGGGTCGTTGTGCGGGACCACCTGCACCCGGGCCCGGGACAACCGGCACGCATCGACCAGGGACGCGTGCGCCGCGGCGTCGGAGACCACGAGCGATCCCGGGCCGGACAGCGCCGTGACCGCGCCCAGGTTCGCCGTGTAACCCGAGGAGAACACCAGCGCGTCACCGAACCCGCAGAACGCGGCGAGCTCGCGTTCGAGCTCGGCGTGCAGGGCGGTGCTGCCGGTCACCAGCCGTGACCCGGTCGACCCGGCGCCCCAGACGTGCAGCGCGTCGACGCCGCCCGCGACCACCCGCGGGTCGGTCGACAGGCCGAGGTAGTCGTTGCCGGCGAGGTCGATCGGGCCGGAACCGGGCGCGCGCGGCCGCAGCTCCCGGCGCAGACCGGCTTCGCGGCGTGCGGCGGCCCGGTCGTCGAGCCAGGCGAGGGGGTGCGTCACGCCGGGCACCCTACGCAGAGCGGCCCCGCACCCTGACGATCAGGGGCGGGGCCGCTCCGGTGGTCGGTGGTCGCCGGTCAGGCGGTGGGGTTCTCCCCCGCCTGCTGCTGGCGCTCCTGCTCGGCGACGGCGGCCTTGACCTCGTCCATGTCGACGGCCTTCACCTGGCCGATCAGGTCCTCGAGAGCCTCGGCCGGGAGCGCGCCGGGCTCGGAGTAGACGACGACGCCGTCCCGGACCGCCATCACGGTCGGGATCGAGGAGATCCCGAACGCGCCGGCCAGCTCCTGCTGCGCCTCGGTGTCGACCTTCGCGAAGGTCACGTCGGTGTGCTTGTCCGACGCCGCGTCGTACACCGGCGCGAACTGCTTGCAGGGGCCGCACCAGGAGGCCCAGAAGTCCACGAGCACGGTCGCTCCGGGAGCGCCGACGACGTCGTTGAAGTTGTCGGTGGTCAGTTCCACGGTGGCCATGGGTCCCTCAACGCACGGTGGGCGCGACATGTTCCCGGGCCGCGTCACCGGTCCGGCCGTCGCCGTCGTGCACGACCGAGGGCGGGATCGCCGGGGCGGAGCGGGCCGGCCGAAGCGGTCGATGAGCTCGGCCACCACCACGGTCAGTCCCGCGGCGGGCCCGCTGACCTGCATCGGGGACCTGCCGAGGAGGCCGGCCACGATCGCGCCGACGGCGGCGGCGACGAGCCCGGCGAGGACCGGGGCGCCGGAGGCGACCGCGATGCCGAGCGGGAGCGGCACCGCGACGAGGAACACGACGAGCGAGGCGGACAGGTCCGCCCGGGCGTGCGGGAGCCGGGAACGTGGCCGGGCCGGGGGCGGCGAGTGCTCCCCGCGCCCGGACTCGGGTCCGGGTCGCCGACTCCGCGGGCTGCGCATGGTCGTCGGACATCGTTGTCTCGGGTGGCTGCACCCGGGGGTGTCCTCCGTGACGGAGGGGCGTGGGGGCGAACGCGACAGTGCGGTCGTTGATCTTCACCGAACCCGACCGGGATGAGAACGCCTCTCATCCTCGTCCGGACCTGCGGGATATCCGCCGGTCAGCCCCGCCGGCCCCGCACCACCATGATCGAGGTCATGTCCGCCACCACCCGTCCGGGTACGGCAGGGCCCGGCGCGCGGCCGCGCTCAGCCGGCGAGGGCGGCGGCCCGCATACCCGCGGTGATCATCGCGATGTCCTCGCGGGTGCTCACGAACGGCGGCATCGCGTAGACGAGGTCGCGGAACGGGCGCAGCCACACCCCGGCCGCGACGGCGGCCGAGGTGGCCGCCGCGATGTCGACCTCGTGGTCGAGCTCGATCACCCCGATCGCGCCGAGGATCCGGACCTCCCGCACCCCGGGCAGCGCCCGGGCCGGGGTGAGCCCGGCGCGCAGGGCGGCGGCGATCCCGCGCACCTCGCGCTGCCAGTCCCGTTCGAGCAGCAGCGACACCGACGCGTACGCCACGGCCGCGGCCATCGGGTTGCCCATGAACGTGGGGCCGTGCATCAGCACCCCCGGCCCGCCGTCCCCCTGGGCGCCGCCGCCGGTGATGCCCTCGGCCACCCGGGAGCTGCACAGCGTCGCGGCCATCGTCAGGTACCCGCCGGTCAGGGCCTTGCCCACGCACATCACGTCCGGGCCGATCCCGGCGTGGTCGGCGGCGAACAGCTCGCCGGTGCGCCCGAAACCGGTGGCGATCTCGTCGAAGACCAGCAGCACGTCGTGGGTGTGGCAGAGCTCGCGCAGCACGTGCAGGTAGCGCGGGTCGTGGAAGCGCATCCCACCGGCGCCCTGCACGACCGGTTCCACGATCACCGCGGCCAGCTCGTCGGCGTGGGTCTCGACCAGCTCGGCGAGGTGTGCGACGTAGTCGTGGGAGAAGCCGTTCGGCGGCGGGTCGGCGAAGACCTGCCGGGGCAGCACGTCGCTCCACAGCGAGTGCATGCCGCCGTCGGGGTCGCAGACGCTCATCGCGCCGAAGGTGTCACCGTGGTAGCCGCCGCGCCAGGTCATCAGGCGGTGCTTGCCGGGCCGCCCGCGCGAACGCCAGTACTGCAGGCACATCTTGATCGCGACCTCGACCGACACCGATCCGGAGTCGGCCAGGAACACGTGCTGCAGCTCCTCCGGGGTGACCTCCACCAGCAGTCGTGCGAGGTCCACCGCGGGGCCGTGGGTGAGCCCGCCGAACATCACGTGGCTCATCCGGCCGAGCTGGTCGCGCACCGCGGCGTCGAGCACCGGATGCTGGTAGCCGTGGATCGCCGACCACCAGGACGACATCCCGTCGACGAGGTCACGGCCGTCGGTGGTGCGCAGCCGGACCCCGGAGGCCGACTCGACGACGATCGGGCGCGACGTCGCGGGCATCGGGGCGTAGGGGTGCCAGACGTGGTCGCGGTCGACCGCCAGCAGCTGCCGGGTGCGGTCCGGGAGCGCGGCGGCGGCCTCGAGCGCGATCGGCGGCGACGACGGCGGCGCACCGGCCAGGGCGGTCGCGCTCCACCCGGCACCGGTCGCCGACCCGGCCACCGCCTCCGGCACGTCGTGCGCCGCACCTGCTCGCTCGGAGGGGTCCGGGGTGTCCACGGGTACTCACCGTAGTCCTCGTCGGGGCGGTGCCGCGCCGGGAGGGACCGATCCGATGGCACCGGTCCCGTCCGTCCCGGGCGCGCCCGGGGCGCGCACCGGCGTGGAGCCTCTAGGCTGATCCGGCCATGCCCCCGCACCCCTCCCCGGCGACCCACGCGGACCCGGACACCCCCGCGCTGCGCCGCCGCGAGCTCGGTCAGACCAGCGCCCGCTCGCTGCTGCTCACGGTGCTCGGCGAGTTCGTCCTGCCCGGGCGGGAGCCGGTGTGGACCCAGGTGATCCTCGACGTGCTCGGCGAGCTCGGGGTGGAGCCGAAGTCGGCCCGCCAGGCCCTGGCCCGGACCGCGGCCGAGGGGCTGCTCGACTCCGACCGCTCGGGCCGGCGGGTCCGGTGGTCGCTGACCGAACGCGGACGCCGGCTGCTCTCCGAGGGCGCGGCGCGGATCTACGGTTTCGGTGCCCCGGCCCCGGGGTGGGACGGGCGGTGGCTGGTGCTGCTGGCCAGCGTCCCGGAGTCGCGGCGCCAGTTGCGACACCGGCTGCGCACCCGGATGGCCTGGGCCGGGCTCGGCTCTCCCGCCCCCGGGGTCTGGGTCTCGCCGGATCCGGGCAAGGAGGTCGAGGTCGCCCGGGTGCTGGAGGAGCTGGACCTCGGCGGGGTGACCAGCTCGTTCGTCGGGCACTTCGGCGCGATCGGGCGGCCGGGCGACGTGGTCGCGCAGGCCTGGGACCTGGACCGGGTGGAGCGGGCCTACGAGGAGTTCCTGGCCGAGTTCGCGCCCGAGCGCGGCGCCCCCGTGCTGGGGGTGCTCGCACGCCAGGTGCAGCTCGTGCACGCCTGGCGGCGGTTCCCGTTCCTGGACCCGGAGCTGCCCGCGGACCTGCTCCCCGAACACTGGGCCGGTACCCGCGCCGCCGAGGTGTTCACCCGCCTGCACGCCCGCGACGACGCCGCGGCCCAGCGGGAGTGGGCGCGGCTGGTCGCCGAGGCCGGCTGAGCCCGGCCCCGCCCGGTCAGCCCAGGCAGCCCGGCCCGAGCAGCGCCTTCAGGTCACCCATCAGCGCCGAGGTGTTGGTGACCTTGAGCTTGTCGTCGAGCTTGAGCATCGTGGTCTTGGTGCCGTAGACCAGCGCCAGGTGCACCTCGGAGGTGCCGGGGTGGTGGGTCAGCACCTCCTTGAGCGCGGCGACCCGCTCCGGGGTGCACAGCTCGGTGCGCAGACTGACCTTGAACGGCAGGCCCGCCTCCCCGGCGCCCTGCAGCTCCGGGACGGCCAGGTCGTTCGCGATCAGCGAGACCCGGTCGTCGCGCTTGTTCACCCGGCCCTTGACCAGCACGATCGCGTCCTCGGCCACGTCCACCCCGACCACCTGGTAGGCGCGCGGGAAGAACAGCACCTCGACGCCACCGGCCAGGTCCTCGATCTGCGCCGACGCCCACGGCTCACCGTTCTTGTTCACCCGCCGGTTCACCCCGGCCAGGATGCCGCCGACGGTGACCTGGGCGCCCTCGGCGACGGTGCCGTCCACGATGCTCGCGATCGGGGTGTCGGCCTTGGCCGCCAGCGCCTGCTCGAACCCGTGCAGCGGGTGCCCGGAGACGTAGAGGCCGAGCATCTCCCGCTCGACGGCGAGAAGGTGCTTGGAGTCCCACTCCTCGGTCGGGACCTTGACGTCGAAGATCCCGCCGAGCGCGTCCTCCTCGCCGTCGGCGCTGCCGTCCATGGAGCCGAACAGGTCGAACTGGCCCATCGAGGCGGCCTTCTTCGTGCTCATCACCGCGTCGATCGCGTCGGCGTGCACGAGCAGGAGGCCCTTGCGGGTGTGCCCGAGCGAGTCGAACGCGCCCGCCTTGATCAGCGACTCGATGACCTTCTTGTTGCAGACCACCGCGTCGACCTTGCGGAGGAAGTCGGAGAAGTCGGCGAAGTTCCCCTTCTCCCGCCGCGCCGCCACGATCGCGTCGACGACGTTGAACCCGACGTTGCGGATCGCGCCCAGGCCGAACCGGATGTCGGTGCCGACCGGGGCGAAGTTGCGCACCGAGTCGTTGACGTCGGGCGGCAGCACCGTGATCCCCATCCGCCGGCACTCGGCGAGGTAGACCGCGGCCTTGTCCTTGTCGTCGCGCACGCTCGTGAGCACCGCGGCCATGTACTCGGCCGGGTAGTTGGCCTTGAGGTAGGCCGTCCAGTACGAGACGACGCCGTAGGCCGCGGAGTGCGCGCGGTTGAACGCGTAGTCGGAGAACGGGAGCAGGATGTCCCAGAGCGTCTTGACCGCGTCGGCGGAGTAGCCGTTGTCCTGCATGCCCTGGGCGAAACCCTCGTACTCCTTGTCGAGGATCTCCTTCTTCTTCTTGCCCATCGCGCGGCGCAGCAGGTCGGCCTTGCTCAGCGAGTACCCGGCGAGCACCTGGGCGATCGACATGACCTGTTCCTGGTAGACGATCAGACCGAAGGTCTCGCTGAGCACCTCCTTGAGCGGCTCGGCCAGCTCCGGGTGGATCGGCGTGACCTCCTGGCGGCCGTTCTTGCGGTCGGCGTAGTCGTTGTGGGCGTTCGCACCCATCGGGCCCGGGCGGTACAGCGCACCGACCGCGGAGATGTGCTCGAACTCGGTCGGGGCCATCCGGCGCAGCAGGTCGCGCATCGGGCCGCCGTCGAGCTGGAAGACCCCGAGCGTGTCGCCGCGGGAGAGCAGCTCGTAGGTCGCGGTGTCGTCGAGCTCGAGATGGTCGAGATCGACCGGGGCCTTGCCGTTGAGCTCGATGTTCTCCAGCGCGTCGTCGAGGATCGTCAGGTTGCGCAGGCCCAGGAAGTCCATCTTGAGCAGCCCGAGCGTCTCGCAGGCACCCATGTCGAACTGGGTGATGATCGCCCCGTCGGCCTCCCGGCGCTGGATCGGGATCACGTCCAGCAACGGCTTCGCCGACATGATCACACCGGCCGCGTGCACCCCCCACTGACGCTTGAGGCCCTCCAGGCCGCGCGCGGTGTCGATGATCTCCTTGACCTGCGGGTCGGCCTCGTAGAGGGCGCGCACCTCGGTGGCCTCGGAGTAGCGCTTGTGGGCCGGGTCGAACACCCCGGACAGCGGGATGTCCTTGCCCATCACCGGCGCGGGCATCGCCTTGGTGATCCGGTCGGCCACCGAGTAGCCGGGCTGGCCGTAGAGCACCCGCGCCGAGTCCTTGATCGCGGCCTTCGCCTTGATCGTGGAGTAGGTGATGATCTGGGCGATCCGGTCCTCGCCGTACTTCTCGGTGGTGTAGCGGATCATCTCGCCGCGCCGGCGCTCGTCGAAGTCCATGTCGATGTCGGGCATGGAGATCCGGTCCGGGTTCAGGAACCGCTCGAAGATCAGCTTGTGCCGGATCGGGTCCAGGTCGGTGATGCCCAGCGCGTAGGCGACCAGCGAGCCCGCCGCCGACCCGCGGCCGGGGCCGCACCGGATGCCGACCGACTTGGCGTGCTGGATCAGGTCCGCGGTGACCAGGAAGTAGCCGGGGTAGCCCATCTTCATGATCACGCCGAGCTCGTAGGTCGCCTGGGTGCGGTACCGCTCGGTGATGCCGTTCGGGAAACGCTGGTGCATCCCCCGCTCGACCTCCTTGACCAGCCAGGACTCCTCGGTCTCGCCCTCCGGGACCGGCGCCTGGGGCTGCAGGTCCTGGCCCTCGAGGAAGTCCACCTGGACCCGCTCGGCCACCAGCAGCGTGTTGTCGCAGGCCTCGGGGTGGATCGGGTCCCACAGCCCGCGCATCTCGGCGGCGGACTTGAGGTAGAAGTCCTGCGCGTCGAACTTGAACCGGTTCGGGTCGTTCATGGTCTTCCCGGTCTGCACGCAGAGCAGCACCTCGTGCGCCTTGGTGTCGTCCGGGTAGGTGTAGTGCAGGTCGTTGGTGGCCAGGCCCGGCAGGTCGAGCTTCTTCTTCAGCGCGAACAGGTCCTCCTGGACCCGCTTCTCGATCTCGATGCCGTGGTCCATCAGCTCGCAGAAGAAGTTGTCCTTGCCGAAGATGTCGCGGTAGTCGCTCGCGGCCTGGCAGGCACCGTCGAAGTCGTTCTGCTGCAGCAGCCGCGCCACCTCGCCGGACGGGCAGCCGGTGGTCGCGATGAGCCCCTTGCCATAGCGCTCGAGCAGCTCACGGTCCATCCGGGGCTTGTAGTAGTACCCCTCCAGGCTGGCCAGCGAGGACAGCCGGAACAGGTTGTGCATCCCTTCGGTGTTCTCGGCCAGCAGCGTCATGTGGGTGTACATGAGGTCGGGGTTGTCGCTGTTGCGGCCCAGGCTCCCGTCCAGCGAGACCCGCTTGCGCTCGTGCCGCGAGCCGGGCGCGAGGTAGCCCTCCATGCCGATGATCGGCTTGATCCCGGCCGACTTGGCCTTGCGCCAGAACTCGTAGGCGCCGTAGACGTTGCCGTGGTCGGTCATCGCGATCGCGGACTGGCCCATCTTCTGGGCCTCGGAGAACAGGTCGTCCAGGCGCGCCGCCCCGTCGAGCATGGAGAACTCGGTGTGGGTGTGCAGGTGGACGAAACCGTCGTTCGAGGTACCGCTGACCGCTGCCATGGGTGATCCGGGCTCCCTTCACGCGCCCTGGGGAAGACGCGGTACGACGACCTGCCGCGACCTCGTGACCACCGCGGGGACGTGACGGGGCGGGCGCGGTTGGGAACGCGTCGTGCCCCGTCACGGTGGGATCCCTCGCAGAACGGTCCACCGAGGTCGGCGTGGGCCCAGAGTAGCCGCGGACACCGACAGTTCTGCCGACCCGGGCGGGCCGGGGACGAACCCCCAGCTCACCGCACCGGGGCGTGTCGAGGGCGGCTCACCGGGCGTCCGGGACCCCGCGCCGCGGGCCGCACCGGGCCCGCGCCGGCCGTCGTCGCGGCGGGCCGGACGCTCACGCGGCGACCCGCTCGGGCACCGGCGCGCGCCGGGTGACGCGGGTCCCGGCCGCGGCGGCGTAGAGGGCCTCGAACTCGTCGAGGGTCGACCCCAGCGCGTGCGCGGCGACCGTCTCCCGGCTCGCGGCGCCCATCCGGGCCCGCGCACCCGGGTCGCCGAGCAGCGCGCCGAGCGCGCCGGCCAGGGCGTCCACGTCGCCGGGCGGGTGGAGCACGCCGTTGTGCCCGGTCCGGACCAGGTGCGGCAGCGCCACCGCGTCCGCGGCGACGACCGGCAGCCCCGCGGCCATCGCCTCCAGCGTGACCAGGCTCTGCAGCTCGGCGACGCCGGGGATGGCGAACACCGCGGCCCGCCGGTAGGCCGCGACCAGCTCCTCGTCGTCGACGACGCCGCGGAAACGGACCCGGTCCGCGACACCGAGGCGCTGTGCCAGCGCCGCCCAGCCGGCCCGGCGGCTCCCGTCCCCGACGATCTCCAGCCGGGCCCGCCCCGGCACCCGGGCGAACGCGGCGATCAGCTCGCCCACCCGCTTCTCCTGCTCCAACCGGCCCACGAACAGCACCGTGGGCACCGGGTCCTCGGTGCCGGCGGTGAACCGCTCCAGGTCGATCCCGCAGGACACCGCACGCCCGCCGGGCAGCCCCGCGCGCTCGCGCAGCATCCGCACCGCGCACGGCGTCGGCGCGGTCAGCACGTCCGCCCGGCCGTAGACGCGGGCCAGGTCCCGCCAGGCCCACCGGCTCACCCACCCGGCCGCCGCCGCGGGCACCGGAGCGTGGTCGAGCAGGTTCTCCGGCATGAAGTGGTTGGTCGCGACCAGGGGCACGGCCCGGGCGTGCGCGGCCACGGCCAGGCCACGCCCGACCGAGAAGTGCGACTGCACGTGCACGACCTCCGGGCGCAGCCGGGCCAGCAGATCCGCGGTGGCCCCGGCGGCCCGCCAGGGCAGCGTCACCCGGAACCGGTCCTGCGACGGGTAGGCGTAGGACCGGACCCGGTGCACGGTCGGGTGTCCGGGGCGCCGGGCCCCGCGGCCGGGCGGGCCGGTCTCCGACGGCGCCACGACGTGCACGTCGTGGCCGCGGGCGGCCAGGCCGGTGGCGAGCCGCTCGGTGAACCGGGCGGCGCCGTTGACGTCGGGCGGGTAGGTGTCGGCACCGATCAGGATGCGCAGCGGTGAGCTCACGGGACACTCCTCGGGGTACGGGTCGGGTGGACGGGTCCGGCCGCGTCCGCGGGTGCGGGTGCGGCGGGTGGCGACAGGGCGGCGGGCCGGGCGCGCTCCCGCGCCCGGGCCTCGGGGTGGTGGCGGGCGAGCAGGGCGACCCCGGCGACGGCGAGCAGCGCTCCCCCGACGGCGACGGAGACGTCGACCGCGCCGGTGCCGATCCGCTCGCCGAGCGCGGTGACGCCGAACCCGACCGCGACGATCGGGTCCAGCACGGTCAGGCAGGCGAGCACCAGCGACGGCGGGCCGCTGCGGTAGGCGAGCTGCACGGCCACGCCGCCGCCGACCAGCGCCGCGGCCAGGAGCGCGCCGATCGCGACGAGCACGGCGGCCGAGGAACCGGGCCGGTCCAGGTGGCCCAGACCGGCCCGCAGCAGCGCCGAGACCAGGCCGAACGCGACCGCGGCCGCGACGGCGCGGGCCAGGCACCGGGCGGTGCCGTGCCACCGCCGCGACCACAGCGCGACCAGCGCGCCCGCGGCGGCCAGGGCGGTACCGGTCGCCAGGACCGGGCCGGGGTCGACCGGGGCACCGGCGGCGCTCCCGGCGGCGGCCAGGACGACCA
>CBIHNM010000121.1:0-12726 GCA_966211265.1 uncultured Pseudonocardia sp.
GACGGTGTAGTTCGGGATGCCGGTGGTCGAGGGAGCGGACATGGGTGATCCTCCGATGATTGGTTGAACTCTCACTTGTTGAGAGCGATACTAGTACCAACGACTTGAGCGTTCAACTGTTTCCTGGAGGTGTCGTGACTCACCCGCGTTGGCTCGACGAGGAGCAGCAGCGGACCTGGCGCGCCTACCTGGCCGCCAACCGGCTGGTGTCCGAGCGGATCGAGCGCCGTCTGCAGGCGGAGGCCGGGATGCCGCAGGCCTACTACGAGATCCTGGTCCGCCTGTCCGAGGCGCCCGCGAACACGCTGCGGATGAGCGTGCTCGCGGAGTCCTCGATGTCCTCGCGCAGCCGCGTCTCGCACGCCGTCGCGCGGATGGAGGAGTCGGGCTGGATCCGCCGCCGGTCCTGCCCGACCGACCGTCGCGGGCAGCTCGCCGAGCTCACCGACGAGGGACTGCGGGTGCTGCGCGAGACCGCGCCCGGACACGCCACGACCGTGCAGGAGGTGCTGTTCGACGGGCTGAGCCCGCAGCAGCAGGAGGCGCTGCGGGACGTGGGGGAGGCCCTGGTCGCGCACCTCTCGGCCGGCGCGATCTGGCCGGTCGACGGCGACGAGACCCCCGACGGCGCGGGCTGCGCCGAGACCGCCGCCGGCGCCGAGGGCTGTCGCACCGATGCTCCGGCCGGGTGACCCACCGGACGCGGCCGACCCGGCGCCGACGTCCTAGGCTGAGCGCATGCCTCATTTCGACGTCGTCGTTCTCGGTGCCGGCCCCGGTGGGTACGTCGCGGCCATCAGGGCCGCCCAGCTCGGGAAGAGCGTGGCCGTCGTCGAGGAGAAGTACTGGGGCGGTGTGTGCCTCAACGTGGGCTGCATCCCGTCGAAGGCCCTGCTGCGCAACGCCGAGCTCGCCCACATCATGAGCCACGAGCAGAAGACCTTCGGCATCTCCGGTGAGGTCTCCTTCGACTTCGGTGCCGCTTTCGACCGCAGCCGGACCGTGGCCGACGGCCGGGTCAAGGGCGTGCACTTCCTGATGAAGAAGAACAAGATCACCGAGTTCGACGGCCTGGGCCGGTTCTCCGGGCCCGGCACGATCGAGGTCGAGCTCTCCGGCGGCGGCAGCGAGACGCTCACCTACACCGACGTGATCATCGCGACCGGCTCCACGGTGAAGCTGCTGCCCGGGACCGAGCTCTCCGAGCGCGTCGTGACCTACGAGGAGCAGATCCTCACCCGCGAGCTGCCGACGTCGATCGTCATCGCCGGCGCCGGCGCGATCGGCGTCGAGTTCGCCTACGTGCTCGCCAACTACGGCGTCGACGTCACGATCGTCGAGTACCTGGACCGGCTGCTGCCGCTCGAGGACGCCGACGTGTCCAAGGAGCTCGGCAAGCGCTACAAGAAGCTGGGCGTCACCGTCCGCACCTCGACCAAGGTCGAGTCCATCGTCGACGACGGGTCCGGCGTGACCGTCACCGTCTCCTCGGAGAAGGGCGGCTCGGAGGAGATCCGCGCCGACAAGGTCATGCAGGCGATCGGGTTCGCCCCGCGCGTGGACGGGTTCGGGCTGGACAAGCTCGGGGTCGAGCTGACCGAGCGCGGCGCGATCGCGGTCGACGACTACATGCGCACCAACGTCGAGCACGTCTACGCGATCGGCGACGTCACCGCGAAGCTGATGCTCGCCCACGTCGGCGAGGCCCAGGGCGTGGTGGCCGCGGAGACCCTGGCCGGGGCCGAGACCCAGGAGCTGTCCTACGTGATGATGCCGCGGGCGACGTTCTGCCAGCCGCAGGTCGCGAGCTTCGGCTACACCCAGGCCCAGGCGCAGGAGCTGGCCGAGGAGAAGGGCTGGAAGGTCAAGGCGGTGTCGTTCCCGTTCACCGCGAACGGCAAGGCCCAGGGCATGGGCGAGCCGAACGGGTTCGTCAAGCTGATCGCCGACGAGACCCACGGAGAGCTGCTCGGCGGCCACATCATCGGCCCGGAGGCCACCGAGCTGCTGCCCGAGCTGACACTGGCCCAGAAGTGGGACCTCACGGTCTACGAGATGGCCCGCAACGTGCACGCGCACCCGACGCTGTCCGAGGGTCTGCAGGAGGCCATCCACGGCCTCGCCGGACACATGATCAACCTGTAGGTCGCGTCCGGGTCCCGGTCCGCACCCTGCACGTCGGCCCGCACCCCTGCGGCACGTGCGGATCGGCGCACGGGGTGCGGACCGGACGGGTCAGCGGATGCGGTGGGACGGGGCGTCGCGGGTGGTGTCGCGACGGTCCTCGCGGCGGTCGGCGGCCACCGCCTCCTCGACGGCGGCGCGCACGGCCGCGGTCGAGACCTGCGGGTCGATCCGGCGGGCGGCGGCGAGGGAACGGGCCGAGACCGAGATGCTGACCATGGTGTGACTCCTGGAACTGCGTGGATGCTGCGTCGCCGCGACGGCCACCGGCGCGGTGCGGGCCGGGGTGGTGCCGACGGGGCGGAGCGGGACGACGGGGCCGGGACGGATCCGACGGTGGGTCCTCCCAGGGGTGTCGTCGTGCGACCCGCCGGCTGTTAACCGATCCGGGCACCGGGTCGGGTGACCTCGGTTACCCGTCGGTCACCGTGCTCAGCCATCGCATCGCCGCCGCGCGTCCGTCCGGCACGAACGGCCAGGACGGGTCGGCCAGGCGTGCGCGCAGCTCGTCGATCCCCATCCACCCGCCCTCGGCGATCTCGGCGGGCTGGTGGACCACCGGCCCGTCGTAGAAGGCCTGGTAGGCGAACACGTGCGCGCGCAACCCGTGCGGTCCGGTCCCGGGCCCGGTGTCCACGCCCTCGGCCGAGGAGTCCCAGGCCAGGGTGAACAGGTGCTCCAGGCCGACGCCGGAGACGCCGAGTTCCTCGGCCAGCTCGCGCCGCGCGGCGTCGCCGGGACCCTCGCCCGCGTCGATCACCCCGCCGGCCCAGCAGTCGTGCAGCCCGGCCATCACGAGCTTGTCGTCGGTGCGCCGGTGCACGTAGACGCGTCGGCCGTCGGTGCTGCGCAGCAGGGTGGCCGCGGTGCCGTGCCAGAGCGAGCGGGCGTAGACCTCGCCGCGCTCGGCCTCGCCGACGACGTGGCCGGCGGCGTCGAACACGGCGACGCGCTCGCGGGCGGGGTCCGGTGCGTCGGCCTCGGGGCAGGGATCGGCCACGACGGCGATGGTCGCACCCGGCGCCGCCGGTCTCCGGACGTGGCCGGACCCACCGGCGTGCTCGGGTCGCGCGGGGTGTCATGACGGTTAGGCTCGGCGGATGCACTCTCAGGGGGAGGCGGCACCGTGACCGCACGCCGGATCATGGGCACCGAGGTCGAGTACGGCATCGCGGTGCCCGGGGACCCCACGGCCAACCCGGTCGTCACGTCCACGCAGGTGGTGCTCGCCTACGCCGCGGCCGCGGACGTCCCGCGCAACCGCCGGGCGCGCTGGGACTACGAGGTGGAGTCCCCGCTGCGCGACGCGCGCGGGTTCGACCTGTCGGCCCCGTCGCTGGCGCCGCAGCTCGACACCGACCTCGACGACCTCGGCGCCGCGAACGTCATCCTCACCAACGGCGCGCGGCTCTACGTCGACCACGCGCACCCGGAGTACTCCACGCCCGAGGTGCTCAGCCCGCGCGACGCCGTGATCTGGGACAAGGCCGGTGAGCGGGTGATGCTCGAGGCCGCGAACCGTGCCGCGACCGTGCCCGGGTCGCCGCGCCTGCAGCTCTACAAGAACAACGTCGACGGCAAGGGCGCGAGCTACGGCTCGCACGAGAACTACCTGATGGCGCGGTCCACCACGTTCCCCTCGGTCGTCGGCGGGCTGACGCCGTTCTTCGTCTCCCGGCAGGTCGTCTGCGGCGCCGGGCGGGTCGGGCTGGGCCAGCAGGGCGACGAGCCCGGTTACCAGCTCGCGCAGCGCTCGGACTACATCGAGGTCGAGGTCGGCCTGGAGACCACCCTCAAGCGCGGCATCATCAACACCCGCGACGAGCCGCACGCCGACGCGGACAAGTACCGCCGCCTGCACGTGATCATCGGCGACGCGAACCTGTCCGAGTACGCCACGCTGCTCAAGGTCGGGACGACCGCGATCGTGCTGGACATGATCGAGCACGGCGTCCGGTTCGAGGACCTGCGCCTGGCCGAGCCGGTCCGTGCGGTGAGCCAGATCAGCCACGACCCGTCGCTGCAGGTCAGGGTGGAGCTGGCCGACGGCCGGAAGCTGACGGCGCTGCAGATCCAGCAGGAGTACCACGCACGGGCCGAGGCCCACGTGGCCCGCCAGCAGGGCGCGGACCGCGCCGGCTGGGACACCGACACCGTCGAGGTCCTCGACGCCTGGGGAGAGGTCCTCGCCGACCTGGCGACCGACCCGATGCTCACCACCGACCGGCTGGACTGGACGGCGAAGCTGTCGCTGCTCGAGGCCTACCGCCAGCGTGACGGCCTGGGCTGGAACTCCGGACGGCTGGCCATGGTCGACCTGCAGTACTCCGACGTCCGGCTGGCCAAGGGGCTCTACAACCGGATGGTCACCCGCGGGTCGATGCGCCGGGTCGTCACCGAGGAGCAGGTGATGGCGGCGATGACCGACCCGCCGGAGGACACCCGGGCCTACTTCCGCGGCAGCTGCATGCGGCGCTACCCGGTCGAGGTGGCCGCCGCGTCCTGGGACTCGGTGATCTTCGACCTGGGCCGGGAGTCGCTGGTGCGGATCCCGACGCTGGAGCCGTTGCGGGGGACCCGCAAGCACGTCGGGGAGCTGTTCGAGGCCACGTCGACGGCCGAGGAGCTCGTCGACAAGCTCACCCAGGGCTGAGTGGCGGCGCCGGGTCGACACGCCGGTCCGGTCCGTGCAGTTCACGGGCGTGTCGTTCACCCGGTGGGTAGGGTGGACAGGTACCGGACCCGGTCCGTCGCGCGGGAGAGCGTGCGGTGGCCGGGCCCACGTGCGAGGAGGAGACCTCATGTCGCAGGAGCAGACGAAGCGCCAGGGCGGTGGCGACGGCGACGACGAGAGCGGCGAGGGCGCGGAGTCCGGAGGCCAGGAACGCCGCGAGAAGCTCGGTGAGGACGTCGACACCATCCTCGACGAGATCGACGACGTGCTGGAGGAGAACGCGGAGGACTTCGTCCGGTCCTACGTGCAGAAGGGCGGCCAGTAACCGCCCCCGTTCCACTCGTGGGTGGCGATGGGTCGCCACGGCGACCGTCGCCACCCACGGATCACCGTCGTAACACCGAACGAGGAGAGGCACTCACCCGACCATGGACTTCCGGCCCTCGGGCAACCCCGGGATCGCCCCCGGCCCGCACACAGGTCAGCTCGCCACCTTCCTGACCGGTTCGCAGTCCTTCTCCGAGTTCGTCGGGTCGGTGACGCCGCACCTGCTGCCCGACCCCGGACCGGCCCCGGCCGGTGGCGGGGGAGCCGCGGCGCAGCTGGGCGTCCCGCACGGCACCACGATCGTCGCGCTGGTGTTCTCCGGCGGGGTGGTGATCGCCGGTGACCGGCGCGCCACCCAGGGCAACATGATCGCCCAGCGCGACATCGAGAAGGTCTTCATCACCGACGAGCACTCCGCCGTCGGCATCGCCGGCTCGGCCGGCATGGCGATCGAGATGGTCCGGCTGTTCAGCGTGGACCTCGAGCACTACGAGAAGATCGAGGGCGTACCGCTCTCGCTCGACGGCAAGGCCAACAAGCTGGCCGGGATGGTCCGGGCGAACCTGGGCGCGGCCATGCAGGGCTTCGTCGTGGTGCCGCTGTTCGCCGGCGTCGACCCCGAGGCGACCGACCCGGCCACGGCCGGGCGGATCGTCACCTACGACGCCACCGGCGGACGCTACGACGAGAAGCTGGGCTACCACGCCGTCGGCTCCGGGTCGGTGTTCGCGAAGTCGTCGCTGAAGAAGCTGCACGACCCCTCGGCCGACCTGGCCGCCACCGTGCGGACCGCGATCGAGGCCCTCTACGACGCCGCGGACGACGACTCCGCGACCGGCGGCCCGGACACGGTGCGCCGGATCTACCCGGTCGTGGTCTCGATCACCGCCGAGGGGGCGCAGCGTCGCGGCGAGGACGAGATCGCCGACGTCGTGACGCAGGTGGTCGCGGGACGCACCGAGCGGCCCGGTGGCTGAGCCGTCCGCCGGGCCTAGGCCCACCGACCGCCCCGCCGCGAGAGAAGACCTGGAGCGCTCCCCATGACGATGCCGTTCTACTCCTCCGTCG
The DNA here is from genome assembly GCA_966211265.1 of uncultured Pseudonocardia sp. Taxonomy (GTDB): domain Bacteria; phylum Actinomycetota; class Actinomycetes; order Mycobacteriales; family Pseudonocardiaceae; genus Pseudonocardia. Next base: position 6,254 of record CBIHNM010000121.1, read on the forward strand.
ACCAGCTGCTGCGCGACCGCTCGGAGCTCGCCCGCAAGGGCATCTCCCGGGGCCGCAGCGTGGTCGTGCTGACCTACGCCGGAGGTGTGCTCTTCGTCGCGGAGAACCGCTCCACGGCGCTGCACAAGGTCTCCGAGATCTACGACAAGATCGGGTTCGCGGCCGTGGGCCGGTACAACGAGTTCGAGAACCTGCGTACCGGCGGCATCCGGATGGCCGACTTCCGCGGGTTCACCTACGACCGCCGCGACGTGACCGGCCGGATGCTGGCCAACGCCTACGCCCAGGCGCTGGGTACCGCGTTCGTCGAGCAGCAGAAGCCGTTCGAGGTGGAGCTGTGCGTGGCCGAGGTCGGCCAGGAGCCGGGCGGCGACCAGCTCTACCGGATCACCTACGACGGCTCCATCACCGACGAGCCGCGCTACGTGGTGATGGGCGGCCAGACCGAGCCGATCTCGACCAAGCTCGGCGAGACCTACTCGCACGGCCTCGAGCTCGCCGACGCGATCGCGGTCGCGCTGGGCGGGTTGCAGGTGCCCGGCGCGGACCCCGCCGCCTCCAACGGCTCCACCGAGCCCCGGGTGCTGAGCCCGGACGCGCTCGAGGTCGCGGTGCTCGACCGGACCCGGCCCCGGCGCACGTTCCGCCGGCTCGAGGGCGCGGCCCTGGCCGAGCTGCTCCCGGCGTCGAACCGCGGCACGTCCGAGACCGAGCCCGGCGTCGCCGGCGGGGACGACGCGCCGGCCGCCGGCGGTGCGCTGCCCGAGGGCGGCGGGTCCTGACCCGGTTCGCCACCGGCAGCCGCTCGGAGGCGGTCGTCACCGCGGACCGCTCCGCGGTGTGGGAGATCCTGACCGACCCCGACCGGCTGCCGACGCTGACCCCGCTGCTGAGCAGGATCGACGCCGACGGTGACCACTGGCGCTGGCACCTGGTCCGGCTCAAGGTGCTCGGGGTCGGGATCAGCCCGGTGTTCACCGAGAAGATGACGTTCCGGGACGGCCGCCGCATCGAGTTCACCCACGACCCCCCGGCCGGGGCCACCGAGTGGGCCGGCGCGGAAGGTCACTACGCGCTCTCCGACGTCGACGGCGGCGGCACCCGTCTGGAGATCGACCTGAACCTCGCGGTCGACCTGCCCCTGTCCCGGCTCGCCGCTCCGGTGGTGACCCGCACGATGCAGGCCACCATGCAGATGATGGGCGACCGGTTCTCGGCGAACCTGCTGCGCGAGCTCGAGGCCCAGTGGCGCTGACCCCCGCGGTGCTCAGCAGCCGGGCTCGGGGGCGCCGCGGACCGCGTTCTCGGCCGCGGTGCGCAGCGCCGCGGTGAGGGCGCGCAGCGACGGCAGGTCGGAGTCGGACTCCCGGACGGCCAGCGCCAGCGATCGGTGGATCGCCGGGCGGCACTGCAGGAACCGGACCCCCTCCGGGGCCGGGACGGCGGCGATGCCCGGGACCGTCGCGACGGCCAGCCCGGCACGGACCAGGCTGAGCTGGGTGGTGAAGTCGGTCACCAGATAGCGGATGTCCGGCTCCACGTGGTGGGCACGCACGAGTTGCACGAGGGCCTCGTAGGCCTCGGTGCCGACCGGGCACGAGGCCCAGATCTCGCGGGCCAGCTCGCCGATCGGGGCCGGGTCCCGGTCGGCGACCGGGTGCCCCTGCGGCACCGCGAGCAGTACCGCCTCGGTGACCAGGGTGGTCACCCGCACCCCGGCCGGGATCGGGGCCGGGCGGTTCGACCAGCTCTCCAGCAGGACCGCGTCGAGGTCGCGCGCGCGCAGCGCCGGCAGCAGGTCGACCACCTCGCCGTCGCGGACGGTGGGCACCAGCCGGGGGTGGTCGGCGGTGAGGGTGTGCAGTACCTGCGGCATCAGGGTCCGCAACGCGCTGGCCAGCGACCCGATCCGCAACGGCCCGGCGACGTCGTCGCGCAGCGTGGCGAGGTCACGCGCCGCGTCCGCGACCGACACCGCGACCGTCGCGGCGTGCCCGGCCAGCACGTGCCCGGCGGCGGTCAGCCGGATGCCGCGCCCGTCCGGCTCGACGAGGCGGGTGTGCGTCTCGCGTTCGAGCTTGCGGATCTGCTGGGTCACCGCCGGGCCGGTGATGTGCAGTGCCGCCGCCGCGGCACCCACCGACCCGTGCTCGGCGACGGCGGCGAACACGCGCAGCCTCTCCCATGCCATCACACATCTAGGCTAATCGATCCTCCGTAGAAACATTCATTGGAACTTTGCGGTTCCGACGGTGACCGTGGTGGGGTGAGCACCGCGACCCGAGCCCCCGACGTCCCCGTGACCGTTCCCGCGCCGCCCCGCGACACCCGCCCGGCGCTGACCGTGCTGGCCGGTGCGGCGGTGCTGTCCAGCACGGGGGTGCTGGTGCGGCTGGCCGAGGTCGGCGCGGCGACGGCATCGTTCTGGCGGTGCGTGCTCGCGCTCGTCGCACTGGTCCCGCTGGCCGCGTGGGAGGTGCGCCGGCACGGCAGGCCGGAGGTGGGACTGCTCGGGTGGGCGGCGCTGTCCGGGGTGCTCCTGGGGACCGACTTCCTGCTCTGGACCCAGAGCGTGCTCGACGCCGGTGCGGGGATCGCCAACGTCGTGCTGAACGTGCAGGTCGTGGCGTTCCCGCTGCTCGCCTGGGCGCTGGCCGGCAGGGGGGCGCGGGCGGCGGAGCGGCCCTCCCGCCGGCAACTCGTCGCCGCGCCGGTGCTGCTGGCCGGGATCGCGCTGGCCGGTGGGGCACTGGGCGGGGGCAGCGGTGACATGCCGGCACCGGTACGCGGCGCGCTGCTCGGGGCCCTGGCGGGCCTGGCCTATGCCGGCTACCTCCACCTCAACCGGGACGGCGCCCGGCGCAGCCCCGCGCACGTCGTCACGCCGGTGTGCGTGGCCACCGCCGCCGCGGCCGTCACGACCGGGGTCGTCGGTGCCGCGACGACCGGGATCTCGGTGTCCCTGCCGGCGGCGTCCTGGGCATGGCTGGTGCTGCTGGCCCTGGCGGGGCAGGTCGTGGCGTGGGTACTGATCAGCCGCGGGTCGGCGGGCCTGGCGCCCGGGACGACGGCGTCATTGCTGCTCGTGCACCCGGTGCTGTCGGTGGCGTCGGGAATGGTGGTGCTCGGGGAGCGCCCGACGGCGGTGCAGCTGGCCGGGAGCGCGCTCGTCGTCGTGACGGTGTGGGCCGCGACCCGCGTCCCGCGCGCCCGCGCCGCACCGTCCCCGGGCCGCCCCGGCCGACGTCGCGTCACCTTTGTCCGGGCCACTCGTTTGGCCGATCAAACACGCAGCGGAGCGTGTTCGGTGCGTGTCGACGACCGCCTGCCCGGGTCCGGGTGGGTGCCGGACTCGACCACCCGAGATCGAGGAGGACGATGGTGGCCGAGTCTGGACGGGCCGGACGCTCAACCCCGCGGCGCGCCGCTGCAGTCGTCGGGTCGGCCGTCGCGCTGACCGCGGCGCTGCTCGCCGCCCCCGCGGCGATGGCGACCCCCGACGACCACGGGTCCGCGAAGGGCGCCGACGGTGGTGACCACTGGGTGGCGGCCTGGTCGGCGTCGCCGCAGGGCCCGTCGACACTGGGCAGCTTCGGGAGCGAGACGCTCAGCGGCACCACGCAGGCCGGTGCCGTCGGGGACGTCGTCCCGCCGCCGACCGCGTTCGACGACCAGACCGTCCGGCAGGTGATGTACCTGCACCACGGCGGGAGCGCGGTGCGCGTGCAGCTGTCCAACGAGTTCGGCACCGGCGACACCACGTTCCCGTCGGTCACGGTGGGTACCCGCTCCGGTGACTCCGGTGCCGCGACGGAGGAGGAGCCGCTGCCGGTCACCTTCGCCGGGCAGGAGTCGGTCACGGTCCCGAAGGGCGGGCGGGTGCTCAGCGACCCGGTACCGCTGACCACGCAGGCCCTCGACCACCTGGTCGTGAGCATGTTCGTGCCCGCGGGACAGGGGCCGGCCACGGTGCACGGCAACGCGATGCAGACGTTCTTCACCGCTCCCGGTGACCGGACCGGGGCCCGCGACGCCGCCGGCTACAGCGAGAACGGCGTCGTGGCCAACCGGTTCACCTCCACGTTCACCACCGCCGTGTACTACGCCACCGCGGTCCAGGTCGAGGGCGAGCCCGGCGACCGGACCATCGTCGCGTTCGGCGACTCGATCACCGACGGCTTCCTGTCCGAGGGCAACACCGACGGCCGCTACCCGGACGTGCTGGCCCGCCGGCTCCAGGCCGATCCGGACACCGCGAACCTGTCGGTGATCAACCAGGCGATCAGCGGTGGCCGGGTGACCGGGGACGGGATCGGCCCGTCCGCGCTGAACCGGGTCGAGCAGGACGTGCTCGCCCAGCCCAACCTGGGCGGCGTCATCTTCCTGCAGGGCATCAACGACCTCGGCACCGCGATCCTGCAGGGGCCGCCGAAGAACGCCGACGAGGTGATCGCGGCCTACCGGGAGCTGGCCGACCGGGTGCACGCCGCCGGCGTACCGATCTACATCGGCACCCTCACCCCGGCCGGGAACCTGGCCCGCCCGGCGCCCTACGGCTTCTACTCGTCGCCGATGGCGGTGGCCGACCGCAACGCGATCAACGAGTGGCTCCGCACCGAGGGCCGACAGGTCTTCGACGGTGTGATCGACTTCGATGAGGTCGTGCGGGACCCGCTGATCAAGGACTGGATCGCGCTGCAGTACGACGCCGGGGACAACCTGCACCCGAACCAGGCGGGATACGAGCTGATGGCGCAGAGCATCCCGCAGGAGTTCCTCGACGAGCTCGCCGGGAACTGATCAGCGGGCGCGCGGCGGCAGCACGTCCGGGTTCCCGACCGGGGCCTCGACGGTGACCGACCCGGCTCGGGCGAACGTGAACGTCAGCGGGTAGGTGAGCCCGGCGCGGACCGGTACCCGCAGTCCGGTGAGGGCGACGTCGGTCCGCACCGTGGCCGGCAGCGTCTGCGCGGGCCGCACCTGGTCGTAGCCCGAGACCAGGGCGGCCCCGCCGAGGATCTGGGCGTCGCCGTCGATCGAGACCCCGTCCGCGACCGGCGAGGACACCGAGACCAGCCGGTCGGTGGCATCCCCGGTGTTCACGATCGTCAGCGTCAGCGGGGCGTCCTCACCGGCCGCGTACACCTCGTCTCCGGTGCGCGGGGCCTGGGCCGAGAACCGCGCGTCGCGGACCGCGATCGCCCCGGCACCGCCGTCGGCCCCACCCGGAGCGGTGAGCTGCGCCTCGAACCTCCCGCAGCCGGTCACGACGAGCAGCGCGAGCAGGAGTCCGGTCACCAGGGCGGGGCGCATGCCCCCAGCGTCCCGGAATCCCGGCCCGCCCGCCCGCCGGTCCCTCCGGCACAAGTGCCGGGCCGGTCAGGCGATCCGCTCGGCGCCGGTGTAGACGTTGCCGGTCTCGCCGCGCAGGAACCCGACCAGCGTCATCCCGGCCTCCTCGGCCAGCTCCACCGCCAGCGACGACGGCGCGGACACCGCGGCCATCGCCGGCACCCCGGCCATCACCGCCTTCTGCACCAGCTCGAACGACGCTCGCCCGGAGACCATCAGCACGGTCCCGGTGGCCGGGATCCGCCCGGCCATCAGCTCGTGACCCAGCACCTTGTCGACGGCGTTGTGCCGCCCGACGTCCTCGCGCACCACCAGCGGCTCACCACGGTCGGTGAACAGCCCGGCGGCGTGCAGGCCGCCGGTGGAGCCGAACACCTTCTGCTGCTCGCGCAGCCGGTCCGGCAGCGACACCAGGACCTCGCGGGCCAGCACCAGCGGGTCCGCGGTGGGGGAGTAGCGGGTCTTGAGCTTCACCGCGTCCAGCGAGGCCTTCCCGCACACCCCGCACGAGGAGGTCGTGTAGAAGTTGCGCTCCACCAACGGGTCCGGCGGCGCGACGCCGGGGGCGAGCTCGATGTCGAGCACGTTGTAGGTGTTGCGGCCGGCGTCGTCGACCGAGTCGCAGTACCGGGCCGTGGACAGGTCGTCGGCGGAGCCGATCACACCCTCGGTGAGCAGGAAGCCGTGCGCGAACTCCACGTCGTTGCCCGGGGTGCGCATCGTGACGCTCAGCGGCCGCCCGCCCACCCGGATCTCCAGCGGCTCCTCGGTGACCAGCGTGTCCGGGCGGGAGCGCGACGTGCCGTCCGGGCCCAGGTGCAGCACGGGGCGTCGCACGGTCAGCCGGCCCATCTCGATCCCTCACTCCCACCGACGCGGCGCGTCGTCGCCTCCAGGGTAGGAGCCCGCGCGGCGCCGCGCCCTACGATCCCGGTGTGACGGTGCAACGGGCTCCGGGCGCCGGGATCGTGGTCGCCGGTGGCCGCTCGTCCCGGATGGGCTCGAGCAAGGCGTGGCTGCGGGACACGGACGGGTGCGGAAGCCGAAGTTCGTTATCTGCGCCTCGCCCCACCCGCAGCGCCTCGCCGTCCCGCAGCGAGCGGGCGATCGCGGCTTGTCCG
>CBIHNM010000122.1:0-12663 GCA_966211265.1 uncultured Pseudonocardia sp.
CTGCGCTGGCGGTTCGGCCTGGGCGCGGCCGGGCTGCCGGCCGCGCTGGGACCGGACGGCTGGGCCACCCGGCGCGACACCGTCGGGGACGCCCAGGACGCCGGGACCCGGGCCCGGCGCTGCGAGTCCGAGGCCGCGGCCCTGCAGCGGGCCGTCGACGCGCACCGCGACGCGGTCGCGGCGCTGGTGCGGACCCACCTGCCCGACGGCGCGGTCGCCGAGGCGGACCCGCTGCTGAGGCTGCCCGAGCTGGCCGAACGCGTCCGCGAGGTCACCGCCGCCGCGGTGTCGGCCGCGCACCTCGACGACTCGGTGGCCGCCGCCGAGGAGGCCGCCGTGCGGGCCGCGCGCGCCGCGGCGTCGTCGCGTTCGGTGCTCGACCGCCTCGCCGTCGAGCTGGCCCTGACCGAGACCCTCGACGAGGGCGGGGTCGAGGCCGCGGCCGAGCGCGGCGCCAGGGCCGTCGAGCTGGACCGGCAGATCGCCGAGGCGCAGCGCCTGCTCACCGCGGCCGCGCCGGACCTGGACGCCGACGCGCTGGTCGAGGCCGCGCCGGAGACCGAGACCGGGGCGCTGGACGAGACCCGGGCCCGCAGCGAGGAGACCGAACGCGAGCTGGAGGTCGCCCACGCCGACGTCCGCGAGCAGCTCGGCGGGCTGCGCGCCCGCCGTCGGGAGCTCGAGGGCGCCGACGAGGCCGCGCTGCTGCACGCCGAGGCGCAGGAGCACCTGGCCCGGGCCGCCGACGCCGCCGAGCGCTACCTGGTGGTGCACCTGCAACGGGAGATCCTGCGGCGCGAGCTGGACAGCTACGAACGCACCCACGCCTCGCCGCTGCTGGTCGACGCCGGGCGGCTGCTGGAGCGGCTCACCGGCGGCCGGTTCGTCGCGCTGCGGCCGCCGACCGACGTCGCCGCCGGCGGCCGGAGCCTGGTCGCGGTGCGCGCCGACGGGGAGGAGCTGGCGCCGTCGCGGCTGTCCGAGGGCACCGCCGACCAGGTGCACCTGGCGCTGCGCCTGGCCGGGATCGGGCAGCTGCAGGCCGACCGGGCCGCGTCCGGCCTCCCCCCGGTGCCGGTCGTGCTCGACGACGTCCTGATGACCTTCGACGACGAGCGCGCCGTGGCCGCCACCGGCGTCCTCGCCGAGCTGGCACGGGAGTACCAGGTGCTGCTGTTCACCCACCACGACCACCTGGTCGCCCTGGCGGGCGGGGCCGGGCAGGACTTCACCGTCGCCGCGCTGTCGCCCCCCGCGCAGCTGGAGACTGCCCTCGACCCCGACGCCGCCCGGGCCACCCCGGTGGCCGGCTGACCCGCGAGGCCGGGGACCGGCGGTGGGACGATCGGGGGGTGAGTGCACGGATGGACCCGGCCGGCCGGAGCTTCGAGATCGCGGACGGGGACGCGCGCGCGGTCGTGCACGAGGTCGGGGCGACGCTGGCGGGCTTCGAGTCCGGCGGGCTGGCCCGCACCGAGTCCTACCCGCCCACGCGGCGCCCGCCCCAGGGCGCAGGGGCGGTGCTGGCGCCCTGGCCGAACCGGGTCCGGGCCGGGCGGTGGACCCATGGCGACGCGCCGCAACAGCTCGCCCTGACCGAGCCGGACGCCGGCAACGCCATCCACGGCCTGCTCCGGCACGTGCCCTGGACCGTCGAGGAGCACACCGGCGCGACGCTGACGCTCTCCGCCGTCGCGACCGTGCAGCCCGGCTGGCCGCAGCCGGTCCGGGTGGCCGTGACGTGGTCGCTGGCCGGCGGGGGCCTGACCGTCTCCACCACGGCCACCGACCTCGGTGACGGGCCCGTGCCGTTCGGCCTCGGCTTCCACCCCTACCTGCGGGTCGGCGACATCCCGGTCGACGAGCTCGCGCTCACCCTCGGCGCCGACACCGAGCTGCCGCTGACCGACCAGCTCCCCGACGGCGACGCGCGCCGGCTGGCCGGCGCCGACCCGCTGCGCCGCGGGCTGGTGCTGGCCGGGCACGTCCTCGACGCCGCCTACGGCGGGTGCCGGCCGGTGTCCGGGGACGACGTCACGCGGCACCGCCTCACCGCGGCCGACGGCCGGGGCACCGAGCTGTGGGCCGACCCGGCGTTTCGCTGGGTGCAGGTCTTCACCCCGGACGAGCTGACCGGGCACGGGCGGGCCGTCGCCGTGGAGCCGATGACCTGCCCGCCGGACGCGCTGAACTCGGGCACCGACCTGGTGACGCTGACCCCGGGCGAGCCGTGGACGGCGTCCTGGGGCCTGCGCCCGGTCGGCTGACCGCGACGATCCGCGCCCGTCGGGGTCGTCAGAGGCACCCGGTGCACCACGGCGGCGCCGGCCCGCGCGGCGGCGACCGCGTCCGCGGCGATCGCGGCCGGGGTGACCGGCACGTGCGGGCTCCTGCCCACCATGTCCCCGGCCCCGGTCACCGCGCAGGTGATGATCACGTCACGGTTCATGCGTGCTCCGTCTTCTCGTCCGGGCTGTGGGTGGGGGTGGCTCCGGGGCGCACGACGCTCCGATCGATGAACTCGCGCAGGGTGGCGCGCATGCCCTCCGCGGTGGCCCCGGGCGTGCCGGCCATCACCTGGATGCCCAGGCCGTCGATCAGGGCGGTCAGCGCGCGGGTGAGGCCGCCGGCGTCCGGGACGAACACACCGGCCTCGGCGCCGCGCTCCAGGGTCATCGCGACGCTGCGGTACCAGCGGTCGTAGGCGTCCCAGTACAGCGAGCGCCGCGACGGGTCCACCGCCGACTCCGCCCAGACCTGGATCCAGATCGACCACTCGCGGCGCAGGAGCGTGCTGGTCGGCAGCTGCAGGTCGATCAGGCGCAGCAGCCGCTCGTGCGCGTCGGTGACCTCGCCGAACTCGGCGACCTGCCGGTCGAACGCGAGCTCGACGTTGTGCCGCAGCGCCTCGTCGAGCAGCGCCGAGCGGCTGGGGTAGTGGTAGTGGATCGTCGCGGTGCTCGTGCCGCAGGCGCGGGCCACGTCGGCGGTCCGTACCTGGTGGTAGCCGTTCTCGGCGATCAGCTCCCACGCCGCGTCCAGGATCCGCCGCCGTGCGCGGGTCCCGCGGGTCTCCTGCACGGGGCTCTCCGTGCGCGCCGCCCCGTACGGGACGGCCGTGTGCGTGTGGGCGTCGTCGCGGCCGTGCAGCAGCCAGTTCACCGTGACGCCGGTGCGGTCGGCGATCGCGACGAGCTCGGTGGCGGCGAAGCGGCGTCGTCCGGCGAGCGCCTTGGACAGCTTCGTCTCGGCGAGCCCGATGTCGGCGGCGAACCGGCGCTGGGTGCCCGGGCCGGCCGCGACCAGATCCCGGACCCGGGCCGCGACCTGCTCGTCGACGGCCACGGTCTCGGGAGGGGGCATGGAGGGGATGGTAGGGACGGGATTGCGCGAATCGCAAGTGTCATGCGCATGAGGCAGAACAGCAGTGCAGTTCAATGGCATGAGCACGATCAGAACAAACTGATCAATCAGTCAGGATTGCGATACGACGCGGACACGGGACAGCACGTGTGGGTGACCGCTAGGGTCGGCGGCGAACGCACGCGAGGCTCGATCGAGGTGGGGGAACGATGCAGTCGCTGGACTCCGGGACGGTCTGGACCGAAGGAGCCGAGGGCGTCGACGTGCCCGGCTACGACCGGGATGGGATCACGACCGGCATCGTGCACTTCGGGGTCGGCGGGTTCCACCGCGCGCACCTGGCGATGTACGTCGACGCGCTGCTCACGGCCGGGCAGGCCCGGGACTGGGGCATCTGCGGTGTCGGCGTGCTCGACGGTGACCGCGCGATGGCGCAGGTCCTCGGCGACCAGGACGGGCTCTACACACTCGTGCGCAAGGAGGCCGACGGGTCGCTGGCGCCGCGTGTGATCGGGTCCCTGACCGAGTACCTGTTCGCCCCGGACGACCCGGAGAAGGTGATCGAGAAGATCGCCGACCCGGCCACCCGGATCGTCTCGCTGACGATCACCGAGGGCGGCTACGCGATCGACCAGGTGACCGGGGAGTTCGACCCCGAGGACCCGGGCATCCGTGCCGACCTCGAGCCCGGCGCGACGCCGGCCACGGTGTTCGGGCTGGTCGTGGAGGCCCTGGCCCGGCGCCGGGAGCGGGGGACCGGCCCTCTGACGATCATGTCCTGCGACAACATGGCGGGCAACGGCGACGCCGCCCGACGGGTGTTCACCGGGTTCGCGGCCCTGCGCGACGGCGCGCTGGGGGCCTGGGTCGCCGAGACGGTCACGTTCCCGAACTCGATGGTCGACCGGATCACCCCCGCCACCGCCGACTCCGACCGCGCGGCCCTGGCCGAACGCTTCGGGCTGCGCGACGCCTGGCCGGTGGTGTGCGAGCCGTTCACGCAGTGGGTCCTGGAGGACCACTTCGCGGCCGGCCGGCCCGAGTTCGCCGAGGCCGGGGTCCAGGTCGTCGACGACGTCGTGCCCTACGAGCTGATGAAGCTGCGCCTGCTCAACGCCAGCCACCAGGCGCTGGGCTACCTGGGCTACCTGGCCGGGTTCCGGTACGTGCACGAGGTGGCCCAGGACCCGACGTTCGCCCGCTTCCTGCGCGACTACATGGACCTCGAGGCCACCCCGACGCTGCGCCCGGTGCCCGGGATCGACCTCGACGCCTACAAGTCCACGCTGATCGAGCGGTTCGCCAACCCCGGAGTCGCCGACACCCTCAAGCGGATCAACTTCGGCAGTTCCGACCGCATCTCGCTGTTCCTGCTGCCGGTGGTCCGCCAGCAGCTCGCCGACGGCGGCCCGATCGACCGCGCGGCCGCCGTCGTGGCGGGGTGGGCCCGCTACGCCGAGGGCACCGACGAGCAGGGCCGGCCGATCGAGCAGCAGGACCGGCTGGCCGGGCAGCTGACCGCGCTGGCACTGCGCCAGCGGGAGGAGCCACTGGCCTTCCTGGGCGCGACGTCGGTGTTCGGCAACCTCGCCGCCGACGAGCGTTTCGCGGCCGCCTACACCCGCGCCCTGCACGCGTTGCACCGCGACGGCGCCCGCGCGACGGTGACCGCGCTCGTCGACGGGTGATCCGGGCCTCGCCGATCGAGGGCAGGTCGTCCCGCGGATCTCCGGCGCGCTGAGCCGCTGACCGGGCCGCCCGCGCGCCCTCTCGGGACGTCAGCCGCCGGGCCGCGCCCCGAACAGCGCCCGGGTGTGGTCGAGGACCCGCGCGAACACGGTCCCGGTGTCGGGGCCGTCCGGGTCGGCCAGCCACACCGTGATCGTCACCCGCAACGCGGCCATCGCCATCGCGGCCGCGGTGCGCGACTCCAGGTCGTCGGCGTCGCGCCCGGCCCGGGCGGTCACCGCCCGCACGAGGGTGTCCTCGACCGTCCACTCCACCGCGGCCATCCGGGGCGCGAGCTCGGGGTGGGTGCGCAGCAGGTCGATCTGGGCGTGCCAGACCGGGTTCGCCGTCAGCTCCGCGATCAGGCCCTCGACGACGGCGAGCACGGCCGTGAACCCGTCCTCGCCGGCCGGCCGGTCGCGGACGGCGGCGGTCAGCTCGGCGACCATGTCCTCGTCCCAGTCGAAGAGCACGGCCTCCTTGCTCGGGTAGTAGTTGAAGAACGTGCGCGCCGAGACCCCGGCGTCGTCGCACACCTCCTGCAACGTGAACCCGTCCGGGCCCTGCACGCGGGCGCGGGCCAGCGCGGCCGCGCGCAGCGCCCGGCGCGTGCGGGCCTTCTTCCGGGCACGCAACCCCGGCGCCGTCCCCGTCGGCCCGTACTCGGGCATGGCGTCCTCCGGGGCTCAGCCGTCGTGGGCCAGCAGCGCCGCGCCGATGATCCCGGCCTCGTTGAGCAGGTCCGCCGGAACGATCTTCGTGCGCGTCTCGACGTGCGGTGACCAGCGGTCGAACTTCTTGCTGACCCCGCCACCGACGACGATCAGATCCGGCCAGAGCAGGTTCTCCACCGTCTGGAAGTAGCGGGTCAGCCGCGCGCCCCAGTCCTGCCAGGACAGATCCTCGCGCTCCCGGGCGGAGTCCGCGGCGCGCGTCTCGGCGTCGTGGCCGTCGATCTCGATGTGGCCCAGCTCGGTGTTCGGGACGAGCCGCCCGTGCGCGATCAGCGCGGACCCGATGCCGGTGCCCAGCGTCGAGACGAGCACGACGCCCCTGTTCCCGGCCGCGGCCCCGAACTCGACCTCGGCCACGCCCGCCGCGTCCGCGTCGTTGACCACCAGCGCCGCGCGGCCGGTGGCGTCGGAGAGCACGCGGCCGGCGTCCGCGCCGATCCAGGACGGGTCGACGTTCGCCGCGGTCCGGGTCACGCCGTGCGTGACCACGGCGGGGAACGTGCAGCCGAACCGGCCCGTCCAGCCGAAGTGGTCGAGGATCTCCCCGACCACCTTCGCCACCGCGTCCGGCGTCGAGGGCCGCGGCGTCTCGACCCGCATCCGCTCGTCGGCCAGCCTGCCCTTGCGCAGGTCCACCGGGGCGCCCTTGATGCCCGAGCCCCCGATGTCGATGCCGAAGCCGAGGTGCTTGTTCGTCACGTGCGTGTGCCTTCCTGCCGGTGTCGGGGATCAGGCCGGCCCGAGCGCGCCGGCCACGACGTCGCGGGCCTCGTCCTGGATCCGGGCCAGGTGCTCGGGGCCGAGGAAGCTCTCGGCGTAGACCTTGTAGACGTCCTCGGTGCCCGAGGGGCGGGCGGCGAACCACCCGTTGTCGGTGACGACCTTCAGCCCGCCCAGGGCGGCGTCGTTGCCCGGCGCGCGGGTCAGCCGGGCGGTGATCGCCTCCCCGGCCAGCTCGGTCGCGGTGACCGCGCCGGCGTCGAGCCGGCCCAGGCGGGCCTTGTCCTCCCGCGAGCAGGCGACGTCGATCCGGGCGTAGGCCGGGGCGCCGAAGCGTGCGGTGAGCTCGCCGTAGTGCTCGGTCGGGGTCTTCCCGGTGACGGCGGTGATCTCCGAGGCGAGCAGGGCCATGATCAACCCGTCCTTGTCGGTGGTCCACGGCGTGCCGTCGTGGCGCAGGAACGACGCGCCGGCACTCTCCTCACCGCCGAAGGCGATCTCCCCGGAGCGCAGGCCGGGGACGAACCACTTGAACCCGACCGGCACCTCGACCAGCCTGCGGCCCAGCTCGCCGGCCACCCGGTCGATCATCGACGAGCTGACCGCGGTCTTGCCGATCGCGGCGCCCCCGGGCCAGCCGGGACGGTGCGCGTAGAGGTAGCCGATCGCGACGGCGAGGAAGTGGTTCGGGTTCATCAGCCCGCCGTCGGCGGTGACGATGCCGTGCCGGTCGGCGTCGGCGTCGTTGCCGGTGGCGATCCGGAAGGGAGCGCCCTGCGCCATGCGCTCGACGAGCGAGGCCATGGCGTAGGGCGACGAGCAGTCCATCCGGATCTTGCCGTCCCAGTCCAGGGTCATGAACCCGAACGCGGGGTCGGTCTCGGGGTTGACCACGCTCAGGTCGAGGTCGTAGCGGTCGGCGATCTCGCCCCAGTAGGCGACCGACGCCCCGCCGAGGGGATCTGCGCCGATCGTGACGCCGGCGTCGCGGACCGCGTCCATGTCCAGGACCTGTCCGAGCTCGGAGACGTAGGCGTCGAGGAAGTCGTAGCGCCCGACGTCCGCGTCGACCGCCTCGAACGAGCGCCGGCGCACACCGTGCAGCTCGGCGGAGAGCAGCTCGTTGGCGCGGTCGGCGATCCAGGACGTCGCCTCGGTCCCGGCCGGGCCGCCGTCGGGCGGGTTGTACTTGAAGCCGCCGTCGGCGGGCGGGTTGTGCGAGGGGGTGACCACGACGCCGTCGGCCAGGCCCGAGGTCCGTCCGGCGTTGGTCACCAGGATGGCGTGCGAGACCGCCGGGGTCGGGGTGACACCGTCGCGGGAGTCGACGAGCACCTGCACGCCGTTCGCGGCGAACACCTCGGTCGCGGTGCGCCAGGCGGGCTCGGACAGCGCGTGCGTGTCGCGGCCCAGGTAGAGCGGGCCGTCGGTGCCCTGGGCCTCCCGGTACTCGCAGATCGCCTGGCTGGTCGCGGCGATGTGGTCGTCGTTGAACGTGCCGCTCAGCGCCGACCCGCGGTGCCCCGAGGTGCCGAAGGCGACCCGCTGCTCGGCGACGGAGGGGTCCGGGTGCCGCTCGGCGTAGGCGGCGAGCAGCGCCGGCAGATCCACCAGGTCCTCCGGCCGCGCCCGCGTTCCGGCGCGTTCGTGCACGGACATCGATGTCTCCTCCCCCTGGGCGGAGCGACGTCCCCCGCTCCACCGGGAGGAGCGGTGGCGCAACGGCGTCCGCAGCGACCACCTTGCCGCATCGCCGCCACCCGGGCATCGCCACCCGGCCGTTCCGCCCGGCGCCGGCCGTCCGCGCCGCTAGCCTGGCCGGATGCGGATCGCCTCGCTGCTGCCCGCGGCCACCGAGATCGTCGGAGCGCTCGGTCTGGCCGACCGGCTGGCCGCCGTCACGTTCGAGTGCGACCAGCCGCCCGGGATCCGGGACCGCTGCCCGGTCGTGGTGGACACCGCACTGCCGCACGGCATGACGCCCGGGCGGATCGACGCCGTGGTCCGGGACCGCGCCGAGCGGGGGCTGCCGATGTACGAGCTCGACCGCGACGGGCTGGCGCGCGCCGCCCCGGACCTGATCCTCACCCAGGACCTCTGCCGGGTCTGCGCGCTGCCCCGGGCCACCGTCGCGCAGGCGCAGGCGACGATCGGGACCGACGCCCGGGTCCTGTCGCTGGACCCGCACACGCTCGACGAGGTGTTCGGCGTGATCGCCGCGGTCGGCGCCGCCGCCGGTGCCGCCCCGGCGGCCACCGAGCTCCTGGCCGGGCTGCACGCCCGCCTGGACGCCGTCGCCGCGGCGGTCGCCGGGCGACCGGTCCCGCGGGTCCTGGCCCTGGAGTGGACCGACCCGCCGTTCCTGCCCGGGCACTGGGTGCCCGAGCTGGTGTCACGGGCCGGGGGAGAGCCCGTCGGCGCGATCCCCGGCGGGCGCAGCGTGGGGTTCGCGTGGTCCGAGACGCCCGGCCCGGTGGACCTCGTCCTGGTCGCACCGTGCGGGTTCGGGCTCGACGACGCGATCGCCCAGGCCGAGGCGGCACGCGCGCACCTGCCGGTCGGGGTGCCGGTGGTGGCGCTGGACTCGGCGTCGTTCGTGGTCCGTGCGGGACCGCGCCTGGTCGACGGCGTCGAGGCGATCGCCTGGGCCCTGCACCCCGACGCCGTCCCGCAACCCCCGCCCGGCCGGATCGCCCGCCTGTCCTGACACCCCGCCCGGCGCCGCCGGGACCTCAGCCGTGCCTCGCACCGAGCCGGCGACCGGCCAGGCGGGCCAGATGGGGGGCCACGATCAACATCACGATCACGCGCAGCACCTGCACCGCGACCACCGGGGTCACGTCCGCGCCGGAGGAGATCGCGGTCGCCAGCACGGCGTAGACCCCGCCCGGGGTGGTGGCCAGGTAGCCCTCCAGCAACGTCATCCCGGTCGCCCGGGACAGCAGCAGCCCGAGCCCGGCGCACAGCGCGACCACGCCGAAGATCAGCCCGGTGGCCAGGGGCAGTACCCGCACCACGGTGCGCAGCGCCGCGCGGGTGAACCGCAGCCCGGCCTGCCAGCCGATCACCGCGTAGGCCACGTCGACCAGCGGCGAGGGCACCGCGGCGTCGAACGACACCCCGGCCAGGCTCAGCGCCAGGGCGACCGCCATCGGGCCCAGCAGCGCCCCGGCCGGTACCCGGACCAGCCGCGCGAGCGGGATCCCGGCCGCGCAGCAGGCGAGCGTGACCCCGGTCCCGACGTACCAGGGCGCGCCGCCCGTGCCACCCCCGGCGCCCGCCCCCGGCCCGACGTGTCCGGCGCCGAACACGACGGCGGCCACGACCGGCATCGTCGCCGTCACCAGCCCGACGCGCAGGTACTGCACCACCGCGACCATCCGCTCGTCGCCGCCGAGCTCCCGGCTGATCGCGACCAGGCCGGAGGCGCCGCCCGCGGTGAGCGCGAGCATCCCGGTCAGCGGCGAGACCCCGCGGGCGACCCCCAGCAGCAACCCGGCGGCCATGCTCGCCACCAGGGTGCCGAGGCCGATCAGCACTACCGGGAGCCAGTCCGCCGCGACGGTGGCGAGGGTGTCCGGCCGGGCCAGCAGCCCGATCACGACGCCGATCACGGCCTGCGCACCGGCCGTCGCCGGTCGCGCCACCCGGGACGGGCCGTATCCGAGCAGTGCCAGCACGGTCGCGACGAGCAGGCCGGCGAACAGGGCCGGGGACGGGACGTCGAGGGCGCCGAGCGCGACGGTCACCACGGCGGTGAGCACGGCCAGCGCCGCCCAGCTGCCCCAGGCGACGGCCCGCAGGCGCTCCCGCCGCTGTCCGGTCGGCAGGCCCATCGGCCGAGCGTAGGCAGGCGCTCGCGCCGTCGCAGAACCTCCCCGGATCCTTGCGAGGTGAAATCCCACACCCCGTCCCGGGACCGGAGAGGGCACCATCGACCGCGACGCGGGGTGTCGGAACGGCGGAGGTGGCAGGTGGGCGAGCACGCGGACGAGGTCGGGCTGGGCCCGGTGATCGCGGAGCTGACCGCGCCGGGCGGTGAGTTCGAGCTGGTCACCGAGGGCGGTGTCGGCGCGACCGGCGCCGGTACCGGGCCGGGGGAGGGCCACCCGAGGCGGATCTACCGGCGCGGCCCGCACACCCTGCGGGAGCTCGTCGTGGGCAGCGAGGTGTTCGGCGACGCGACGTTCACCGTCTACCGGGGTGAGCGGCGCACCTACCGCGAGCACCTCACGCTCGTCGCCGGGCTGGCCCGGGCCCTGCTCGGCGAGTACGGGCTGGCACCGGGGGACCGGGTCGCGATCGCGATGCGCAACGTCGCGGAGTGGCCGCCCGCGTTCTTCGCCGC
Organism: uncultured Pseudonocardia sp.; assembly: GCA_966211265.1. GTDB lineage: Bacteria > Actinomycetota > Actinomycetes > Mycobacteriales > Pseudonocardiaceae > Pseudonocardia. The sequence goes on from CBIHNM010000122.1 coordinate 10,894, forward strand.
CCAGGTCGCCGGGCTGGTCGCGGTCCCGCTCAACGCCTGGTGGAGTGCCCCCGAGCTGGCCTGGGCGGTCGAGGACTCCGGGGCCCGGGTGGTGGTCGCCGACCACGAACGGGCCGAGCTGCTCACCGGGCAGGGCGTCGGGGGCACCGGCGTCGCGCTGATCCGGGTCCGCGGCGCCGGGCCCGCACCGGTGGGCGTGCGGGAGTGGGCCGACGTCGTCGCCGGCCTCGACCCCGCCGCGACGGTCCCGCAGGCCGAGGTGGGGCCCGAGGACGTCGCGACGATCCTCTACACCTCCGGCACCACCGGCCGGCCCAAGGGCGCGGTCGGCACCCACCGCAACCACTGCACGAACCTGCTCAACGTCGCCCTGCAGGCACGGGCCGGCGCACTGCTCGCCGGCACCGCACCGAGCAGCGAGCCCGGCACCCTGTTGGCCTACCCGATGTTCCACATCGCCGGGATCAACGCTCTGGTCGGTGCCGTGCTGGGCGGGGCCAAGCTCGCCACGCTGTACCGCTGGGACCCCGCCGCCGCGCGCGAGCTGGTCCGCGACGAGCGGCTCACCCGCACCGCCGGGGTCCCCTCCACGATGGCCGGGCTGGTCGAGCAGGCCGCGGCGCACCCGGCCGACCTGGCCTCGCTCGGCACCATCGGCATGGGCGGCGCCCCGGTACCGCCGGAGCTGGTCGCCCGGATCGGGCGCGACCTCGGGGCCGGTGCGGCGAACGGCTACGGCCTGACCGAGACCACCTCGGCCATCTGCGCCAACTCCGGCCCGGACTACCTCGCCCACCCCGACAGCGTCGGGCGCCCCGCCCCCGGAGCGGAGCTGCGCGTCGTCACCGCCGACGGCGAGGGACCGGACGCGGCCGAGGGCGAGATCGGCGAGCTGTGGTTCCGCGGGCCCAACATCGTGCGCGGCTACTGGAACAACCCCGCCGCCGACGCGGCGGCGTTCGTCGAGGGCTGGTTCCGCACCGGGGACCTGGGCTTCGTCCGGGACGGGTGGGTGCACGTGGTCGACCGGCTCAAGGACGTCGTGCTGCGCGGGGGCGAGAACGTCTACTCGGCGCAGGTGGAGTCGGCGATCCACGACGTGCCCGGCGTCGTGGAGGTCGCGGTGCTCGGCGTGCCGCACCCGGGGCTCGGCGAGGAGGTGGTGGCGATCGTGCACGCCGAACCCGGCGGCATCCGCGACGACGACGCCGTCCGCGCCGCGGTCACCGCCCGGGTCGGCGCGTTCGCCGCCCCGGCGCGGGTGCACTGGGCCGAGCGGCCTCTCCCGCGCACCGCCACCGGCAAGATCCGCAAGCGCGACCTGCGCGACACCCTCACGGCGCCGGACTGAGCAGGCACCGCCGGGCCGGGGCACCGTCGTCGGACGCGGCCGACCGGCCGGGCCCGGGCTCAGCCCTCCTGCAGCTCGCGGACGGCGGCGTCGGCACGGTCCCGGGCGGTCTCGGCGCTGCGGGCGGCCCGGGCCGCCTCCGTCTCCGCCGTCGCGCGGGCGTGCGCCTCCCGGTTGGCCGCGCTCGGCTCCGAGCGCGCCCGCTCCAGGGCCTCGACCAGCTCGGTGACCCGGTCGCGGGCCTCGTCCCGGCGGCGCTGCGCGTCCTGGTCCTCGACGCGTGCGGTCTCGTACCGCTCCCGGGCCCGGTCGGCGGCCGCCCGGGCGCGGTCGGCCTCACCCCGGGCCTTCGCGAGCGCCCGCTCCCGCCGGCGGGCCTCTCCCGTGTCCGGCTCGGCCGGTGCGGTGGCGGACCGGTC
>CBIHNM010000123.1:0-12582 GCA_966211265.1 uncultured Pseudonocardia sp.
CACCTGGGGGCCCCCCGCCCGCCCGCGCCCCCCGGGGCGGGGGGGGGTGGCCGTTCGGGTACGTGCTCGGAGGCCTTACTTCTTGAAGGCGTCCTTGATCTTCTCGCCGGCCTGCTTCAGGTTGCTCTTGGCCTGGTCGTTCTTGCCCTGGGCCTCGAGGCCCTCGTCGCCGGTGACCTTGCCGACGCCCTCCTTGAGCTTCCCGCCCAGCTCTTCCTTCTTGTGGTCGGCCTTCTCGTCTGCGCCCATCTCGGTCGCCTCCCCTTCGCCACGTCGACGGGCACCCGCGAGGGCGGGCGGCTACCGTCGTACATCTCGTTCGATACCCGTCCCCGGTGGATGCTCACGTGACTGTGAGCGGCATCACGTCCGGGGAGGTCGGCCGCCCGACGGAACTGGTACCGGTTGCACGCCACGACGGACTTCGTACGCGACGACACGTCGCAGGGCTCCGCGGCGCCCGCGTCCCCGTCCGGCACGCCGACGGCACCCGGGGCGCGCCCGGACCTGGACGAGACCACGCTCGTCGTCCGCGCGCAGGAGGGCGACGTGCACGCCTTCGAGGAGCTCGCGCGCCGCCACCAGGACGCGCTCTTCCGGGTCGCGGTCCGGGTGCTGGGGAACCGGACCGATGCCGAGGACGCCCTGCAGGAGGCCCTGCTCGACGCCTGGAAGAAGATCGGGACGTTTCGCGCCGAGGCCGCGTTCTCCACCTGGATGTACCGGATCGTCACCAACCGGTGCACCGCGCTGCTGCGGCGCAGCCGTCCCACCGTCCCGGTCTCCGAGGTCGGCGACGACGCGCTGGCCTCGTCCGAGGCGGGCTCGCCCGAGCACACCGCCGAGATCGCGGCCGAGATGGCCTCGCTCTCCCGCGTGGTCGCCCGGCTGCCCGACGACCAGCGGACGTGCTGGGTGCTGCGGGAACTGGAGGGACTGGGGTACGCGGAGATCGCCGAGATCACCGGCACCGGGGAGACGGCCGTGCGCGGCCGGATCCACCGGGCCCGGACGGCACTGGCCGAGGGAATGCGGGAATGGCGATGAACAGCACGGAGCCGGCCGGCACCACCCCGGAGGGCCGCCCGCCCGCGGAGATCCCCGGGACACCGCCGCCGGGCCCGGCGCCGGCACCGGTCGAGCTGCTGGCCTGCGGCCGGGACGCGGCCCTGGTGTGGGACCACGCCGAGCAGGGCGTCCTCGACGAGCACGAGCGGACCTGCCCGCACTGCCGCTCCACCGTCTCCGACCACGACAGCCTGGGCGGGCTGGTCGGGCGGATGGCCCGGGAACGGCTGGACCCGCCGCCGAACGTGCTCGAGCAGGTGATGGGCGCGGTCGTGGCCGACCTGCGCCCGCACGACCTGCTGGTCCTGGACGAGGGGGCGTGGCTGAGCCGGCCCGCGGCCGCGGTGGCGCTGCGCCACGTCGTGGACTCGATGGGCGGGCTGCGGGCCCGCAGCTGCCGGATCGAGCAGGACCCCGACCCGCAGGGGGCACCCGAGCGCCCGTTGCGGGTCACCGTGACCGTCACCGCGCGGTTCGGGGTGGACCTGGCCTCGGTGACGGCGCGGGTCCGGCAGATGATGATCTCGGCGGGCCACCGGGCGCTCGGCGTCCCGGTGACCCGGGTCGACATCCACGTGGTGGATGTCTGGGACGAGCGGGAGGACCGATGAGCGACACCGGCGCGGGATCGGCGGCCCCTCCGGTCCGCTACCACGTGGGCGACCTCGCGGTGGCCCGGATCGCGGCCCGGCGGGCCCGGGCCGTCCCCGGCGTGGTGTCGCTGCGGCCCGACCTCTCGCAGACCCTGCTCGGGCTGGCCGGGACGTGGCTGAACCCCGACCCGGTGCCCGCCGAGCTGCGGGCCGAGGGCGTCTCCGCCGCGGTGCACGGCGACCGGGCGGACGTGCGGGTCACCGTCGTCACCGAGTTCGGGCACAACTGCCGCGACCTCGCCGCGCTGGTGCGGCGCGAGGTCGCCGCGGCGGTGGCGGCGGCCACCGGCCTGGAGGCGACGGTGCGGGTCACGATCGCCGACATCACGTTCCCGGCGGCCCCGTGAGGGCGCGGGGTCAGCGGGTGTCGAGCACGCAGTCCCCGCACGTGCCTCCGCCGGGGACCCGGTAGTACAGACAGCACGAGCGGCGCCGGAACCCCCACTCGGTGTCCGCGACACCGGGCTCGAGCAGCAGCAACCTGCCGGTCCCCGCCAGCGCCGGGTGCGCCAGCAGCGCTCCCAGGACACCCAGCACGGCCGGGCGCGACCCGGGCCGTGCCGTGTCGAGGACCCGCGCGGACCCGGCCAGCGCGGACGCGACGTTGCCCCGCAGCACGTGCCCGGACACCGGGACCAGCCCGCGCACGGCCTCGATCAGCGGGAGGAGGTGGCGCTCGAGCAGGTCCTCGCCCAGGGGCGCCGCCGCGCCGGCGGGGTCCTCGACCGGGTCCGGGGTGCGGACGGCGCCGGTGCCGGTCAGGACCGGCGCCCACGGGTCGTCGCCACCGGGTCGCCGGCCCAGTCCCGTCAGGTCCGGGAGCACCCCGTGCAGCGCCACCGCGGCCAGCGGGGCCGAGACCAGCCGCGCGACCAGGCCCTGGAACGCGATCGAGGCGGCCACCCGCTCGTCCGAGCCGAGGCCGGCCCGCACCCGGGCGATCCGGTCGGCCAGCGGGCCGGGCTCGGTGTGCAGGTGGGAGAAGGGCACCGCGGCCTCGGAGGCCGGCACGACCGGGAGGGCGAAGAACGGCCCGACGGCCGCGACGTCGTCCAGCACGGCCGTCAGGTCGCAGGGCTCGTCGCGCCGGGGGGAGGACGACGGGGTGGTGGGTCGGGCGCTCACCCGGCCAGTGTCGCCCGTCCGGGCCGGCGGCGCCGGACCCGTCGGTCACGCACGGTGTCCGCCGGGGCGGCGGCCTCGTTACCCCCGGCGGGTCACCCGTTCCTCACCGTCAGGACACGATCACGCAACCACGCTGCCGGCGCGGGGACGCGCGCTGGACATCACACCCTGCGTCGCGATCATCGGTGGCGCAGGTGGCCGGGCGCATGCGACCCTTTCACCTCCCAGACCGCACTCGCCGGGGTGTGCGGTCGAACCGTGCCGCGGAGAAGGCCGGGTCGCCACCAGTGCCCGGCCGCTAGGCGTGCCCGAACGAATTCCTCGTCTCGACCCTTTCCCCCGGCACGGTGCACCCGAACGGCGCAAGCAGGACGGCCCCTACGGAGCAGCGTTGTAGTCTGAACACTCTGTTTGGACCAACGAGGTCCGAGTCGTCCCGATGCGAGTGTCGGGGTGCACCGAGACGACAGGAGGAGCAGTTGGCCGCGATCAGTGACCAGACGCGCCGCCCCGCGCACAGCAATCTGCGCTCCCCGCAGGGCGGTCTGTACGCCGCCGACCACGAGCACGACGCCTGCGGTGTCGCCATGTTGGCCGATATGCAGGGCCGCCGCGACCACGCCGTCGTGCAGAAGGCCATCACGGCCCTGCTCCGGCTGGAGCACCGCGGCGCGCGGGGTTCGGAGCACAACACCGGTGACGGCGCCGGGATCCTGATCCAGGTCCCGGATGCCTTCTACCGCGAGGTGGCGGGTTTCGACCTGCCCGAGGCCGGCGCGTACGCCGTCGGTACGGCCTTCCTGCCCACCGACCGTGCCGACGAGGCCGCCGCGGCGATCGACGCGCTCGCCGCCGAGGAGGGCCTGCGGGTACTGGGCTGGCGCGAGCTGCCCACCGACCCGGAGACCGCCGACCTGGGGCCGTCCGCACTGGCCGCGATGCCGGCGTTCCGGCAGCTGTTCGTCGCGGGTGCCGAGAGCAGCGACGGCGGAACCGGCGCGCTGACCGGCATCGAGCTGGAGCGCCGCACGTTCTGCCTGCGCAAGCGCGCCGAGCACACGACCGGCGTCTACTTCGCCAGCCTGTCCCCGCGGACCGTGGTCTACAAGGGCATGCTCACCGAGCCCCAGCTGCCGGTGTTCTACCCCGACCTCACCGACGAGCGCGTGACCTCGGCCCTGGCCATCGTGCACTCGCGGTTCTCCACCAACACGTTCCCGGCCTGGCCGCTGGCCCACCCGTACCGCTACGTCGCGCACAACGGCGAGATCAACACCCTGCGCGGGAACCGGAACTGGATGGCCGCCCGGGAGTCGATGCTGGAGTCGGCGCTGCTGCCCGGCGACCTGAACCGGCTGACCCCCGTGGTCACCCCGGACGGGTCCGACTCGGCCACGTTCGACGAGGTCCTGGAGCTGCTGCACCTGGGCGGGCGCAGCCTGCCGCACGCGGTGCTGATGATGATCCCGGAGGCGTGGGAGAACCACGACGAGATGGACCCCGCCCGGCGGGCGTTCTACGAGTACCACGCCACCCTGATGGAGCCGTGGGACGGACCGGCCCTGGTCTCGTTCACCGACGGCACCCAGATCGGCGCCGTGCTCGACCGCAACGGCCTGCGCCCGGCCCGCTACTGGGTCACCGACGACGGCCTGGTCGTGCTGGCCTCCGAGGTCGGGGTGCTCGACGTCGCGCCGGAGCGGATCGTGCGCAAGGGCCGGCTCGAGCCGGGCCGGATGTTCCTGATCGACACCGAGCGCGGCCGGATGGTCGACGACGACGAGATCAAGGGCGAGCTGGCCGCGCAGCACCCCTACGAGGACTGGCTGCACGCCGGGCTGATCAAGATCGGCCAGCTGCCGGACCGGCAGCGCGAGAGCCCGACGCACGAGGCGCTCACGTTGCGCCAGCAGGCGTTCGGCTACACCGAGGAGGAGCTCAACATCCTCCTGCGCCCGATGGCGGTCACCGGTGCCGAGCCGATCGGCTCGATGGGCAACGACGCGCCGATCGCCGCCATCTCGGAGCGGCCGCGCCAGCTCTACGACTACTTCATCCAGCTCTTCGCGCAGGTCACGAACCCGCCGCTGGACGCGATCCGGGAGGAGCTGGTCACCTCCCTGCACAGCCAGCTGGGCCCGGAGCAGAACCTGCTCGACGCCACCCCGGCGCACTGCCGGACGATCGTGGTGCCGTTCCCGGTGCTGTCCAACGACGACCTGGCCAAGGTCGTGCACATCAACGACGACGGCGAGTTCCCGGGCTTCGCCTCGCACGTCGTCCGCGGGAGCTTCCGCGCGGCCGAGGGCGGCCAGGGCCTGCTCGACCGCCTCGACGAGATCCGGGCCGAGGTCACCGACGCGATCGAGAACGAGGGCGCGCGGCTGATCGTGCTGTCCCAGCGCGGGGCGGACGCCGAGCACGCCCCGATCCCGTCGCTGCTGCTCACCGGTGCCGTGCACCACCATCTGGTCCGGGAGCGCTCGCGCACCCGGGTCGGGCTGATCGTCGAGTCCGCCGACGCGCGCGAGGTGCACCACGTCGCGCTGCTGCTGGGCTACGGCGCGTCCGCGGTGAACCCCTACCTGGCCATGGCCACCGTGGAGGACCTCGCCGAGCGCGGCGACATCCCCGGCGTCGATGCCAAGACCGCGGCCACCAACCTGGTCAAGGCGCTCGGCAAGGGCGTGCGCAAGACGATGTCGAAGATGGGCGTCTCGACCGTCGCCTCCTACACCGGCGCGCAGATCTTCGAGGCGATCGGGCTCGGCCGCGACGTCATCGAGACCTGCTTCGCCGGGACCACGTCGCGCCTGGGCGGGGTGGGCTTCGACGTCCTCGCCGAGGAGGTGCTGGCCCACCACCGCCGGGCGTTCCCGTCCGACGACGTGCGTGCCGCGCACCGGGCGCTGGCCGTGGGCGGGGAGTATCAGTGGCGCCGCGAGGGCGAGCTGCACCTGTTCAACCCGCAGACGGTGTTCAAGCTGCAGCACTCCACCCGGTCCGGGCAGTACTCGGTGTTCAAGGAGTACACCAAGGCCGTCGACGACCAGGCCGAGCGGCTGATGACGCTGCGCGGGCTGTTCTCCTTCAAGGAGGGCGTCCGCGCGCCCGTGCCGATCGAGGAGGTCGAGCCGGTCGAGTCGATCGTCACCCGGTTCGCCACCGGCGCGATCTCCTACGGCTCCATCTCCCAGGAGATGCACGAGACCCTCGCGATCGCGATGAACCGCCTCGGCGGCCGGTCCAACACCGGTGAGGGCGGCGAGGACCCGGACCGGTTCACCGCGGACCCCGGCGGCGACTCCCGGCGCAGCGCGGTCAAGCAGGTCGCGTCCGGACGGTTCGGGGTCACCAGCGAGTACCTGGTCAACTCCGACGACATCCAGATCAAGATCGCGCAGGGCGCCAAGCCCGGCGAGGGCGGCCAGCTGCCCGGCGGCAAGGTCTACCCGTGGATCGCCACCACCCGGTACTCGACGCCGGGTGTCGGCCTGATCTCGCCGCCGCCGCACCACGACATCTACTCGATCGAGGACATCAAGCAGCTCATCCACGACCTGAAGAACGCCAACCCGAAGGCCCGCATCCATGTGAAGCTGGTCAGCCAGGTCGGTGTCGGGACCGTGGCCGCCGGCGTGTCCAAGGCGCACTCCGACGTCGTGCTCATCTCCGGGCACGACGGCGGTACCGGCGCCTCGCCGCTGAGCTCGATCAAGCACGCGGGCGGGCCGTGGGAGCTCGGCCTGGCCGAGACCCAGCAGACGCTGCTGGCCAACGGCCTGCGCGACCGGATCACGGTGCAGGCCGACGGCCAGCTCAAGACCGGCCGTGACGTCATCGTCGCCGCGCTGCTCGGGGCCGAGGAGTTCGGCTTCGCGACCGCCCCGCTGGTCGTCTCGGGTTGCATCATGATGCGCGTCTGTCACCTGGACACCTGCCCGGTCGGCGTCGCGACGCAGAACCCGGAGCTGCGCAAGAAGTTCGACGGCAAGGCCGACTACGTCGTCAACTTCATGCGGTTCGTCGCCGAGGAGGTGCGCGAGTACCTGGCCCAGCTGGGCTTCCGCAGCATCGCCGAGGCGATCGGGCACGCCGACGTGCTGGAGACCAGCGCCGCCGCCCAGCACTGGAAGACCCGCGGGCTCGACCTGTCCCCGATCTTCCAGGTGGGCGACCACCCGGCCGACGTGCCGCGCTACCGGGTCCGCGAGCAGGACCACGGCCTGGACAAGGCACTGGACAACACGATGATCCAGCTCGCCGAGGGCGCGCTGAGCTCCGGCGACCGGGTCACCCTGGACCTGCCGGTGCGCAACGTGAACCGGACCGTGGGCACGATGCTGGGCAGCGAGCTGACCAGGACCCACGGCGGCAAGGGTCTGCCCGACGACACGATCGACGTCACGCTGACCGGCTCGGCCGGACAGAGCTTCGGCGCGTTCGTGCCCAAGGGGATCACGCTGCGGCTGGTCGGCGACACGAACGACTACTTCGGCAAGGGGCTCTCCGGCGGGCGTCTGACGCTGCGCCCGGACCCGTCGGCGCCGTTCATCGCCGAGGAGAACATCATCGCCGGCAACGTGATCGGCTACGGCGCCACCTCCGGTGAGATGTTCGTGCGCGGCATCGTCGGCGAGCGGTTCTGCGTCCGGAACTCCGGTGCGCTGGCCGTCGTCGAGGGCGTCGGCGACCACGGTTGCGAGTACATGACCGGTGGTCAGGTCGTCGTGCTGGGACGGATCGGGCGCAACTTCGCCGCGGGCATGTCCGGTGGCACCGCCTACGTGCTCGACCTCGACAAGGCACGGGTGAACACCGAGATGGTCGACCTCGACCCGCTCACCGACGCCGACCGCGCGATCCTGCAGTCCGCGGTGGAGCGCCACCACGCCGAGACCGGTTCGGCCGTGGCGCACGCGCTGCTCACCGACTGGGACACGGCGGTGGAGCGGTTCGGCAAGGTCATGCCCAAGGACTACAAGCGCGTGCTCCAGGCCCAGGAGGCCGCCGAACGCGAGGGGCGCGACGTCAACCAAGCAATCATGGAGGCGGCACATGGCTGACCCCAGAGGATTCATGACCACGCCGCGGGAGAACCCGCAGCGGCGCCCGGTCGACCTGCGTCTGATGGACTGGCGCGAGGTCTACGAGGACTTCCCGCGGCAGAAGCTCGAGAAGCAGGCCGGGCGGTGCATGAACTGCGGGATCCCGTTCTGCCACCAGGGCTGCCCGCTGGGCAACCTCATCCCGGAGTGGAACGACCTGGTCCACCGCCAGGACTGGCGCGAGGCCATCGAGCGCCTGCACGCGACGAACAACTTCCCGGAGTTCACCGGGACGCTGTGCCCCGCCCCGTGCGAGGCCGCCTGCGTGCTGGCGATCAACGACGACGCCGTGGCCATCAAGCAGGTCGAGATCGAGATCATCGACCGGGCCTGGGACGAGGGATGGGTCCCCCCGCAGCCGGCCGAGACCAAGACCGGCAAGAAGGTCGCGGTCGTCGGGTCCGGGCCGGCCGGCCTGGCCGCGGCGCAGCAGCTCACCCGGGTCGGGCACGAGGTCGTGGTGTTCGAGCGGGCGGACCGCATCGGCGGGCTGATGCGCTACGGCATCCCCGAGTTCAAGATGGAGAAGAAGCGCCTCGACCGGCGCCTGGACCAGATGGTCGCCGAGGGCACCCTGTTCCGGGCCTCGACCGACGTCGGCACCGACATCACCGTGGAGACGCTGCGGTCGGAATTCGACGCCGTCGTGCTCTCCGGCGGGGCCACCGCGTGGCGCGACATCCCCGCCGAGGGCCGCGACGCCGAGGGCGTCTACCAGGCGATGGAGTTCCTGCCCTGGGCCAACCACGTGCAGCAGGGCGACCTCGACGCCCCGCCGGTCACGGCGGAGGGCAAGGACGTCGTGATCATCGGCGGCGGTGACACCGGCGCCGACTGCCTGGGCACCTCGCACCGTCAGGGTGCGCGGTCGGTGACCCAGCTCGAGATCATGCCGACGCCCCCCGAGCACCGCACCGAGGGGATGCCCTGGCCGACCTACCCGACGGTCTACCGGGTCTCCTCGGCGCACGAGGAGGGCGGCGACCGGATGTTCTCGGTGAACACCACCGAGTTCGTGAAGGACGCCGAGGGCAAGGTCGCCGGGCTCAAGGTCACAGAGGTCAAGCGCGGCGACAACGGCTTCGAGCCGGTCGAGGGCACCGAGCAGGAGCTGCCCGCCCAGCTGGTGCTGCTCGCGATGGGCTTCGTCGGCCCGGAGAAGGGCGCCCTGATCGACGACCTGGGCGTCGACCTCGACGACCGCGGCAACGTCTCGCGCGACCAGGACTACATGTCCAGCGTCGAGGGCGTGTTCGTGGCCGGTGACATGGGCCGCGGACAGTCGCTGATCGTGTGGGCCATCGCCGAGGGCCGCGCGGCCGCCGCCGGCGTCGACGACTACCTGACCGGCCGGGACGTGCTGCCCCGCCCGATCGCGCCGACGGACCGCCAGATCGGCTAGGTCGCCACGACCGCGGGAGCCCGGACGCCGTCGCGTCCGGGCTCTCGCGCGTCCGGGCTCCCGTCCGGCATCGGTGCTCACCCCTGAGGCGTGCCCCGGGGTCGGGCCGCGCCGATCTCCGGGTGGAGCCGGATCCCCGCGCGAGGCCCGCACCGCAGGCTCGGTGCATGCCGTCCAGACCCCGCCGCAGCCTCGGCGCACGCATCCTCCGGGCCCTGGTCACGACCGTCGCGGTCGCCGTCCTGGCCGTCACCGGCCTCGCCGTGCTGGCCTGGAACTCCGCCACCTCCGGCAACGTCGGCCAGGTCGTGTTCGACCGGCCGCTGGCGATCCCGCCGCTCGCGGAGTCCACGGTGGATGAACACGGGGTCCGGCACTTCGACCTCACGATGGCGCCCGGCCGGGCCGAGCTGCTCCCCGGTACCCGCACCGACACCTGGGGCGTCGACGGCGCCTACCTGGGCCCGACCCTGCGTGCCACCCGCGGCGAGACGGTCGCGGTGGACCTGCACAACGCCCTGCCCGAGTCGACCACGATGCACTGGCACGGGATGGAGCTGCCGGCCCGGGCCGACGGTGGCCCGCACTCCCCGATCGCACCGGGCGCCACGTGGTCGCCGTCGTGGACGATCGACCAGCCGGCCTCGACGCTCTGGTACCACCCGCACCCGCACGGGCGCACCGCCGCGCACGTCCACCGCGGGCTGGCCGGCATGTTCCAGATCGACGACGCGGAGTCCGCGGCGCTGCCGCTGCCTCGCCGCTACGGCGTCGACGACATCCCGGTCATCCTGCAGGATCAGCTGTTCGACCGCGACGGGACGATGGACGAGCAGGACAACTCGCCGGTCGGCCGGCTCGGCGAGACGATCCTGGTCAACGGCACCCACGGCCCCGTCCTCGACGTCGTGACCTCCACCGTGCGGCTACGGGTGGTCAACGCCTCCGGCGCCCGGGTCTACGACCTGGCCCTCGACGACGGCCGCGCGTTCTCCGTGATCGGCACCGACAGCGGGCTGCTCGGCTCCCCGCTGCCCGCCACCCGCTGGCAGCTCTCCCCCGGCGACCGCGCGGAGATCGTGGTGCCGGTCCGCGCCGGTGAGACGACGCTGCTGCGCAGCCTGCCCTCGGCGCTGGGCACGAACGGCATCGAGGACCGCCTCGCCGGCGGCGACGACACGTTCGAGCTGATGGCGCTGCGCGCCGCCCCGACGCTGGAGCCGAGCCCGCCGCTGCCGGACCGCCTGGCCACCACGCCGGAGATCGAGCCGACGCCGGGCACGCCGCCACGCGAGTTCCGCATGCAGGGCAACTCCCGGATCAACGACCGCGAGATGGACATGGACCGGATCGACGCCGTCGTGCCGACCGGCCGGGTCGAGGTCTGGCGGGTCCGTGCCGACACCGCGGTCCCGCACAGCTTCCACGTCCACAACGCGGCGTTCCGGGTGCTCGACGTCGGGGGCGCACCGCCCCGACCGGAGCTGCGCGGACGTCAGGACACGGTCCTGCTGCCCCGCGGGCAGTGGGTGCGCCTGGCCGTCTCGTTCGGGCAGCATCCCGACCCGGACGTCCCGTTCATGATCCACTGTCACCTGCTCGACCACGAGGACCGCGGGATGATGGCGCAGTTCGTCCTGGTCCGCCCGGGCCCGACCGGCCCGGCCGGGGCCGCCGGCGGCACGGTGGCCCCGCACGGGCACGGGTGAGCCGCTCAGGGAGCGGCGTTCTCGTGCTGCTCCAGCTCGAAGGCGTCGTCGCCGATCCAGATGCGCAGCCCGTCCGCGTCGTCGGTGATGTAGCCGTCCTCCTCCTCTCCGAGCTCGCGGATCGCGCCCAGCGCGCGGTAGGTGAACTCCACGACCCCGCCGCCGGCGTCGATCGGGCGGTACTCCCGCGCGAGTCGGGCGGTCCGGCACTCGGTGGACAGCCAGCGGGCGTTGTCCTCACCGACGTCCACCCGCCACAGGTCGTTGCGCATCAGCAGAGTATGACGGTCATCACGGCCCCGGTGGCGTCTCAGATCGAGGCGTCCCGAGCGCCCTCCGACGGGACCGGAACCACGGCCGGGCCTCCCGCTCGGCGTGTTGATCATGCCAGCGACCGCACCGAACGTGACCGCTCCCGCACGTTGCGGCGGGCGACGCCCATCCGCCGCGGCTCCGACGCCGCTCACGGCCGGACCGGATCGACGCACATCTCGGCGCCGTTTCGCGCGTTGACCCCACTGCCGGCACCTGCGGACCGGGAGCCCCCGCTGGTGTCGGGCACCATCGGGACATCGGCGTCGTGGACGCGTCCACGGCTCCGATTCCCGGTGGTGTTGGTCCCGTCCGGTGACCGCCCGCGACACGTCGCGGCGACGGAACCGACGTCAGCGGGAGGCGAGCACCGGCTCGCCCGGGCACTCCGCGTACGGCACGACGACCTCGCGACGGCGGCGGAGGGCGGTCCGCACCCGGGAACCGACCGCGAACGCGCCGGCGGTCAGCACGGCCATCACAGCACCGGCCAGGACGCACAGGAGCGGGTTCCCGCCGGTCATCGGGCCCAGCGCCAGGCCCACGACGAGCATGTAGCCCGCCCACACCGTGGAGCTGATCGCCGATCCGAGCAGGAAGTAGCGGGTCGGCAGGCCGAGCCGGCCGGCGGCGGCGGTGCTGACCAGCCGTCCGCCCGGCACGAACCGGGCGCCGACCAGTGCCACCACGGGCCGCCGGAAGATGTTGGCCCGCACCCAGGACGCGATCCCGCTGTCGCCGTCCGCGGCGCGCGGGAGGATCCGGTTCGACGTGCGGCCCAGCCCGAACACGGCCAGGTCACCCAGCACGGAGCCGACCAGCGCGGCCACGAACAGGCCGGTCACGGTGAGGACGTCGTGCGCCCCGAACGCCGAGGCGGCCGCCGACATCAGCAGCGTCTCGCTGGGCAGCATCGGTACCGGACCGTCGACGGCGATCATCAGCACCAGGGACGGCAGCAGCCATACGCTGTGCAGCACCGCGTGGAAGAACGCGAACAGGTCCACGCGGCCCCTTCCGGTGTCGTCGTCGGCCCCCGGGACGCCCGGGGTACCCCCACACTCGCAGACACTCACCGCGATGTGACGGGGGCAGTCCCCCGATACTGCCCCGCCGGCCCCCACCGGCCCCCTGATCCCGCACGAGATCCGCCCCACGGCACCGCACGGTCGGTGAGCGGTCCGCCCGTCCGGACGGGCGTCGAC
>CBIHNM010000124.1:0-12518 GCA_966211265.1 uncultured Pseudonocardia sp.
GGGGAACCGGCCCGTCCCGGCGGTCCGCAGCCGCGGCGCGGGGGCACCGGCGGCCCGGTCCTGCCGCTCCCGGGCCCGGCGGCCGGGGTCGTCGTCACCGTGGAAGGCCAGCGTGACGTGCCACCGCGGGGCCGGGACCCGGCGCCAGGCGGGGTCGTCGTCGAGCCCGAGGGCGGCGACGCCCGCGTCCAGCGCCGCGACCGCCTCCGGCGGGGGCCAGAGCGCGGTGAACAGCCTCATCGGCGCGCTCACCGGACCGGGCGGCTCGCGGCGCGGCGCAGCACCTCGGCGATCTCCGGGAACGCCGGCGCCAGTGCGGCCGCGGCGGCCACCAGGCGGGCCGGGGCCGACACCCCGCGCAGCGCGTCGTCGGCGGTCGGAGCCGGCCGGGACGGGGCCCGGCGGGGGTCCGGGAGGTGCGCGGGCGACGCCGCCACCCCGGCCACCGGCGCCCGTCCGGCCGCGACGCCGGTCTCCGGGCAGGACCAGCGCAGCTTCGCCGCGCGGGCCTGCTCCAGCAGCGCGGGCACCTCCTCGGCGCACACCGGACCGCGGGCCACCCGCTCGTCGAGGGCCATCAGCCGGGTCAGCACGGCCGGGTCGCCGATCTTGACCCGGCGGCCGCTGACCAGCTGGCTGAGCATCGCCGGGCTCATCCCGACCGTCGCGGCGAGCGTGGCCTGGGTCACCCCCAGCACTCCGGTCAGACGGTGCACCCGCTCGGACATCGGGGCGCCGTAGAGCTCACGCTGACGCTCGCGGTTGGCGGTGGTGTCGGACTGGTCGCCGGTCATGGCGCAGAGCCTGCGGCCGGGCGCTGTGCGACCGGGCCGGAACGGGCCGGGCAGAGTCTTTCCACTCAATCCGCCCGGATCCGCCCCCGTGGCGCCCGGGCCGGGTGTCGGTGCCGGCACCGGGGCTCAGCGCGGCGTCAGCAGCGCGCGGGTCTGCTCGACGTCGAGGTGCATCTGGGCGATCAGCGGGTCGAGACCGTCGTAGGTCTCCTGGCCGCGCAGCCGCTGCACGAACTCCACGCTGACCTCGTGCCCGTAGAAGTCCTCGTCGACGTCGAGCACGTAGGCCTCGACCGTGCGGACCCGCCCCGAGAACGTCGGGTTGCTGCCCACCGAGATCGCCGCCGGCAGCGAGCGGTCCCCGATCCCGAACCAGCCCGCGTACACGCCGTCGGCCGGCACGGAGGTGTAGGGCGGGCACGCGACGTTCGCGGTCGGGAATCCCAGGTCGCGCCCGCGCTTGTGCCCGTGCACCACGACGCCGTCGATCCGGTGCCACCGGCCCAGCGCGTCGGCGGCCGCGGCGACCGCGCCGGCGTCGATGCAGGAGCGGATGTAGGTCGAGGAGAACGTGACCTCGTCCTCGCTGATCAGGTCCAGCGCCTCCAGGGTGAAGCCGAACCGCTCGCCGAGCCTGGCCAGCGCCGTCACGTCGCCGGCGGCGCGGTGACCGAACGTGAAGTTGCTGCCGACCACGACGGCCGCGGCGTGCAGCCGGTCGACCAGGACCTCGTGGGCGAACTCGCCCGGTTCCATCCTCGCCAGCTGCGGGGTGAACGGGATGACGCAGAACACGTCGGCACCGCACTCGGAGATCAGCTGGGCCCGCCGGTCCAGCGTGCTCAACCGCGCCGGGTGCGTCCCCGGGCGGACCAGCTCGGCCGGGTGCGGGTCGAACGTCACGACGACGACCGGCAGGTCCCGTTCGCGTCCGCGCCGCACCGCGCGCTCGATCAGCTGCCGGTGGCCGCGGTGCACGCCGTCGAACACGCCGACGGTCACCACGCACCGCCCCCATCCGGAGGGCACGGCCTCGAGTCCACGCCAGCGTTGCACGCGCCCGAGCCTACGAAACCCCGCCTCCCCGCGCCCGGGCGCACCCACGTCGATCCGCGCGGTGCGGGGCGCCGGGGTGGGTCAGCCGGCGGGCGCCAGCACCACGACCGGGCGGGCGAGCCCGCCGGCGTCGGCCATCAGGGCCACGGCCCGGCCGTCCGGGGCGAACACGCCGTAGGTGCCGGGCAGCCCGGCCGCGGGCAGCGACCGGCCGAAGCCGACGTCGGCCGCCGCGGAGGCGTCGACGTCGTGGCGCGGGAACGCCACCGACACCGCGGCGGCCAGGTCGAGGGACAGGCCGGGGTCGGCGGAGAGCTGCTCGAGGGTGCGGGCGTGGTCGAGCGTGAACGGCCCGACCCGGGTACGGCGCAGGGCCGTGAGGTGCCCGCCGACGCCCAGCCCGGCGCCCAGGTCGCGGGCCAGCGCCCGGACGTAGGTGCCCGAGGTGCACTCCACGGCCACGTCGAGGTCGACCACCCCGGCACCCCGGCGCAGGTCGGTGAGCTCGAAGGCCGACACGGTCACCGGGCGGGCCGGTATCTCGACCTCCTCGCCCGCACGGACCCGCTGGTAGGCGCGCTTCCCGTCGATCTTGATCGCGCTGACCGAGCTGGGCACCTGCTCGATGTCGCCGGTCAGCGCCGCGAGGCCGTCGGCGATCGCGCGGGCGTCCGCACCGGAGGCGTCGACGTCGGCGACGGTCTCGCCCTGGGCGTCGTCGGTGCTGGTCACCCGCCCCAGCCGGATCGTGGCGGTGTAGGCCTTGGTGTCGAGCGAGAGGTGCCCGAGCAGCTTCGTGGCCCGCTCGATGCCGATCACCAGCACGCCGGTGGCCATCGGGTCCAGCGTGCCGGCGTGGCCGACCTTGCGGGTGCCCATGATCCGCCGCAGCGCCCCGACAACGTCGTGCGACGTGGGCCCCGACTCCTTGTCGACGATCACGAGTCCGGGCGGCGGCGGGGTACGGGACGCGGGCACGGACGCCGATCCTGCCAGCCCGCGGGGAGGGTCAGCGGGCCAGGCGGTACCCGACGCCACGGACGGTCGCGACGACCTCGCGGGCCCCGAGCTTCGACCGCAGCGAGGCCACGTGCGCCTCCAGGGTGCGGGCGGTGGAGGCGTCGGCGGTGCCCCAGACCCCCTCCAGGAGCTCGGCGCGCGCGACCACCGCCCCCTCCCGGCGGGCCAGCGCGGCGAGCAGGTCGAACTCCTTGCGGGTCAGCACGACGGCCCGGCCCCCGGCGGTGACCACCCGCCGGTCCAGGTCCACCTCGACGTCGCCGACCGCCACGACCGCGGCGACCGCGGCCCCGGTGCTGCGCCGCAGCACGGCCTCGATCCGGGCCAGCAGCTCCTCCGTGGAGACCGGTTTGACCAGGTAGTCGTCGGCGCCGCTGCGCAGGCCCTGCACCCGCGCGGCGACGTCGCCGCGCCCGGTGATGGCCAGGATCGGCACCCGCGAGCGCTCCCGGATCTCGCGGCAGACGCCGAGCCCGTCGCGGTCGGGCAGGCCCATGTCCAGCAGCACGACGTCCGGGGCGTCGGCCAGCGCGGCGAGCGCCTCGGCTCCGCTGCCGACCCGGCGCGCGGAGTAGCCGGCCGCGACCAGGGTGCGCCGGAGCGCGTCCCCGAGCACGTCGTCGTCCTCCACCAGCAGCACCCGCACACCGACCACCGTAGTGACCCCCCGGGCGGCCACGATCCTCAAATGTCCCTCAATTCCGCGGTCCCGGACGTTGACCGTCCCGAACGCCGGGCCTCCTACTGTGCGCACCGACACGTCGAGGAGGACGGACATGGCCGAGGCCGCCGGCACCGCCGCCGACCGGGGAA
Source organism: uncultured Pseudonocardia sp. (assembly GCA_966211265.1). GTDB lineage: Bacteria > Actinomycetota > Actinomycetes > Mycobacteriales > Pseudonocardiaceae > Pseudonocardia. Next base: position 3,684 of record CBIHNM010000124.1, read on the forward strand.
CCACCCCGCCGCGCACGAGGAAGAAGCTCTACTCCCAGCTCTGGTTCTGGGTGCTGGTCGGCATCGCCGGGGGCATCCTGCTGGGACTGCTCGCCCCCGGCGTGGCCAAGGAGACCAAGTGGCTGGCCGACGCGTTCGTCCAGATGATCAAGGTCGTGATCGGCCCGGTCATCTTCTGCACCGTGATCGTCGGGATCGCCTCGCTGGGCAACCTGGCCCGCGCCGGAGGCCTGGCCCTGCGGGCGCTGGGCTACTTCCTGCTGATGACCGTGATCGCGCTGGGGATGGGCCTGATCGCGGCCAACGTGTTCGCCCCCGGTGCCGGGTTCCAGGGCGCGCCCAGCCCGAAGCAGCTGGCGGACGCGACGAAGAACCTCGGCGAGGCGGGCGGTGAGGGCGGGTTCATCGGGTTCATCGAGGACAGCCTGCTGCCCAAGAGCTTCCTGGGCCCGTTCGTGGACAACTCGGTGCTGCAGGTGCTGGTGCTGGCCATCCTGACCGCCTGCGCGATCAGCGCGCTGAACCCGACCCTGCGGGCCCGCCTGGTCGGCGGCGTCGACTCCATCGCCAAGGTGATCTTCGGGATCATCAAGCTGATCATGTGGGCGGCGCCGGTGGCCGCGTTCGGCGGCATGGCCTACACCGTCGGCCAGTTCGGCTCGGCCTCGCTGACCAACCTGATCAAGCTGATGGGCGTGTTCTGGGGCACCTGCGCGGTGTTCGTCGTCGTGGTCCTCGGCGTGGTGTCCGCACTGGCCGGGTTCAACGTGCTCAAGGTGGTCCGGCTGATCAAGGACGAGCTCCTGATCATCGTCGGCACCTCGTCGTCGGAGTCGGTGCTGCCGCGGCTGCTGACCAAGCTGGAGGCGGCGGGTGCGTCCAAGCAGACCGTCGGCATGGTGATCCCGACCGGCTACTCGTTCAACCTCGACGGCACCTGCATCTACCTGACCCTGGGTGCGCTGTTCATCATCCAGGCCGGCGGCGAGACGCTGCCGATCGGCGCGCAGATCGGCCTGGCCGTGCTGATGGTGCTCACGTCCAAGGGCGCGGCCGGGGTCACCGGCGCCGGGCTGGTCACACTGGCCGCGTCGCTGCAGGCCTTCGGCGGGGAGTTCTTCACCCCGGAGGCGATCGTGGTCGGGCTGGCGCTGATCGTGGGCATCGACCGCGTGATGAGCGAGGGCCGGGCGCTGACCAACTGCATCGGCAACGTCGTCGCCACGTTCGTCGTCGCCCGCTGGAACGGCGAGCTCGACCGCGACCGGCTGCGCGCCGTGCTCGACGACCCGAGCCTCGTCGACGCCGCGATGGAGGCCGAGCACGGCGGCGGCGCCGAGATCGAGGCGGCGGACACCGACGAGACGGCCTCGGACCGCTCCGGCGAGAAGGTCGGCAGCCCCGCCTGAGAGACCGCACCACCGTGACGACGGCCGGGTCGCCCACCGCGGGCCCGGCCGTCGCCGTCGTGGACGGGCCCCGACAGGACCTCCACCGGACCCGGCCGCGGTGGGACAGTGTCGCGGTGGCGCGGATCGGACGACTCCCCCGGCGGCGGTCGCGGCTGGTACGCCGGCTGCTGGTGCTGCAGCTGGTCACGGTGCTGCTGACCGTCGGCGGGCTCGCGGCGCTCGGGGTGTGGGGCGCCCAGCGGATCGAGCTCGACTCCGCGGGCCGGCTCACCGGGGCCACCGCCGCGGCGCTGGCCGGGGACCCCGTCGTCGTCGACGCGCTGGCCGGCGGCGGCGACGTCGCGACGCTCTCAGCCAGGATGCAGCCGCTCGCCGAACGCGTCCGGGCCGCCTCCGGCACCGGATTCGTCGTGATCATGAACCCGGACGGGCGGCGCTACAGCCACGCCGAGCCCGACCGGATCGGCGGCATCTACCAGGGCACGCTGGCCCCGGCGCTGACCGGCCGGGCGCTGACCGAGGTCTACACCGGGACGCTCGGGCCCTCGGTCCGCACCGTGGTCCCGGTCGTGGCCGGGGGCCGGGTGGTCGGCGCGGTGTCGGTCGGGGTCCTGCAGACCCGGGTCAGCGACCTCGCCTGGACCTACCTGCCCGAGATCGTCGGCGCGGCGGCGCTCGCGCTGGCCGTCGGCGCCGCGCTGGCCTGGCTGCTGGCGCGGCGCCTGCGGCGCCAGACGCTCGGCCTGGAGCCCGAGGAGATCACCGCCGCCTACACCCACCACGACGCGGTGCTGCACGCAGTCGGCGAGGGCCTGCTGGTCGTCGACTCCACCGGGCATCCGGTCGTGGTCAACGCCGAGGCCCGGCGCCTGCTCGGCCTCGACGCGACCGGGCCCGGCCCGGGTGACGGCGACCCGCCCGGCGGGCGTCCGCTGCAGCGCGGGAGCGGCGTCGCGGCGCTGGCGGTCGACCCCGCCGTGCGCGCGGTGCTCGAACGCGGCCGGCACCACGACCTGCGCGACGAGCCGGCGCTGGCCGGGGAGCGGGTGCTGCTGGTGAACAGCCGCGCCGCGGGCCCCGCGGCGGGGCCGGGGACGCGGGTGTTCACCCTGCGCGACCGGACCGAGCTGGCCGGGGCGCTGCGCGAGCGCGACGACGCCCGGGACCGCGTCGCGGCGCTGTCCGGGCAGGCGCACGAGTTCGCGAACCGGATGCAGACGGTGATCACGCTGATGGAGCTCGGCGACACCGCGGACGCGACCCGCGCCGGGACGGCCGCGCTGGACCGCACCCGCGGACCGGGCGCGGGCGTCACCGCCGAGGTGTTCGACCCGGTGCTCGCGGCGTTGCTGGCCGACAAGGCCTGGGCCGCCGACGAGCTCGACGTCGCGTTCACCGTCACCGACGACCACGGCCCCGGGGACCTGCCCGGGGACCGCCTGCCGTGGGCCGCCGACGACCTGGTCTCGCTGGCCGGCAACCTGGTCGACAACGCCCTCGAGGCCGTCGCCGGGCAACCCCGCACCGGACCCGACGGGACCCGCCGGGCCGTCGCGGTGACGATCGCCCTGGACGGTCCGCGACCGGCAGGGCCGGGCTCCGCGCTGGTCCTGCAGGTGGCCGACACCGGCCCGGGCGTCCCCGCCGACACCGCGGCCGAGCTGTTCACCTACGGCTTCAGCACCCGCCGCGTCGACGGCGGCCGCCCCCGCGGTATCGGCCTCGCGCTGGTGGACCGGATCAGCCGCCGCCTCGGCGGGACCGTCGATGTCCTCCCGCGTCCCGCCGGTCACACGGCCGGGGCCACCGGGGCCGCGTCCGGGTCGGTGTTCACCGTCCGGCTCCCGTTCGCGCCGGTACTCGCCGGGTCCGGGCCCCCGGCTCCCGGCGGCCCGGAGCCGACGCTCACACCCGCACCGCCCCCGTCACCGCCCACCGGCCGGACCATCCCCGCCGCCCCACGGCCACGAGCCTGATCAGCATGAACGCGCTCAACCCCGCCCAGATCCCGGCGAGGCCCCAGTCGAACACCAGCGACGCCCAGATCAGCGGCAGGAAACCACCGAGCGCGGCGAGCAGCGTGGTCGTCCGCAGGAACGCCGCGTCCCCGGCACCGAGCAGCACCCCGTCCAGGGCGAACACCACCCCGGCGATCGGCTGCAGCCCGGCGAAGAACCACCACGCCATCGGCACCACCGCGAGCACGGCGGGATCCGAGGTGAACACACCGGGCAGCACCGGGTACAGCGCGGCGAACAGGACCCCGAACCCGATCCCGAGAACCAGCCCGGAGCGGGTCACCCGCGCGGCCACCGCCCGGGCCCGGACCGCGCCGTCGCCGGCCGGGCCGCCCGATCCCGGACCCGACGAGCCCAGCGCCGACCCGACCAGCGCCTGCGCGGCGATCGCGACCGAGTCCAGCACGAGCGACTGGAACACCCACAGCTGCAGCACGATCTGGTGCGCGGCCACCGACGGGGCCCCGAACCGGGCCGCGACCGCGGTCGCGGACAGGAAGCACGCCTGGAAGCCCAGCGTGCGCAGCAGCAGGTCGCGCCCGAGCACGCCCTGCGCGCGCAGCACCGAGGGCATCGGCCGGAGCCGGACCGGCTCCCCGCCCGCCGCGGCCACCCGCTCGACATGCAGTGCCCGCAGGAACGACCCGGCCGTCACCGCCTGGGCGACGACGTTGGCCACTGCGGAGCCCTGCAGGCCCCACCCGTCGAAGCCACCCGCCCCGAACACCAGCAGCGGGCACAGCAGCGCGGACAGGCCGTTCCCGGCGAGCACGTAGCGCAGCGGGCGGACGGTGTCCTGCACGCCGCGCATCCAGCCGTTGCCGGCCAGGGTGAGCAGCACCAGCGGCGCGCCGAACAGCGCGATCCGCAGCCAGGACTCGGCGCCGGCGGCCACCGCGTCCCCGTCCGGTGTGCCGGCGCCGGCCAGGGCGCCGGTGACCGGACCGGCCAGTACCTGCCCGACCACGAGCACCAGCAGCCCGACGCCCAGGGCCAGCCAGCTCGCCTGCACGCCCTCGGTGACGGCCTCCGAGCGGCGTCCGGCGCCGTGCAGCCGGGAGGCCCGCGCGGTGGTGCCGTAGGACAGGAAGTTCAGCTGCGTGGTGACCTGGCTGAACAGCACCCCGGCCACGGCGAGCCCGGCGAGCTGCACCGCGCCCAGGCGCCCGACGACCGCGGTGTCGACCAGCACGTAGAGCGGCTCGGCGGCCAGCACCGGCAGCGCCGGTACGGCCAGCCGCAGCACGTCCCGGGCGCCGCCCGGGGTCGGGCGCTCGGAGGACATGGACCCATCCTCACCGGCCGGTCCGGATCACCGCACCCCTTACCGGCGGCCCGCGGCGGCGCCTTACCGCCCGGCGACCTTCGGGCGGCGGCACAGGTAGCAGAACGCCGGCGGCAGGTTGCGCCACACCGTGCGGGTGACCACGACCTCGTCGAACGTCTCGTGCAGGGTCTCGCGGAAACGCCGGGCCGAGGGCAGCGGCATGCCGCCCGGGTAGGCGAACGTCGCGAACACGCCGGTCTCACCGATCGCGGTGACCACCTGCCCGAGGATCGCGCGCTGGGTCTCCCGGTCGAACAGCGACCAGGGCAGGCCGCTGATCACGGCGTCGACGCCGTGCACGTCCCGCTCGGCCAGCAACGAGCCGAGCTTGGCCGCGTCGCCGTTGATCACCTCGACGCCGGGGTGCGCCGTGGCCAGGTAGGTCGCCATCGCCGGGTCCAGCTCCACCGCCAGGTGCCGGGCGGAGGAGGGCAACCGCCGCGACACCAGCTCGCTGACGGCCCCGGTGCCGGGCCCGAGCTCGACGACGACCGGGCTGCCCTGCGTGGGCGCCACCATCGCGAGCCGGGCCGAGAGCCTCGACGAGCTGGGGACGACCGCCCCCATACGGGCGGGGTTGCGCACCCACGCCGCGAGGAACGCACGCCACGGATAGTCGGTACCCGTGGCCCGTGCGGATTCGGACGCCACCGCTCCACCTCCAGGGTCGCAGGCCACGCTACGGGCCGCGCGCCGTGATCGCTCGGTCCGGCACCGTCCGGGTGGCCGGAGGTGGCCCGACTCACTGCCGCGCCCGCCGGCGCCGAACTCACCGCGCCGGGCCGGGCCCCGCGACGCCGGCCGCCGCGGCGAGCTCGGTGCGCAGGGCGTCCAGCACGTCCTCGAACGAGCCCGAGCGCTCCATCCCGGCCGCGCCGGGGTGCCCGCCGCCGCCGAGCCGGCCGGCCACCGCCGACAGGTCGGGGACACCGGTCCCGCGCAGCGACGTCGACCACTCCCCCGGCGCGATCTCGCTGATCAGCGCGGCCACACCGGCACCCGCGGTGGCCCTCAGGTGCCCGACCACCGAGGGCACCTCGGACCGGAACCGTTCCACCGTCGCACCGTCCACACGGGCCCAGACCAGCCCGGCGCCGCCGACCGCGTCCGGGTCGCGGCGCGCCCCGGCCAGGACCGTGGCCAGCGCGGCCAGCCAGGCGAACGAGGACCCCTCGGACAGCCCGCGCAGCAGCTCGCGCGGCTCCACACCGGCCTCGACGAGCTCCGCGCCCATGCGCAGCGCGTCCGCGCCGCCCAGCCGGAACCCGTCGGTGTCGGTGTAGAGCCCGGCGAACAGGGCCCGGGCCGGGCCCGGGTCCAGCCCGACGCCGAGCGCGGAGAGCACCCGGCGCACGAGCGTCGCCGTCGCCGGGGCGTGCCGGTCCACCAGGTGGTGGGTGCCGAAGCCGGTGAAGGACGCGTGGTGGTCCACCACCAGGATCACCCGGGCCACCTCGAGCAGCGGGGCCAGCGAGCCCAGCCGCTCCGGGGAGGAGGTGTCACAGCAGACCAGGACGTCCGGACGCGCCGGGACCTCGTCCGGCCCGACGACCAGCCCCTCCGGGTCGAGCGTGCGCAACGGCTCCGGCACCGGGTCGGGACCGCCGAAGGACACCACCGCCGGCACGCCGCACCGGCGGACGGCGGTGGCCAGGGCGACGGCGCTGCCCAGCGCGTCGGCGTCGGGACGCACGTGCCCGAGCACGAGCACCCCGGACGCTCCCCGCAACAGCTCCGCCGCACCGTCGGCGTCCACCCGGCCCGGCGGCACGCCCCCGGGTCCGGGCGACGCGGCCGGTACCGCGGCCATCAGCCCTCGTCGTCGCGCGGGGCGCGGTACGGGTCGGGGTCACCGGCCGGGGACGCGCCGGCCGCCAGGCGGGCCACCTCGGCGTCCGAGGCCCGGGTGCGGGCCAGCAGCTCCTCCATCCGGCGGGCCTCGTCGGGCACCTCGTCGAGGAAGAACGTCAGGCTGGGCGTGTGCCGGATCCCGGTCTGCTGGCCGACCCGGCTGCGCAGCACCCCGGTCGCGCTGGCCAGGGCGGCCGCGACGCCCTGGGTGTCCGGCGGCGAGTCCACCGAGGCGCCCATCACCGTGTAGTACACGGTCGCCTCACGCAGGTCACCGGTCACCCGGGTGTCGGTGATGGTCACCATCGACAGGCGGGGGTCCTTCACCTCGTGTTCGAGGGCCTCCGCGACGATCTGCGAGATCCGCTTCGACAGCTTCCGGGCGCGTGCGTTGTCGACCATGTCGCTCTACCTTCCCTACGGAACTGCCGCGGTGCGAGTGGGAATCTCGACCGGTGACGACACCGGCGAGTCTATGGGGTGTGCCCGGGAGGGGTGCGGGGCGCTACTCGTCCTCGGGCCCGAGCATCCGGTGCCGGACCGAGAGGAGCTCCAGCTCCGGGCGGGCCGCGACCAGCCGCTCGCAGCGCTCCAGCAGCGACCGCACGTGCCCGGCCTCGGCGGCCACGGCGCTCACCCCGATCAGGGCCCGCCGGTACAGGTCCAGGTGCCCGGCCTCGGCCGCGGCGACCTCGAACCGGCGCAGCTCGGCCAGCACCGGCCGCACGAGCGAGCGCTTCTGCTTGAGCGACCGCACGTCGCCGAGCAGGATGTCGCACTCCAGCGCGCCGACGTACACGGTCCCTCCCGCTCACGGACGACACAGCGGGGGCGGCCCTGCGGCCGCCCCCGCTGTCGATCGATCTACTCGGGCGTCGATCAGGTGCGCGGCTTCTCGCGCATCTCGAACGTCTCGATCACGTCGCCGACCTTGATGTCGGAGTAGCTGCCCAGGGTCAGACCGCACTCGTAGCCCTCGCGGACCTCGACCACGTCGTCCTTGAACCGGCGCAGCGAGCTGATCGGCAGGTTGTCCTGGATGACCGTGGAGTCCCGCATCAGGCGCCCGCGGGCGTTGCGGCGGATCTCCCCGCCCATCACCAGGCAACCGGCGATCGTGCCGAACTTGGAGGACTTGAACACGTCGCGGACCTCCGCCCGGCCGAGCTCGACCTCCTCGTACTCCGGCTTGAGCATGCCCTTGAGGGCCTGCTCGATCTCGTCGATCGCCTGGTAGATCACCGAGTAGTAGCGGATCTCGACGCCCTCGCGGTTGGCCAGTTCGGTGGCCTTGCCCTCGGCACGGACGTTGAAGCCCATGACGATGACGTTGTCCGCGATGGCGAGGTTGATGTCGCCCTCGGTGATCCCGCCGACGCCGCGGTGGATGACCCGCAGCTCGACCTCGTCGCCCACGTCCAGCTTGATCAGGGCGTCCTCGAGGGCCTCGACGGTTCCCGAATTGTCACCCTTGATGATCAGGTTGAGCGTGTTGGTCTCCTTGAGGGCCGCGTCGAGGTCCTCCAGCGAGACGCGCTTGCGGCGGCTCGCCAGCTCGGCGTTGCGCTCACGGGCACGACGGCGGTCGGCGATCTGGCGCGCCACCCGGTCCTCGTCCACGACGAGGAACGTGTCGCCCGCGCCGGGCACCGAGGTGAACCCGATGACCTGCACCGGCCGCGACGGGGTCGCCTCGGTGATGTCGGCGCCGTGCTCGTCGAGCATCCGCCGTACACGCCCGGAGGCGTCGCCGGCGACGATCGAGTCGCCGACGTGCAGCGTGCCGCGCTGCACCAGCACCGTGGCCACCGGGCCGCGACCGCGGTCCAGGTGGGCCTCGATCGCGACGCCCTGGGCCTCCATGTCGGGGTTGGCCCGCAGGTCCAGAGCGGCGTCCGCGGTGAGCAGGACGGCCTCGAGCAGGGACTCGATGTTGGTCCCCTGCTTGGCCGAGATGTCGACGAACATCGTGTCGCCGCCGTACTCCTCGGCGACCAGGTTGTACTCGGTCAGCTGCTGGCGGACCTTCGCCGGGTTGGCGCCCTCGACGTCGATCTTGTTCACCGCGACCACGACCGGCACGTCGGCGGCCTGGGCGTGGTTGATCGCCTCGACCGTCTGCGGCATCACGCCGTCGTCCGCCGCGACCACGATGATCGCGATGTCGGTGGACTTGGCACCACGGGCACGCATGGCGGTGAACGCCTCGTGACCCGGGGTGTCGATG
>CBIHNM010000125.1:0-12387 GCA_966211265.1 uncultured Pseudonocardia sp.
CGCTTCGGCTTCTCCGGGGTCGCCGAATGCGCGTCGCCGGGGGTGCTCGCCGCCGCAGTGGTGTCTCCGTTCCCGGTGCCGGTGGGCTCGGTGCCGGGGCTGCCGGGCTGGGCGTCGTCCACGTGCTCCCTCATCTCGCTCGTCGCCTGATGTCGCGCAACCAGGGTGAGGTTAGACCAGCCGTTCGACGCCGCCGACCCGGGGTCGGCGCAACGGTCGGGTCGACCTCGTCGCGGGCCGGCACCGCGGCGGCGGGTCGGCAGACCGACCCACGGCGGCAGGCCTCGCCGGGTGCCAGGATCGGCGGCGGACCCGATCGACCGACCCGTGTGGAGACCCGCGTGCGCATCGACCGTCTCGACCACCTCGTCCTCACCGTCGCCGACCCCGACCGCACCGTCGCCTTCTACCGCGACGTGCTCGGCATGGCGGAGGTGACCTTCGGCGGGGGCCGGCGCGCGCTGGCCTTCGGTACCAGCAAGATCAACCTGCACCGGGCGGGGCAGGAGTTCGAGCCCAAGGCGCACCGCCCGACACCGGGCAGCGCCGACGTCTGCCTGGTCACCGAGGACCCGTTGGAGCAGGTGCAGCGCGAGCTGGCCGAGGCCGGCGTCCCGGTCGAGGTGGGCCCGGTCGAGCGCACCGGCGCCCGTGGGCCCCTGCTCAGCGTCTACGTCCGGGATCCGGACGCGAACCTGGTGGAGATCAGCAACGCGCTCTGAGGCGCCGGGTGCTCCCCGCCGGTCGGTCCGCCCGCGCCACCGGCCGTAGGTTGGGCGCCATGGTGTCGACGATCCGGTTCCACGAGCTCGGCGGTCCCGAGGTGCTGCGGGTCGAGGACGTGCCGGTGCGCGCGCCGGGACCCGGCGAGGTGCGGATCCGGGTGGAGGCGATCGGGCTCAACCGGGCCGAGGTGAACTTCCGGCGCGGCACGTACCTGGAGGCCCCGCGCCTGCCCGCCGGCCTGGGCTGCGAGGCGGCCGGGGTGGTGCTGGAGGTCGGCCCCGGCGTGGCGCGCTGGAGCGTCGGCGACGAGGTGAGCGTCGTCCCGGCGTTCAGCCAGAACGACTACCCGGTCTACGCCGAGGAGGCCCTGGTACCGGCGGCCGCACTCGTCGCTCGCCCGGACGGACTGGACGCGGTGCGCAGCGCCGCGGTGTGGATGCCCAGCGTGACCGTGTACGGGATGGTCGCCGAGACCGTCCGGGTGCGGCCCGGGGACCGGGTGGTGGTGACGTCGGCGTCGAACAGCGTCGGTGTCACCGCGCTGCAGGTGCTGCGCCACCTCGGCGCGGTGCCGGTCGCCACGGTGCCCACCGGGAAGGCCCGCCGCGACCACGCCGACGCGCTGCACGCCGCCGGCGCGGCACACGTCGTCGTGGCGGGGGAGGAACTGGCCGCGGACCTGCTGGCCGCGACCGACGGGCACGGCGCGGACCTGGTGCTCGACGCCGACGGCGGCCCGCAGGTCGCGCAGCTGGTGGACGCCTGCGCGCCGGGGGCCACGGTGCTCGTGCACGGCGGCCTGTCCGGGCGGCCGACCCCGCTGCCGGCCGGGGGCGCCGCCCCGGTGTGGCTGCGCCGCTTCCACCTGTTCGAGATCACCGGCGACCCGGCGGCGCTGCGCCGCGCCGAGCACTTCGTCCGGGCCGGGCTGGCCTCGTCGGCGTTCGCGCCGGTGGTCGACCGGGTCTTCGACTTCCACGACGTCGCCGCCGCGCACGTCTACCTCGACTCGCCGGACCGGGCACCGGGCAAGCCGGTGCTGCGGGTGCGCGCCTAGCCGAACACGAGCAGGAACCCGATCGCGAGCACGACCGCGACGACGGCCAGCCCGAGGGCGGTCCGGGCCGGTGACCAGCCCGGATCCGTCGCCGCCGTCCGCCCGGCGACCACCCGGACCAGCCCGCTCAGGGCGCGCTCGGCGTCCGAGCCGTACGGGGTGTCGGTGGCCAGGTAGGTCCACGTGCTCGACGGCCGGGGCACCACCGCGTCGGGTTCGAGCGGGCCCGCCGGGTCGAGCGCGGCGAACGCGGCGCCGGTGTCGCGGTCGACGTCGGCGGTGAGCGTGGTCAGCGCGGCCATCGCGTCGCGGTGGAACTCGTCGAGCGGCGACAGTGCGGTCATCCCGCGGGCCAGCCCGCGCAGGTGGATCCCCTCGCGCAGCTCGGCGACCACCCCCAGGTGCTCGCTCCACCGCCGGTCCAGGTGGTGCAGCCGGATCATCCGGGCGGCCCGGACGACGGAGTCGGCGCCGTGCGCGGCGACCAGCGCGGCGTGCTGGTCCGGGAACCGCTCGGCGAGGCCGTCCGAGGCGAGCGCGGTGGTCAGGACGAGCTCGCGGTGCTCCAGCAGCCGCGCGCGCTGCTGGTCGAGCAGGTGGTGGTAGTTCCAGGTGGTGCGGTGCACGGCCAGCTCGTCGGCCTGCGCGACGCGCTGCGCCCGGTCCACGGCACGCCCGACCAGCGGGTCGTCGGCCGCCGGCGGGGGCCCGTCGCCGAAGCGGGTGATGACGTCGTCGTCGACGCTGACGAAGAACTCGCTGCTGCCCGGGTCGCCCTGGCGTCCGGCGCGCCCGCGCAGCTGGTCGTCGAGCCGGCTGCTGGTGTGCCGCCCGTAGCCCAGGACGTACAGGCCGCCGACGGCGACGACCTCCTGGTGCGCCGGGCCGGTGCCGTGCACGCCGCCGAGCCGGATGTCGGTGCCGCGCCCGGCCATCTGGGTGGACACGGTCACCCGTCCCGGCTCCCCGGCGCGGGCGACCAGGGCCGCCTCGTCGCCGTCGTTGCGGGCGTTGAGCACGGCGACGTCGAGGTCGTGGCCGCGCAGCGCCGCGGCCAGCCCCTCGGAGGCGGCGACGTCCGGGGTGCCCACCAGCACCGGACGCCCGCTCGCGTGCACCTCGAGGATCCGGGCGACGGCGGCGTCGCGCCGATCCGGCCCGGAGTCGAAGAAGCGGTCCGGAAGGTCCTCGCGCACGCACGGGCGATGCGGCGCGACCACGGTGACCTCGAGGGCGTGGAACTCGCGCAGCTCCTCGGCGACGTCGACCGCGGTGCCGGTCATCCCGGCCACCGTCGGGTAGCGCTCGACGAGCCCGCCGACCGTGGTCTGGTCGAGCACCGCGCCGGTCGCGCTGGCCTCCAGCCCCTCCTTGGCCTCGACCGCGGCCTGGATCCCGTCCGGCCAGCGCTGGCGCATCGCCACCCGCCCCCGGTTCGGGTCGACCAGCTCGACGGCCCGGTCCCGGACGATGTAGTCGACGTCGCGCGCCAGCAGGAACTCCGCGTGCAGCGCGACGTGCACCGCGGCCAGGGTCGGCGCGTGCTCGGAGGTGTAGAGGTCGATCCCGCCGAGCGCGGCCTCGACCCGGTCCACGCCCCGGTCGGTGAGCTCGACGTTGCGCTGCTCGGCGTCGGTGCGCACGTCGGTGCCCGGGCGCAGGGTCGCGGCCAGGTCGGTCAGGGCCCGGTCGAAGCCGGCGCCGGTGGCGCTGCCGGCCAGCACGAGCGGGACCCGGGCCTGGTCGATCAGCACCGAGTCGGCCTCGTCGATGATCGCCACGTCCGCCTGCGGGCGGACCCGGTCGGCGACGTCGCGGACCAGCCGGTCGCGCAGCACGTCGAAGCCGATCTCGGTGGCCGAGCCGAACACGACCGACGTCGCGTACGCGCCGCGCCGCCGCTGCGCGGAGTGCGACTGCTCGACCCAGTCGCCGGTCACGTCCCACAGGTCGGTCAGCGGCGCGGTCCAGGCCCGGTCGCGCCGGGCCAGGTAGTCGTTCACCGACAGCACGTGCACGCGGCGTCCCTGCAGCGCGAACCCGGCCGCCGCGACCGCGCCGCACAGCGTCTTGCCCTCGCCGGTGGCCATCTGCACGACCAGGCCCTCCAGCAGGCCGAGCACGCCGTAGAGCTGCTCGTCGAACAGGCGGACCCCGCAGGTGCGCCGCACCGACTCCCGGGCCGCCGCGCAGAACTCGGCGCGCCCGTCGACGCGGCGGCGCGGCGTCGTCGTCGCCGCGCGCCGGGCCGCGGCGGCCAGCTCGGCGTCGGAGAACGCGCGGAACCGGTCCTCCGCCCCGCCCGCCGCGAGCACGGCGCGACGGTGGTGGCTCAGGTCCGCGGTCCCGGGGCGGCGCAGGGCCCGTCGTGCACGGTCACGGATCATCGGGAGAGCAGGTAGGCGCCGAATGCGGCGTTCGCGATGCCCAGCACGATCGCCACCGCCCCGATCGCCATCGCCGCGGTCGCCCGGCCGCCCGCGCCGCGACGGCGGGCGACCTGCCCGAGGATGACCGCGACCGCGCCGCCGGCCCAGCCCAGCACGGCCAGCACGACGGCGCCGACGATCGCGACGGCTCCGACGACGACCCCGATGCGTGCCTGCCGGTCGGCTCCGGGGTCCTCGCGTGTGCTCACCCGGCGGAACCTACCGGGTGCCGCAGCGACACGTCTCACGGTCATCCGCATCGCCCGTCCGGCCACGCCGTCCGGCGCGCACAGGCCCCCGGCAGGATCACCGAGCTCGCCGATGCCGAGCACGGGAGCCGGCCGGGACGACCGGGCCCGGCCGGCCGCGGTGGGCTCAGCCGACGAGCGCGGCGAACCGGTCCAGGTCGACGTTGCCGCCGGAGACGACCACCCCGATCCGGGTCCCGGCGACACGGTGCGGGTCCGCGGCCACCGTCGCGCGCATCCCGGCGAGGGCCAGACAGCCGGTCGGCTCGACGAGGATCTTCATCCGGGACGCGAACATCCGCATCGCCTCGACCAGCTCGTCGTCGGAGACGGTGACGATGTCGGTCACCAGGTCCCGGATGATCGGGAACGTGCGGGTGCCCAGGTACGGGGTGGCGGCGCCGTCGGCGAGCGTGCGCGGGGTCTCGATCCGCACGATCCGTCCCGCCCGCAGCGACTGCAGCCCGTCGTCGCCGGCCTCGGGCTCGACGCCGTAGACGGCGCAGTCCGGGGACAGCGCCCGCGCCGAGAGCAGCGACCCCGACAGCAGCCCGCCCCCGCCCAGGCAGACGAACAGGGCGTCGAGCGGACCGGTCTCCTCCAGCAGCTCCAGCACGGCGGTGCCCTGCCCGGCGATCACGTCGGGGTGGTCGTAGGGCGGGACCAGGGTCAGGCCGCGCTCGGCGGCCAGCGCCGCCGCGATCGCCTCCCGGTCCTCGGCGTAGCGGTCGTAGGTGACGATCTCGGCGCCGTAGCCGCGGGTGGCGGCGACCTTGCCGGTCGGCGCGTCGGTGGGCATCACGATCGTGGCCGGGATGCCCAGGATCGACGCGGCCAGCGCGACGGCCTGGGCGTGGTTGCCCGAGGAGAACGCCACCACACCGGCGGCCCGCCGGGTCCCGGGGAGCCGGGACAGCGTGTTGAACGCGCCGCGGAACTTGAAGCTGCCCGAGCGCTGCAGGTTCTCCGCCTTGACGAACACCTGCGCGCCCGCCTCGGCGTCCAGCAGGCGCGAGGTGAGGACCGGCGTGCGGTGCGCCGCCTCGCGGAGCCGGCCGGCCGCGGCCCGGACGTCGTCGATGGTCGGCAGGTCCAGCGGGTCCGGAGAGGTGGGCGCGGGGGCGGTCATCGGCCCAGCCTCCGTCGGCGCCGCGGCACGGCTCAACCCTTACCGACGTCCCGGCCCCGCGACCGGGCCGGGACGGCCGCGGATCAGCCGCGCCGCCGGGCGGTGCGCCGGGTCGGCGCCGCGGACAGCGGGTCCTCGGGCCAGGCGTGCTTCGGGTAGCGCCCGCGCAGCTCCGCCCGCACCTGCGGGTAGGCGTTGTGCCAGAACGACTCCAGGTCGGCGGTCACCGCCGCCGGGCGCCCGGCGGGGGAGAGCAGGTGCAGCACCACCGGCACCCGCCCGCCCGCGACGGCCGGTGAGGCGGTCCAGCCGAACACCTCCTGCACCCGCACCGGCAGTGCCGGGGCGTCACCGGAGTAGTCCAGCGCGATCCGCGACCCGGTCGGCACCTCGATCCGTTCCGGGGCCAGCTCGTCGACCCGCCCGGCCAGCGCCCCCGCGCGCGCCGCGACCAGCGACCGCAGCGCGGACCCGGCCTCGACGCGGGCCAGGTCGGCGCGCCGGCGGGCACTCGCGAGGGGCCCGGCGAGCCACCCGGCCGGGTCGGTGGCGCCGGCCCGCAGCGAGTCCTCGTCCACCGCCGGCCACGGGTCGCCGAGCACCCGGTGCAGGAAGTCCAGGCGCGCGTGCAGCGAGCGGGCCCCGGCGCTCCAGTGCAGCAGCCCGGTGCCCTCGGTGCGGATGCCCTCGAGCAGCGCGGCGCGGACCGCGTCCGGGTCCGGGTCCGGGACGCGGCGCTCGCCGAGCACCAGCGCCCCGAGGCGCCGGACCCGCCGGGCGCGGACGTCGCCGCCGGACCAGCCGACCTCGACCGTCTCCGAGAGCAGCGCCGCGGCGGCGTGCTCGGCGAGCTCCCGGTCGGCGACGGCGGCGAGCCGGACCTGGCCGTGGGTCTGCCCCGGGCGGCGGTCGGCGATCGCGACGGCCAGCCACTCGTGGTCGCGCAGCGGCCCGGCCGGGACCTCCACGGCCGTGCCGCCGGCCATCAGATAGACCCCCGAGCCGCTCTCCCGGCGCCGCGCCAGCCGCTCGGGATGGGCGAGCGCGGTGACCAGCGCCGCGTCGTCGGTCGAGCGTGCGGCGGCGGGCCGGCGCCCGGGGCCCTCGCGGACCGCCGAGCGCAGGCGCCCGATCTCGCCGCGCCAGCGCCCGGCCCCGCGTGCGTCGCCGGAGCGCAGCCGGGCCAGCGCCGTGGCGAGGTCGGGCTCCGGGCCGGCAAGGGTGTCGTCGTCGAGCACGGCCACGATCTCCGCGGCCGCCCGGGCACCGACCTCCGCGCTGCCGTCGAGCAGGGCCCGGGCCAGCCGCGGGTGCAGCCCGATCCCGGCCATCCGCGTGCCGCGCCCGGTGACCGCGCCGTCGGCGTCGAGGGCGCCGAGCGCGGTGAGGACCTCCCGCCCGGCGGCCAGCGGGCCCGGCGGCGGGGCGTCCCACCAGCGCAGCCCCTCGCCGGTCGGGGTGCCCCAGGCGGCCAGGTCGAGGGCGAGCCGGGTCAGGTCCGCGATGCGGATCTCCGGCTCCGGGGCCCGGACGAGCGTCTCGCCCTCGGGCCAGCAGCGGTAGACGTGCCCGGGCGCCTCCCGGCCGGCCCGCCCGGCGCGCTGGTCGGCCACGGCCTGCGACACCCGCCGGGTGACCAGGCCCGACATCCCGCGGCGGTGGTCGGTGTGCGGTGTCCGGGCCAGCCCGGCGTCGACGACGGCGCGCACGCCGGGCACGGTCAGGCTCGACTCCGCGATCGAGGTCGCCAGCACCACCCGGGCCCGCGGGCCCTCGCGCAGCGCGGCGTCCTGCTCGGCCGCGGGCAGCCGGCCGTGCAGGGTGAGGACGTCGGCGTCGAGGCCGGGGTCCTCGCGCAGCGCGGCGGCCACCCGGTTGATCTCGGCGACGCCCGGCAGGAACGCCAGCACGCTCCCGTGGGCCCGCGCGGCCCGGATCCCGCGGATCACCGTCGCCTCGGTGCGCTCACCGCGCGCGGGTGCGAGGTGGTGGGTCCGGACGCCGTGCGTGCGGGCCTGCACGGTCAGGACCGGCGCCGGGCCCTCGTCGTCGGCCAGCAGCTCGGCCGGGCGGGCCGCGTCGAGGGTGGCCGAGGTCGCCAGCAGCCGCAGGTCCGGCCGGAGCCCGTCGCGGGCGTCGAGCAGCAGCGTGAACAGCAGGTCCGCGTCGAGGTGGCGTTCGTGGCACTCGTCGAGCACCACGGTGTGCACCCCGGCCAGCTCCGGGTCCGAGGCCAGCCGGCGCAGCAGCAGGCCCGAGGTGACGACCTCGACGCGGGTCTCGGGCGAGCTCTTCGCGTCGCCGCGCACCGCGTAGCCGACGGCCCCGCCGACCGGCGTCCCGAGCAGCGCGGACATGCGGCTCGCCGCGGCCCGCGCGGCGACCCGTCGGGGCTCGGCGACCAGCACCCGGCCCGGCCGCGGGTCGTCCCGGTCGAGACCGGCCAGCGCGAGCGGGACCAGGGTGGTCTTGCCGGTGCCGGGCGGGGCGACCAGGACCGCTCCACCGCGGCGCCGCAGTGCTGCCGTGAGGTCGCCGAGGACCGGTCGGACCGGGAGATCGGGCAGCTCGGGCATGGCGGTCGGCAGTGTAGGCGGGCGCGCGGTGCTCGCGCCCCGGGCGTGGGGTCACCTAGGTTCGGGGAGGTACCGGATCGAGGCGAGGACGGGGAGATCGGCGATGAGCCCACCGACGTCGGGCACCGCCTCCGACGCGCTGCGCGTCGAGGAGGCCGCACGGCAGGTCGTCGCCGAGCACGACCCGCGTTCGGTACCTCGCGAGGAGCTGCTCGGCGCGCTGTTCGACGCGGGGCTCGCCTGGGTCCACTTCCCCGTGGGGCTCGGCGGCCGGGGCCTGTCCCGCGGGTTGCAGTCCGTGGTGGACGGCGTCGTCACCCGGGCCGGGGGGCCGCGCGGGTTCGCGCTGAACCCGATCGGCTACGGCATGGGCGCCCCGACCGTCGTCGAGTACGCGCAGAGCACCGAGCTGGCCCGCGACTGGCTGCGCCCGCTCGCCACCTGCGAGGACATCTGGTGCCAGCTGTTCAGCGAACCGGGTGCCGGTTCCGACGTCGCGGGCCTGGCCACCTCCGCGGTCCCCGACGGCGAGGAGTGGGTGCTCAACGGGCAGAAGGTCTGGACGACGCTGGCCCACCTCGCGCGCTGGGGCATGGTCGTCGCGCGGACCGACCCGGACCAGCCCAAGCACCGCGGGCTGACCTACTTCGTGCTCGACATGCACCAGCCCGGGGTGGACGTGCGCCCGCTGCGGCAGCTGACCGGGCAGGCCGAGTTCAACGAGGTCTACCTCGACGACGCCCGCATCCCCGACGCCCACCGGCTCGGCGCCGTCGGCGCCGGCTGGACGGTCGCGATCACCACGCTGATGAACGAGCGCACCGCCATCGGCGGCGCCGCGGGCGAGCGCGGCACCGGCCCGATCTCCGAGGCGCTCGGGCTCTGGGCGGCGATGCCCGAGCGGCGGACCCCGGTGCTGCGCGACCGCCTCGCCGCGCTGTGGACCAGAACCGAGGCGCACCGGCTGACGCTGGCCCGCGCCCGCCGCACCGCCACCCCGGGCCGGCCCGGCCCGGAGGGGTCGGTGTCCAAGCTCGTCGCGGCCGAGCTGAACCAGGACGTCTACGAGTTCTGCATGGACCTGCTCGGACCGCAGGCCCTGCTCTACGACGACTACACGATGCGGCGTGCGGACGAGGGCGGTGCGCGCGGGACGAGGATCCACGCCGACCCGGGAGCGACGCTGCAGCAGCGCTTCCTGCGCTCGCGCGCCAACACCATCGAGGGCGGCACCTCCGAGGTGATGCGCAACATCCTGGGCGAACGCGTGCTGGGCCTGCCCGGCGACCTGCGTGCCGACTCCGACCGACCCTGGCGTGAGGTGCCCCGTGGGTGAGGACGACACCGAGTTCGACTTCTCCGCCGAGCAGGACGAGCTGCGCAGCGGGCTGCGCCGGTTCTGCGAGCGGCACAGCGACGAGGCGACGGTGCGCGCCCTGATGGAGACCGGGGCCTTCGACCGTGCACTGTGGAAACGGCTCGGCTCCGAGCTGGGAGCTCTCGGGCTGGCCGTGCCGGAGGAGCTCGGCGGCGCCGGGGCGGGCCTGGTGGACCAGGCCGTGGCGGCCGAGGAGCTGGGAGCGGCCCTGTTCTGCGGGCCGCTGCTGGGCACCGTGGGCCTGGCGATCCCGGCGCTGCTCGCGGCACCGGCCGGACCGGTGCGCGACGAGCTGCTGCCCGCGCTGGCCGAGGGGACCCGCACCGCCGCGTTCGTCGGTGCGCTGTTCGCGCCCTACGACCCGTCGGCGACGAGGGTGGCCTCGAGCGCGGCGGGGGAGCGGACCACGGTGTCGGGGACCGTCGAGCAGGTGCCCGACGCCGGGGCCGCCGACGTCCTGATGGTGGCCGCGTCCGGACCGGACGGCCCGGTCCTGGTCGCGGCCGAGGCCGCCGACGCCCGGATCACCGCCCGCGGCTCGCTGGACCCGACCCGCCCGCACGCGCGGGTGAGCCTGGACGGGGCGGAGGGCCGGGTCGTCGCGTTCGGTGCCGACGCCGCCCGCGCGATCCGGCACGCCTACGCCGTCGCCGGGGTGCTGCTGGCGGCCGAGCAGGTGGGGGTGGCCCGGCGCCTGCTCGACCTCACCGTGACCTACGCCGGGGAACGGCTGCAGTTCGGCCGTCCGATCGGCTCGTTCCAGGCCGTCAAGCACCGCTGCGCGGACATGCTGGTGGCGCTCGAGCACGCCCGCTCCACGGCCTACCACGCGGCGTGGGCGGTGCAGGACCCCTCGCTCGACGACCCGGAGCTGGCCGTCGCGATCGCGCAGGCGACCTGCTCGCCGGCCTGCTACCGGATCGCCGCGGACGCGATCCAGGTGCACGGCGGCATCGGCTTCACCTGGGAGCACCCGGCGCACCTGTACTACAAGCGTGCCGTCGCCGACGCCGCGTTGCTGGGCGGCGCGGAGGCCTACCGCGAGGTCGTGGCCTCCCGCGTGCTCGACGCCCCCGGTGACCTCCGCGCGCCGGTGGTCGCCACCGGCTCGGGTGCGCCATCCCGGCCCGGGACGTGAGGGCCGGTCCCGGACGGGTGAGGTGCGACCGCGGGGCCGCGTGTCGGGGTGCCCGGACCGCCCCCAGGTGTTCATGCTCGTCGCCCGTGGGGGTTCACCGCGGGTAGGCCCGGTGTTCGGCCGGGTGGGGTGAAGTCACGCGCATCCGATTCACCCGAAAGAGGACGCATGAGCTCCCTTCCCGACCAGTCCCGTCCCACCACGGACACCGCCGCCACCACTACCACCGGCACGACCCGCCGCGCCGTCCTGCGCGCCTCCGCCGTCGCCGGGATGGGCATCGCCATCTCCGGCAGCATCGACGCGATCGCCGGGACGGTCGCGTCCGCGGCGCCGACCCGGGCCCCGGCCGGGTACGGCCCGCTGGTCGCCGACCCGGAGAACATCCTGGCGCTGCCCGAGGGCTTCTCCTACACCGTGGTCGCCCAGGCCGGCGTCACGACGCTCACCGACGGCGGCGAGCCGACCCCCAGCGACCCCGACGGCGCCGCCTGCTTCGCCGGGGACGACGGGTTCGTGCTGATCAACAACCATGAGATCGGCGGCGACGAGGAGCACCGGGTCCCCGCGCGCGACGGTCTGACCTACGACCCCGGCGCCGGTGGCGGCACCACCACCATCACCGTCGACCGCTCCGGCACCCGGACCGGTGAGTACGTCGGCGTGGCCGGCACGCACAACAACTGCGCCGGCGGGGAGACGCCCTGGGGCACGTGGCTGACGTGCGAGGAGACCGAGGCCAAGGCCGGCGGGGCGCTCACGAAGGATCACGGGTTCGTGTTCGAGGTCAGCCCGGTCGGCGCGGAGAACCCGGGCAACAGCCCCGTGCCGCTGACGTTCCTCGGGCGGTTCTCGCACGAGGCGGTCGCGGTCGACCCGGGTCCGAAGACGATCTACCTGACCGAGGACGCAGGGGGGCCGAACGGCCTGCTCTACCGCTGGGAGCCGCCGGCGGGCTTCCGCGGCCGCACGTGGGAGCTCAAGAAGCTGGCCGAGACCGTCGGCGCCACCGCGGGCCGGCTGCAGGCGATGCGCTGCCTGCGCGGCAGGGAGCACGTCCGCGACCTGTCCGAGGCCACCCGGCCCGGCACCCGCTACGCCGTGGAGTGGGTCGACGTGCCGGACCGCCTCGCCGCGACCACCCCCACCCGCACCCAGCTGCCCGGTGACCGGGTGACCCGCGCCCGCAAGTTCGAGGGCGCCTGGTGGGCCGACGACGGCGCCTACATCGTGTCCAGCTTCGCCCGCCTCGACGACGGCAGCAGCAACGCCCACGACGGCCAGATCTGGTTCTACGAGCCGGGGCGCAGCCGGATCACCCTGAAGACGATCTTCACGGTGAACCCGGACGCGGAGCGGGACGGCACCAACTTCGACGGCCCGGACAACATCACCGTCTCGCCCTACGGCGGCGTCGTGGTGGCCGAGGACGGCGAGGGCGTCCAGCACCTGGTGGGAGTCACCGACCAGGGCGAGACCTACGCCCTGGCGCGCAACGACGTCAACGACAGCGAGTTCGCCGGGCCCACGTTCTCGACCGATGGGACGATCCTCTTCGCGGGCATCCAGTCGCCGGGTCACGTCCTGGCCATCACCGGTCCGTGGCGCCGTCGCGGGCCCGGGCCCGGCCGGGCGCCCGTGGGCCCCCCCCCGGCGCCCCCCCCCCGGGGGGCCCCGCCCGGGGGACGACCACCCCCCCGCGGGCA
>CBIHNM010000126.1:0-12225 GCA_966211265.1 uncultured Pseudonocardia sp.
GGACGCGTTCGCGCTCGGCGTGGGCCAGCGACCGGGCGGCGGCCGTGAGGTGCAGCCGGGCGGCGGCCCCGGCGAACGTGCCGGCCTCGGCGACCGCGACGAAGTAGGACAGCTGGCGCAGGGAGAATCCGGGCGCCTCCGCTTCATGAGCTGAGCTCATGAAGAACACGATATACCTGAACTTTACACGGGAATGATCACGGCTCACGCTGGGGCGGTGACCACCACCACAGAAGCTCCGCGCGTCGTCGACGTCGCCGGGTCCGACGAGCTCGGCGAGCGCGGGCGCCTGGTCGTCGAGATCGGCACGCCCGGGCCCGGCGGTGCCGGCGCCCTCACGATCGGGATCTTCCGGTTCCGCGGCGAGCTGCGCGCCTACGAGAACGTGTGCGCCCACCAGGGCGGACCGGCCTGCCAGGGACGGATCGTGCCCCGTGTCCGGGAGCGGCTCGACGAGGCCCGTCGCAGCCGCGGACTGGTCTTCGACGAGGACTCGATGCACGTCGTGTGCCCGTGGCACGGGTTCGAGTACGACGTCGTGACCGGCGCTCACCCGGGCCGGCCGGACTTCGCGCTGCGCTCGTTCCCGGTGCGGGAGAGCGGGGGCCGGATCCGTGTCACCGTCTGAGCGCGCGCGCCGGATCGAGGTGCTGGTCGCGGAGCTGACCGCCCAGATCGACGCCGGACTCGGCGACGGCGCGATCGCCGCGCTGGCCCCGGACACCGCGCGGACGCTGGTGGCCACCGCGGCCCGGACCTACGCCGTCGCGGCGGAGGAGGGCGCGCAGCCGCCCACCGGCACCGACATGACCCCGACCGACGCCGTCGTGCTGGCCACCGCCGTCCTGCGCGCGCACGACCTGAACCCGTTCGACCTGGCTCTCTGGTTCTCGAGGAGCACACCGTGACCGCAGTGGACCCGACGGTGCGCCGTCTCCCCACCCAGGAGATCACCACCCGCACCGACAGCCGGGAGATCCTGGCCAACGCCCGTCGCGACACCGAGCGCCACGGCCTCGACGACTACTTCATCGTCGACGTCGACTCCCACCACGTGGAGCTCGACTCGTGGCCGGAGATCCTGCGCTACCTGGACTCGCCGGTGATGCGCGACAGCGCCGAGCAGATGATGCGCAACTGGCCCAACGCCGCCCGGCTGGCGCTGCACAACCACTCCCCCGGCCTGACCATGCAGGACGTGTCCGGGCGGATCCCGCACCAGGCCTCGCTGGCCGAGGACACCCCGGACACCACCTCCGGTGCGCACCGCGACGTCACGCTCGTGCAGCGGGCGATGGACGCGATGAGCATCGACGTCCAGGTCGTGTTCCCGCAGCCGATGCTCGAGACCGGGCTGCATCCCCAGCCCCAGGTCGCGACCGCGCTGCTGGCGGCCTACAACCGCTGGTTCACCGCCGAGGTGCTGCCGCGCGAACCGCGGATCAAGACCATGCTCGGGCTGCCCTTCGAGGACCCGGACGCCTGCCTGGACACGATCGCCGAGTTCGCCGACCACCCGGGGGTGATCGGGTTCCTGGTCACCAGCCAGCGCCACGCCGGGGTGCACCGCAACGCCTACATGCCCGTCTACGCCGAACTGGAGCGGCGCGGGCTGCCGATCGGGTTCCATGCCGGGCCGAACCAGGCCGACACGATGACCTCGACGATGAACCGGTTCCTCTCCGCGCACGCGATGAGCTTCGTGACCTGCAACATGACCCACATGACCAACTGGGTGATCAACGGGATCCCGGAGCGCTTCCCCGGCCTGAAGACCATCTGGATCGAGTCCGGCCTGGCCTGGGTGCCGTTCATGATGCAGCGCCTCGACCACGAGTACTACATGCGCCAGTCCGACGCCCCGCTGCTGACCAGGCCTCCGTCGCACTACATGCGGGAGATGTACTACACCTCCCAGCCGATGGAGTGGACCGACGACGCGCTGCTGGAGTCGACGCTGCGCGCGATCGACGCACCGAACACGCTGATGTACTCCTCGGACTGGCCGCACTGGGACTTCGACGTGCCCGGGCGGATCGCGGCGCTGCCGTTCCTGGACTCCCACGCCAAGCGCAACATCCTCGGCGAGACGGCGCGCAAGGTCTTCGACCTCGGCTGACCCCACCGGTGAGTGGCGAGGGGCGCCATGTCGCCCCGCGCCACTCACCGGCTCAGGACGGCAGGCCGAGCAGGGCGGGCAGGTCGGTGACCGAGTCGATGACCGCGTCGGCCCCGGCCGCCCGCAGCCGCGGCTCGGAATGGGCGCCGGTCCGGACCCCGACCACGAGGGCGGCCCCGGCGCGGACGGCGCCCTCGATGTCGGCGGTGCTGTCCCCGGCCACGGCCACCTGCCCGGCCGGCACGTCGCAGAACCGCGCGGCGGCGTGCACCACCGCCGGGTCGGGCAGCCCCTGGCCGGCGACGTCGGCGGGCGAGAGCACGATGTCGACCAGCCCGGCCCACCCGAGCGCGCCGACGAGCCGGTCGCGCAGGGCCGGGCCGAACCCGCAGATCAGCGCCACCGGGAGCCCGGCCCCGCGGAGCGCGGCCATCGCCGCACCGGCGCCGGGCACCTCACGGATCCGGTTGCGGCGCACCGCCTCGCAGACGCACTCCTCGAACGCGTCGTTGGCCCGCCGGGCGCGGTACATGTCGCCGTCGAGCAGCTCGCCGAAGATCGTGATCGTGGACCGGTCCATGGTCGCGCGGGCCTGCCGGTCCAGCGCCGGGTAGCGCGGACCCTCGACGCTCACCCGGGCCGCACGCAGCCCGCACCGGACGGCGTCGAGGACCAGGCCGTCGTCGTCCATCGTGGTGCCGGCGAGATCGAGTACGGCCATTCGCACACGGTGCAGCACAGTGTGTCCGGATGGCGGCGGTGCGACGTGCGGGCGACGCGACGGTGAACCCGTCCGGTCACTCCGCCTTCACCGCGGCCAACCTCCGGTGGACGGGCCGGGCCCCGGGTGCCCTCACCACACGTCGCCGTCGCGCCAGTCGCAGGTCAGGTCCCCGTCGAGGTCGAGCGGGACGTCGGTGGGCAGCACGTGGACGCCGCCGCGCTCGTCGGGTGTCGCCACGATCCCGGACGGGGTGAGCGCGTGCAGCGGCCCGCGCCAGGGCACCCAGCCGCGTCCGGCGTAGAACGGCAATGCCATCTCGCTGGCCCCGAGCGCTCCCAGCTCGTGGCCGCCGCGGGCCAGGCGCTCCACGGGCTCCATCACCGCCCCCGCGATGCCCCGTCGCCGGTACCGAGGGTGCACGGCGACGGCCTCGACGTAGCCGGCGCGCAGCGCCCGACCGCCGTGCAGCAGCCGCCGGGCGACGAGCGCCGCATGTCCGACCAGCACGCCGCCGTCGCGGGCCAGGGCGTGCATCCCGCCGAGGGCGTGCTCCCAGTCGGCATCGGTGAGGTCGGGGCCGTAGGCGAGGTCGAGCAGGCCACGAAGCTCCGCGCGCCCGTCCGGGCCGAGGTCGGCGGTGTGCACGACGATCACGTCCATCCCGGCGAGTCTGCCCGGACACCCGTCGCGACGGGGCGGGACGCGCCCCGCAGGTGGTGCTGGGCCCGTGCCCGGGCGGACCCGGCCCGGGCCTCCGCCGGCTACCGGCCGGAGAGCACCGCGGCGATCGCGGCACCGAGCGCGACGTTGTTGCGGTAGACCGCCACGTTGACCTCCAGGCTCGCGCCGCCGGTGGCGTCCCGGATGAACTCCAGCAGGAACGGCGTCGCGTCCTGTCCGCCGATCCCGCGCTCGACCAGCGCCGTGGTGGCCCGGGCGAGCACCTCCTCGTGCACGTCCGGGGGCAGCTGTTCGGCGTCCGGGACCGGGTTCGCGACCAGCAGCGCGGCGTCGAGACCCAGCTCGTCGGCGGCCGCGCGGGCCGCGGCGACCTGCTCCGGTGAGTGCACGGCGTGGGTGACCCGGTACCCGGAGTCGGCGACGTAGAAGCCGGGGAACGCGGTGGTGCGGTAGCCGAGCACCGGGATCCCGAGCGTCTCCAGACGTTCCAGCGTGGCCGCGACGTCGAGCACCGACTTCACCCCGGCGCTGACGACGACGATCGGCAGCCGCGCCAACGCCGGCAGGTCCGCGGACTCGTCGAAGGTCTCCGACGCGCCGCGGTGCACCCCGCCGAGGCCGCCGGTGGAGAACACCCGGATCCCGGCCCGGTGCGCGAGGTGCGCGGTCGCGGCCACGGTGGTGCCGCCGCTGACCCCGGTCGCCGCGGCGACCGGCAGGTCGCGGGTGCTGAGCTTGACGACACCGGGGTCCGAGGCCAGCCGCGCCAGCTCGTCGCCGGTCAGACCGACCCGGGGGACGCCGTCGAGCACCCCGATCGTGGCCGGGACCGCACCCGCCGCCCGCACCAGCGCCTCGGCGTCGCGGGCGACCTCGAGGTTGCGCGGCCGGGGCAGGCCGTGGGTGAGGATCGTCGACTCCAGCGCCAGTACCGGACGACCTGTGGCCAGCGCGTCGGCGACCTCGGAACCCAGCATGCACCGCACGGTACGTCCCGCCCCCCACCGGTGGACGACCGTCACGTCCGGCCCGTGTCGGAAGCGCACGAGGTGACCCGGACCGGCGACACCGGCGAACATTCGGCGACCGTATGTATCGAATCCCGGCTCGATTCGTCCGGTAGTTGTTCGTACACACCGCTTCCGGTTACGTTCCGTGTAGCCGTCGTGGCAACGTGGCCGCGACGCCCGGACGGAGGCCCGCCCTATGACCGACCTCGGCACGGACGTCAGCGACAACCCGGCATCGGAGTCGACACTGCGCCGCGTCGCGGTGGCCGCGCTCTCGGCCAGCACGCTCGAGTGGTTCGACTTCTACATCTACGGCACCGCCGCCGCGCTGGTGTTCAACAAGGTTTTCTTCCCCGACATCGACCCCACCCTGGGCACGCTGGCGGCGTTCGCGACGTTCGGCGTCGGGTTCATGTTCCGCCCCGTCGGCGGTCTGCTGTTCGGCCACTTCGGCGACCGGCTCGGCCGGAAGAAGCTGCTGGTCATCGCCATGGTGATGATGGGAGCGGCGACCGCGCTGATCGGGGTGCTCCCGACCTACGCCGGCGTCGGGATCCTGGCCCCGATCCTGCTGGTGGTGCTGCGCAGCATCCAGGGGATCGCGGTCGGCGGGCAGTACGGCGGCGCGATGCTGATGGTCACCGAGAACGCACCACCGCACCGGCGCGGCTTCTACGGCAGCTTCGCCCAGATCGGCCCGACGCTCGCGGTGATCCTGTCCAACCTGACGTTCCTGATCCTGGTCGCGGTGATGTCCAACGAGTCGTTCGTGGCGTGGGGCTGGCGGGTCCCGTTCCTGCTCAGCGTGTTCGTGATCGCGCTCGGGCTCTGGGTGCAGGTGAAGCTGGAGGACACCCCGGCGTTCAAGGCGCTCGAGGCGAAGGCCGCGGCCGCCCAGACGAGCGGGACCGCGACGCGCACGCGCTCGCCGATCATCGAGGCGGTCCGCACACACCCGGGGCCGATCCTCAAGACGGCCGGGATCCTGCTGGTCGTGCAGGTCTACTTCTACATCCAGATCGTGTTCATGGTCTCGCACATGCCCACGCTCGGGGTGCCGCGCACGACGATCCTGACCATCATCATGATCTCCAGCGCGGTGGTGGTGTTCGCGTTCCCGGTCTTCGCCGGACTCTCGGACCGGCTCGGCCGCAAGAAGGTCGTGTTGCCGGCGGCGATCGCCACGCTGATCTCGCCGTTCCCGTTCTTCCTGCTGATGGAGACGGCGACGATCCCCGGGATGATGGTCGCCGCGCTGATCGGTGGCCTGGTCCTCGGCGCGCTGTACGGCCCGCTGGCCGCCTACATGACCGAGATGTTCGCCGCGGACATCCGCTACTCCGGCGCCTCGATCGGCTACCAGCTCGCCGCGGTCGTGGGCGGCGGGTTCGCCCCGCTGATCGCGGCGTCGCTGCTGGCCGCGACCGGCACGATCCTCTCGGTCGCCGCCTACGTCACGGTGGCCGCGATCATCACGCTGGTCGCGGTCCTGGCCACGAAGGAGACCTACCGGCCCGGGGAGGTCACCAGGATCTGACCGGCGCCGGGCTCACCCGCCCGGGCCCGGGGCCGGCTCGGGGAACCGTTCCGGGTGCAGCAGCCGGGCCAGGGACAGCAACGCGTCGGCGTTGCGCACGCCGGGGGTGACCTCGGCGAAGGTCGACGGGTGGACCCGGCCCTCACGCACCGCCGGGACACCGGCCAGGGCCGGGTCCGCGCGCAGCTGTTCGATCAGCTGCCGCGCACCCTCCGGCCCGACGTCCGCGCCGCAGCAGGCCGGCACGACGATCACGTCGGGGCGGGCGTCGACCAGTCCCTCCCGGGAGACCCGCTGCTGCCGCCCGGTGAGGCCACCGAACGCCTGCACGCCACCGGCGGCCTCGATCAGGGTGGTGGCCATGTCCCCGGTGCCGAACACCCGCAGCTCCCCCGCGCCACCCGGGCGGTTGACCATCGCGACCCGCGGCCGTGACCTCACCCCGTCGAGCCGGTCGCGGGTGCGGTCGACGGTCGCACGCATCCGCTCCACCAGGGCCCGCGCGCGGTCCGGCTCGCCGAGCAGCCGGCCGAGGTCGGTGAGGTCGGCGAAGACGCCGTCGAAGGAGACGTCGTTGACCCCGAGCGAGCCCTGCCCGGCACCGTCGGCGCTGGGGCAGTACTGGCGGAACAGGAACGACGCGGTCCCGGCCCGGGCCAGCTCGGCCCGGCTGCCGAGGCCCTCCCGGGTGAACGCGCCGGTGAACCCGGAGACGACCAGGTCCGGTGCCAGGCGCAGCACCTCCTCCCGGCTCGGGTACTCCTCCGGGAAGTAGACCGGATGTGCCTCCTCCGGGCGGAACTGCGCGGTGACCTGCGGGATCGGGACGTTGTCGAGGTACGCCGCACCGACGACCCGGTCCCCTCCCCCGAGCGCGTAGACCGCCTCGATCCCGTTCTGGAACGCCGCGAAGATCCGCGTCGGCGGCGTCTCCGGGACCGCGACGCCGCAGTTCTGCAGGGTCGCCGGAGCCGAGCCCGCCCGGCCCGGCGCGGGCGCCTCGGGAGCGCCCCCGCAGCCGGCGAGCAGCGCCGTGGCGGCCAGCAGCGACGTGGCCAGGCGCAGTGCGGGTCGGGGTCCGGGCACGGCGGTCTCCGTTCTGGGCGGGCGCCCACGCTCGGCGCGGAACGGGCCCGTGTGCGGGATGACGACCCGGAGAACGTATGCCAGGAACTCCGAACAAGCCAGCACTTGTTCAGTTGCTCATATGTTGTGGGCGAGGTCGGTCGTCACGTCCCGGCGACCGCCCGGACGTGACGACCGATCCGCGTCGAGGCTGCTACAGCGTGCGCTCCAGCCGTCCGGCCAGCAGCGACACGAACCGCGACGGGTCGCTCAGCTCGCCGCCCTCGGCCAGCAGCGCCATGCCGTAGAGCAGCTCGGCGGTCTCGCCCAGCCCGGAGTCCTCCGGAGACGCGTCGTGCTTGGACTTGAGGCCGGCGACCAGCGGGTGCGACGGGTTGAGCTCCAGGATCCGCTTGACGGGCGGGACCACCTGCCCCATCGACCGGTACATCTTCTCCAGCGTCGGGGTCATGTCGTGCTCGTCGTTGACCAGGCAGGCCGCCGAGGACGTCAGCCGCGTGGACAGCCGGACCTCCTTGACCTCGTCGGTGAGCGTGGTGCCCATCCACTCCAGCAACCCGGAGAACTCGGCGCGCCGCTCGGAGGCCTGCTCCTTCTGCTCGTCGGTCTCCAGGTCGACCTGGCCCTTGGCGATCGAGCGCAGCTCCTTGCCCTCGAACCCGGGGACCTGCTCGACCCAGACCTCGTCGACCGGGTGCGTCAGCAGCAGCACCTCCAGGCCGCGCTCGCGCAGCGCCTCCATGTGCGGGGAGGACTCGATCGACGACCGGGACTCGCCGGTCATGTAGTAGATGTGCTCCTGGTCCTCGGGCATCCGCTCGACGTACTGCGCGAGCGTCGTCGGCGCCTCGGCGTCGTGGGTCGAGGCGAACGAGCAGAGCTCCAGGATCGCGGCCTGGTTGTCGTGGTCGGAGAGCAGGCCCTCCTTGACCGCGCTGCCGAACTGCTCCCAGAACGTCGCGTACTTCTCCGGCTCCTCGGTCATCATCGTCTTGACCGTGGAGAGCACCTTCTTGACCAGGCGGCGCCGGATCGCCGAGATCTGGCGGTCCTGCTGCAGGATCTCGCGCGAGACGTTGAGCGAGAGGTCCGCGGCGTCCACGACGCCCTTGACGAAGCGCAGGTACTCCGGGACCAGCGCCTCGCAGTCGTCCATGATGAACACGCGCCGGACGTAGAGCTGCACGCCGCGGCGGGCATCGCGCATGTAGAGGTCCATCGGGGCGACCCGGGGCAGGAACAGCAGCGCCTGGTACTCGAACGTGCCCTCAGCGGCGAGCCGGATCGTCTCCAGCGGCTCCTGCCAGTCGTGGCTGACGTGCCGGTAGAACTCGTTGTACTCCTCGGCGGTGACGTCGCGCTGGGCCCGCGCCCAGAGCGCCTGCATCGAGTTGACGGTCTCGGGCTGCGGCTCGTCCTCGGCGTCGGCCACCTTGTCCGGGGTCATCCGGATCGGCCAGGTGATGAAGTCGGAGTACTTCTTGACGATCCGGCGCACGGTGGCCGGGTTCGCGTAGTCGTGCAGGCTGTCCTCGGCGTCCTCGGCCTTGAGCGCCAGCGTGACGGCGGTGCCCTGCGGCGCGTCGTCGACCGGCTCGATCGTGTAGGAGCCCTCGCCGGTGGACTCCCAGCGCACGCCGGCGGGGTCACCGGCCTTGCGGGTCACGAGCGTGACCGTGTCGGCGACCATGAAGCTGGAGTAGAAGCCGACACCGAACTGCCCGATCAGCTCCTGCGAGGCGGCCGGGTCGGTCTCCTTGAGCGTGGCCAGCAGCTCGGCGGTGCCGGACTTGGCGATCGTCCCGATCAGCTCGACGACGTCGTCGCGGCTCATTCCGATGCCGTTGTCGCGCACGGTGAGCGTGCGGTTCTCCTTGTCGATCACCAGCTCGACGTGCAGGTCGGAGGTGTCGACGTCGAGGTCCTTGTCCTGGTAGCTCTCCAGGCGCAGCTTGTCCAGCGCGTCGGAGGCGTTGGAGATCAGCTCGCGGAGGAAGATGTCCTTGTTCGAGTAGATCGAGTGGATCATCAGCTGCAGCAGCTGTCGGGACTCGGCCTGGAACTCGATCGTCTCGGTCGCGGTGCTCACGTCACTCCTTCTCACACGGTGCCACGGCCCGGAGTTGCCACGAGCCGCGCGTCGATTCTGCCGTAACGCCCCCGCGGGGCTCCGGCCCGTGCGCCCGTCCGGCCGGGCGGTCCGCCGGGCGGCCGCACGGACCGCACGTCGCCGCCGCCCGGGAATCGCATGTGTACTCCCGCGCTGACCGGGTACGTCATCCACGGAGGCCGTTCGGGCGGCAACGGATCTGCTACCCGGCGGCACATTCCGAGCCAGGAGCCAGGATGACCCACTCGAACACCGTCGCCGTCGTCCGATCCTTCACGTGCACGTCCTGCGGTTGCCGCGGAGCCCGCGTGATGATCCGTCTGGGCGAGGACCCGGACCGGCCGACCTTCATCGCCGTGTGCCCGGCCTGTGACACGCGGCCGAGCGACCTGGACCTGGCCGACGTCACCGGCCCCGGCGGGCGCTGAGCGCGCCGCCCGGGGCCGGGGTGCGGGGCGGACGAGCCGGTCTGTAAGCCGGATCCTGTTCCCGGACGTCTCGCGACGTTCCGTTCGACGACCATCCATCTCGGCCTGCCGTCACCGGCAGGCTCCAGCGGTCTACCCGCAGGCTCGGACGGGCCGCCCTCGGACGCCTGCGCAGCTGCGCTCCCGCACAGCCTCTTGACCTTGCTCCGGGTGGGGTTTACCTAGCCACCCCGGTCGCCCGGGGTGCTGGTGGTCTCTTACACCACCGTTTCACCCTTACCGCCGGATCGCTCCGGAGGCGGTCTGTTCTCTGTGGCACTGTCCCGCGGGTCACCCCGGGTTGCCGTTGACAACCACCCTGCCCTGTGGAGTCCGGACTTTCCTCGACGGGACCGTGAGGGCCCGACGCGGTCGCCCGACCGACTCGTCCGCCCGTGCAGTGTAGCCGCGCGGGTGCACTCGCCACCGCTCCGGTCGGCGCGTCCGGCGGGCGGGCCGGTCGGGGCGGGTGGGGGACCCGCTCGCGGGGTTAGGGTCCGACAGTGATCGACACGTCGCGGCCGTGGGCGCTGGTGTTCCTGCTCGTGGCGGGGTTGTTCGCCGGAGCGATCAACGCGATCGCCGGCGGGGGCTCGTTGCTGGTGTTCCCGGCGTTGCTCGCGGTCGGGTTCCCGCCGCTGGCCGCGAACGTCACGAACTCGGTGGCGCAGTGGCCCGGCTACGTCGGCCTGGTGATCGGTGCCCGCACGGACCTGCCCGGGCAGGGGCGGCGGATCCTGCTGACCTCGATCGTCGCGGTGCTGGGGTCCGGGGTCGGGTCGGTGCTGCTGCTGGTCCTGCCCGGGCAGGTGTTCGACGCGATCGTGCCGGTGCTGGTGATCCTGGCCAGCCTGACGATGGCCGTCGGCCCGTGGATCAAGGCCAGGATCGGCAACCCCGGCGGCGGGGAGGCGCGGGACCGGACGCCCGCCCTGCTGTGCGCGGTGTTCCTGGCCGCGATCTACGGCGGCTACTTCGGCGGGGCGCTCGGGGTGATCCTGATCTCCACGCTGAGCCTGTTCGCGCACGACGCGCTGCGCCGGCTCAACGCGCTCAAGGGCGTGCTGTCGCTGGTCGTCGCCTCGGTGACGGTGGTCGTGTTCTCGGTGGGGGCACCGGTCGACTGGCTGGCGGTCGCGCTGCTGGCGCCGACGACGCTGGTCGGCGGCCTGGTCGGTGCGAAGATCGCGCAGCGGATGCCCGACCGCGCACTGCGCTGGGCGGTGGTCGTGCTGGGGCTCGCGGTCGGCATCTACCTGTTCTTCGAATGATCCCGCTGCTGGCGGCGGTCGCGCTGCTCGCGGTGGTGCTCCTGGCCGCGACGCTGCGCCCGTTCGGTCTCGCCGAGGCCGTGACGGCGGTCCCCGCGGCCGCACTCGCCGTCGTCACCGGGCTGATCTCCCCGGACGCCGCGTGGCGGGAGATCCTCGAGCTCGGCCCGACCGTCGGCTTCCTGGCCGCGATCCTGCTGCTCGGGCACCTGGCCGACGTCGAGGGGGTGTTCGCCTGGCTCGGCGCCCGGCTGGCCGGGGCCTCGCGCGGCCGCCCGCAGCGGCTGCTCGGGCTGGTGTTCGTCACCGCCGCCGGAACGACCGCGGTGCTGAGCCTGGATGCGACCGTGGTGCTGCTGACACCGGTCGTGCTGCTCACCGCGGCCCGGCTCCGGGTCCCGGCCCGCCCGCACAGCTACGCCTGCGCGCACCTGTCGAACTCCGCGTCGAGCCTGTTACCGGTGTCGAACCTGACCAACCTGCTGGCGTTCTCGGCGTCGGGGCTGACGTTCCTGTCCTTCGCCGGACTGATGGTCGCGCCGTGGTGCGCGGTGATCGCCGTCGAGTACGTGGTGCTGCGGTGGTTCTTCGCCCGGGACCTGCGCCCGGCCGGCGACCCGGTCCCGGTCGCGGACCGCGTCGCCGGGCAGGATCTCCACCCGCGGCCGGGGTGCGCGCTGCTCGTGCTCGGGCTGACCCTGGTGGGCTTCGGGGCGTCGTCCGCGCTGGGGGTCGACCCGGCGTGGATCGCCGCCGCCGGCGCCGCGGTGCTGGCGGTGCGGGCACTGGCGCGGCGGGAGATCGCGCCGGCCGGGATCGTGCGGGCGCTGTCGCTGCCGTTCTGCCTGTTCGTGCTGGCGCTGGGCGTCGTGGTGGCGGCCCTGGCCTCGCGCGGGCTGGCCGGGTGGCTGGCCGCGGTGCTGCCCTCGACGCCGTCACCGGCCGGGTTGCTGGCGGTGGCCGGGGTCGCGGCCGTGCTGGCGAACCTGGTGAACAACCTGCCCGCCACCCTGGTCCTGCTCAGCGCCGTCGGGGCGACGACGCACCCGGCGATCGTGCTGGCGGTACTGCTCGGGGTGAACATCGGACCCAACCTGACCTACACCGGGTCGCTGGCCACCCTGCGGTGGCGGCGGGGGGCCGGCGCAAGGGGGGCGGCGCCCCCCCGCCCCCCCGTCGGCCGGCACGGGGCCCCGACCGGGGCCCGCGGGGGGGGCGCG
>CBIHNM010000127.1:0-11919 GCA_966211265.1 uncultured Pseudonocardia sp.
CTGCTCGGGCACCTGTTGCTGGTCGTCGGGCGGGTGTTGCTGCTGCTGCACCGCCGGGTGCTGCGCGACGACGGCGGTCGCGCGGCCGCGCCGCCGCGGGCGGACCCGGAGCCCGCCGCCCCGGCCCTGCCCTGGTCCGGTCCGGCCGCCGGGCCCGGGGCCGTCGCGCACGCCGACCGCGTCGGGCACGCCGGCCGGACGGGCGCCGGCCGCGAGGCCGCCTGAGCCCGGCCCGAACGGCCGCTCAGCCCAGCAGGTCCCGCAGCACCGCCAGCCCGGCGTGCACCTCGGCGAAGCTCGTGGACAGCGGGGACAGCCCGATCCGCAGTCCGTCCGGGGCGCGGTGGTCCGGGATCACGCCGCGGTCCCACAACGGGCCGAGCAGCTCGCCGAAGCCGGGGCGGACCAGCGTCACGTGCCCGCCCCGCCGGGCCCGCGCCCGCGGCGAGGCGACGGTGACCCCCCGCGGCACCAGCCACTGCTCGGCCAGCTCCAGCGCGTAGTCGGTCAGGCGCAGCGACTTCTCCCGCACCGCGTCGATGCCGGCCTCGGCGAGCATGTCCAGCGACACCGTCAGCGGGAGCATGCCCAGTACCGGCGGCGTCCCGGACAGCAGGCGCCGCACCCCGGGCTCCGGCTCGTAGCCCGCAGCCATCGCGAACGGGTCCCGGCGGCCGGTCCAGCCCTGGATCGGCTGGTCCAGCGCGGGGAGCAGGTCCCGGCGGGCGTAGCCGAACGCGGGCGAGCCGGGCCCGCCGCAGAGGTACTTGTAGGTGCAGCCCACGGCCAGGTCGACGCCCCACTCGTCGAGGCGCAGCGGGACCGACCCGGCCGAATGGCTCAGGTCCCACAGCACCAGCGCGCCGGCGTCGTGCGCGATCGCGGTGATCGTCTCGGCGTCGGCGACCCAGCCCGACCGGTAGGCGACGTGGCTGAACGTCACCAGCGCGGTGTCCGGCCCGACCACCGCGGCGACCTGCTCCGGGGTGATCCCGGTGGCGGGGTCGGTCTCGACCCAGCGCAGCGTGAGCCCGCGCTCGGCGGCGATCCCCTCGACCACGTAGCGGTCGGTGGGGAAGTTGTCGGTGTCGCAGACGATCTCGCCACGACCCGGACGGGCGGCGACGGCGGCGCGGGCCAGCTTGTAGAACAGCACCGTCGTCGAGTCGGCCACCACCGTCTGCCCGGGTGCGGCACCCAGGGCCAGCGCGCCGATCCGGTCGCCGACCGTCCCCGGCTGCTCCCACCAGCCGGAGTCCCAGCCGCGGATCAGGCGCCCGCCCCAGTCCTCGCGCACGAAACGCTCGATCCGCTCGGCGGTCAGCGCGGGCGGGCGGCCCAGCGAGTTGCCGTCGAGGTAGGCGACGACGTCGGGGGCGGGCACGAAACGCTCCCGGAACGCGGCCAGCGGGTCGTCCGCGTCCCGGGCGGCCGGGTCGAGATCGGTCACCGGGCCATCATGGCCCGGACGGACCGGCGACCGGGGGCCGGTGCACGTGCGACGATCCGCGATCATGGACTTCGAACTCTCCGAGACCGCGACGGCCGTGCGGCACGGCATGCGGGAGCTCTGCGCGGACTTCGGCACCGACTACTGGTCGCGCTGCGACGCGCAGGAGCGCTGGCCCGAGGAGCTGTGGTCCGAGCTCGGCCGCGGCGGCTGGCTGGGCCTGGCCGTGCCGGAGGAGTTCGGCGGCGGCGGGCTGGGGCTGCTCGAGCTCGCGGTCGCGATGGAGGAGCTCGCCGCATCCGGTGCCGGCACCGCGGGGGCGTTCCTGTACCTGCTCACCCCCGGCTTCGGCGGGGTCACCCTGGCCCGGCACGGCACCGCCGCCCAGAAGCGCGACCTGCTGCCCGGCATCGCCGCCGGCACCACCCAGACCTGCTTCGCGCTCACCGAGCCCGACGCCGGCAGCAACGCCCTGGCCCTGTCCACCACGGCCCGCCGCGACGGCGACGACCTGGTGCTGCGCGGGCAGAAGATCTGGATCTCCGGGGTGCAGCGGGCGGACTGGATGCTGGTCGTGTGCCGGACCACCCCGGCGGCCGAGGCCACCGGACGCACGGCCGGGTTCTCGGTGCTGCTGGTCGACGTGGCGGAGGCGAGCGCCGCGGGCACGCTGCAGTACACGCCGATCCCCAAGGCCGGGAACCGGATCGTGCAGTCCAACCAGGTGCACTTCGACGACGTCCGGGTGCCCGCGGACCGCGTCCTCGGCGAGGTCGACGCCGGTTTCACCGTGCTCTGGGACATCCTCAACCCCGAGCGCGTCCTGGCCGCCGCGGGCGGGGTCGGGACCGCCGAGCTGGCGCTGCGCCTGGCCGTCGGCTACGCCCGCGACCGGGAGGTGTTCGGGCGCCCGATCGGGGCCAACCAGGGCCTGGCCTTCCCGCTGGCCCGGGTGAAGGCGCAGACCGAGCTGGCCCGGCTGATGACGCACAAGGCGGCCTGGCTCCACGACTGCGGCCTGCCGTCCGGCGACGAGGCCAACATCGCGAAGCTGACCGCGGCGAACGCGGCCTGGGACGCCGCGGACCGGGCCTACCAGACCTAC
The DNA here is from genome assembly GCA_966211265.1 of uncultured Pseudonocardia sp. Lineage (GTDB taxonomy): Bacteria > Actinomycetota > Actinomycetes > Mycobacteriales > Pseudonocardiaceae > Pseudonocardia. Next base: position 2,556 of record CBIHNM010000127.1, read on the forward strand.
GGCGGGATGGCGTTCTCCGAGGAGTACCCGATCGCCCGGCTGCACCGCGACGCCCGCATCGCCAAGAACATCCCGGTGGCCGAGGAGCTCGTGCTGGCCCACATCGCGACCCAGGGCCTCGGCCTGCCGCGCAGCTACTGATCGGGCGCGGGTCAGGCCGTGGCGGCGCGGGAGGCCAGCAGGCGGAAGGCCGGGGTCGGCAGCTCGGGGGCCAGATCGACGGCGCACGTGCGGTCCAGGATCCGCAGGGTCTCCGGGGCGGCGCCCGGGCCGTGGTCGACGTCGCGGGCGGCCCAGCCGTAGGGGTCCATCCCCGGGTGCGCGGGGTTGCGGGCGTGCACCGAACGCCAGTTCGTGTAGACGTGGCGGCCGGTGTCGGCGAGGCGGTGCACCCCGCGCCGGGTGCCGAACGCCACCGCGTCGGACTCCTCGGCGAACGTGACGCCCAGCCCGGTCGCGGTGGCCGGGTCGTGGTGCGGCACCAGGCGGGCGCGCCCGGCGGCGAGCGTGCCGCGCAGCGCGTCGACCATGATCGCGCGGTGCCGCCGGCGGCGGTCCAGTTGCGCGTCCAGGCCCGCGAGCTGGGGGCGGAGCACGGCCGCGGAGAGCTCGGGCATGCGCAGGTTCACCCCCACGATCAGGCCCGCGTCGTCACCGGTGAAGCCGGGGCGCTCGTAGCTGCCCACGTCGTGGTACATCGAGGCGCGCTCGGCGAGCGTACGGTCGTTGGTCAGGACCGCCCCGCCCTCGCCGCTCCGGATGTTCTTGTGCTGGTTGAAGCTGAAACACCCGGCATGTCCGATCGAACCGACCCGGCGGCCCCGGTAGGTGACGCCGACGGCCTGGCAGGCGTCCTCGATCACGGTCAGGCCGTGCTCGGAGGCCACACCCATGATCGCGTCCATGTCGCAGACCAGGTTCAGCATGTGGACCGGGATCACGGCGCGGCTGTTCCCGGTGATCTTGCGCTTGAGGTCGACCGGATCCAGGGTCAGCGTCTCGTCGACCTCGACCAGCACCGGCACGGCACCCACGGCCAGCGGTGCGGCGGCGGTCGAGACCCACGTGTAGGCGGGGACCAGGACCTCGTCGCCCGGCCCGACGCCGGCCCCGACGAGCGCGGCGATCAGGGCGCTGGTGCCGCTGTTGACGGCGAGGGCGTGCTCCACGCCGATCACCTCGCGCAGCTCGTCCTCGAAGCTCGCGACCTCGGAACGACCTCCGCCGGTGTAGCGCCCCAGCTCGCCGCGACCCAGCACGCGGACGGTGGCGGCCATACCCCGGGCGGTCGTGACCATCGCCGCGAGCCCCATACTCGACCACCCCTGCCGTTCCGGCGGACCGCCGGAAAGATCCGCCTATACCGCGTGAATCGGACAGCCCAGACGTTAGCTACCGTTTCTCACGCGGAGTGAACCGGCCACCCGGTTCTGGCCATCGCGAGCCGGAAGGACGTACCAGCCCATGCTGATGGACGCGCGACGGGCGTTGCCCGGCTCCTCGTTCGAGGCCGAGGTCTGCGTGATCGGCAGCGGGCCGGCGGGGGCGACCGTCGCGGCCGAGCTGGCCGACCGCGGGCTACGGGTGATCGTGCTGGAGGGCGGCGGCACCGGGCGGGACCGGACCGCGGACGACACCTACCGCGGCGTGCCCGGCGAGGGCGCCCACGACCCGGTCGAGGCGGTCCGCCAGAAGCGGCTGGGCGGCACGAGCGGTGTCTGGGGCGGGCGCTGCGCTCCGCTGGACGACGTCGACTTCGCCGAGCGTGCGTGGGTCCCGGGCGCGCGGTGGCCGATCGCGCACGACGAGCTGCGCCGCTACTACGGCCGCGCCCAGCGGCACCTCGACGCCGGGGACTGCGAGTACTCCGCGGCCGCGTCCGGCTTCCCGCAGGTGCCGACCGGCGTCGCCGACACCGACGCGCTGTGCTGGGACGACCTGTGGCGCTGGAGCCCGCCGACGACGTTCGCCCCGCGGATGCGCGCGCTCGCCCAGACCGGGCGGATCCGGCTGTTCACCCACGCCACCGTCGCGCGCCTGGAGCGCGGCCCGGTGGGCGGCGCCGCCACCGAGGCGGTCGTGGTCCCGCGCCGCGGACAGGAGCTCCGGGTCCGGGCCCGCGAGTTCGTGCTGGCCGCCGGTGGGCTGGAGTCGACCCGGATCCTGCTGGCCTCGGACGGCTACGGCGGCAGCGGCCTGGGCGCCGCCCTCGGCAACACCCACGACCAGGTCGGGCGCCACTACATGACGCACCCGGTCGGCGAGGTGGGCCGGCTGCGGCTCACGCCGGCGGGCCGGGCGCTGGGCCTGGGCTACGCGGTCACCCCGGAGGGCGTCTACGCCCGCCGGATGCTGTCGCTGGCACCCTCCGTGCAGGCCGAGCAGGGCCTGGGCAACCTCAAGGCGGCGGTCTGGTTCGCCGACCCCAAGGACCCCTCGCACCACGACGCGCTGCTCTCGACGTTCGCGCTGACCTACTGGGGCATGGCCCGGGCCCGGGCCGGGTTCAAGTCGGCCGGCACGCACGCCCAGTACGCGCACACGACCGGGATCCCCCGGCACGTCCGCAACGTCGCCGCCGACCCCGGCCGGGTCGTCCGGTTCGCCCGGGGCTGGGCGCGGCCACGGCTGACCGGGGCGCGGCACCTGCCCTCGTTCATGCCGCTGGACTCGGTCCACTGCCGGCTGCGCTTCGACGCCGAGCAGACCCCCTCGGCGGCCAACCGGGTCACCCTGGACCCCGAACGCGACGCGCTCGGGCAGTGCCGGCTACGGGTGGACTACGCCGTGTCCGCGGAGGACCGGCAGAGCATCGCGACCTCGCTGACGTTGATCGGCAAGGAGCTGGAACGCACCGGCCTGGCCGCGGTCGACCTGTCCGACGTGGGGCGGGTCGAGGAGCTGCCGATGACCGACGGCACCCACCAGATGGGCCTGCTGCGGATGTCGGACTCGCCGCGCGACGGCGTCGTCGACGCCCGGTGCCGCGTGCACGACAGCCCGAACGTGCACGTCGTGAGCAGTGCGGTGTTCCCGTCGTCCGGTGCGGTCGGGCCGACGCTGGCGCTGGTGGCGATGGCCTGCCGCACCGCCGACGGGATCAGCTGAGCGCGGGACGCGCTCAGGACTCGACGTTGTCCGGGGTCTTGCGCCCGACCGCGCGGCCGATGAAGAAGCCGATCGCGAGCCCGATCAGCGCACCGACGATGAAGATGCCGGCGAGGAAGCCGAAGACGGCCTTGCCCAGCTTCTGCAGGAAGCCGGCCGCCTCGCTGTGCTGGGTGGCGTCGGCGAGCACCGCGTGCGAGGCGTGGGTGTCGGCGAACTGGGCGAGAACCGGGCCGTGGTCTGCGACGAGCGTCATCAGCATGGCCGACACCCTCGCACAGACCCGCCCCGGTCGCCGTCGGGGCGCCCGTCCGGTTCCGGGGCGTACCTCGGTCGGGTGACACCGGTCCGGACGTTCCGGGCGGGAGCGGCGGTGCGGGCCCGACCGCGCGGCGGCGTCAGCGGGTCCGCCGGTCTCCGGGCGGGACCGGTCGCGGCTCGCAGACGGCGCAGTGCGAGCCCTGCTGGACCGGCCACCGGTCCCCGGGCGGGCGCCGCGCGCGCAGCAGCGTCGCCGAGAGCACCGCGCCGCCGACGAGCAGCCCCGCGGCGACGGTCATCGCGGTGCGGAACCCGGAGCCGAACGCGACCGGGTCGGTGTAGTCGTCGCCGGAGATCCCGGCCAGCGCCGGGACGAGCGCGACGGCGAGCAGCCCGGCGGCGCGGGCGACGGCGTTGTTCACCCCGGAGGCGATGCCGGCGTGCCGGTCGTCGGCGGCGTCGAGCACGGCGGTGGTCAGCGGGGCGACCGCCGCGGAGAGCCCGAGCCCGAACACGACCGCGGCCGGCAGCACGTCGAGCAGGTACGACGAGCCGGGGCCGATCCGGGTCATCAGCGCGATCCCGGCCGCGGCCACGAGCAGGCCGGCCGTCATCGGGGCCCGCGGCCCGATCCGCGCGCCGAGGGCCCCCATCCGGGCCGAGAGCAGCAGCATCAGCGCCGTGACCGGCAGCAGGGCGGTCCCCGCCGCCAGCGGGCTGAACCCGGAGACCACCTGCAGCTGCAGCACCAGCAGCACGAACAGCAGGCCGAGCGCCGCGTACATCAGCAGGGTGATCACGTTCGTCGCGGTGAAGCGGGGGTTCGCGAACAGCGCCCCCGGTACGAGCGGGGCCCGCGCCCGCCGCTCGACGAACGCGAACGCGACCAGCGCCGCCACACCGGCCAGGCCGGCGGCCAGCACCCGCAGGCTCGCCCCGTCGGTCCCGGCCGCGGTCAGCGACCAGGTCAGAGCGCCCAGACCGGCGACGGCGAGCACCGTGCCCGGCACGTCGAGGTGGGTCGCGGCGCCGTCGTCGCGGGACTCGGGGACGTGGCGCACCGCGACCACGACGACGACCGCGGCCAGCGGCAGGTTGATCAGGAACACCGCGCGCCAGCTCCACTCCACCAGCCAGCCGCCCACGAACGGGCCGAGCGCGCCGGCCACCCCGCCGAGCCCGGACCACGCCCCGATCGCGGCCGCCCGGTCGCGCCCGTGGAACGAGGCCGAGATCAGCGCCAGGCTGCCCGGGGTCAGCAGTGCCCCACCGACGCCCTGCAGGGCCCGCGCCGCGACGAGCACCTCGACCGAGGGGGCCAGGCCGCACAGCAGCGACGCGAGCGCGAACCACACCGCGCCGGCCAGGAACACCCGCCGCCGCCCGAACCGGTCGCCCAGCGAGCCGCCGAGCAGGATCAGCCCGGCCAGCGTCAGCGTGTACGCGTTGACCGTCCACTGCAGACCGGCGAAGGACGTGCCGAAGTCGGCGCCGATCCGGGACAGCGCGATGTTCACCACGGTCGCGTCCAGCATCGCCATCCCGGACCCGAGCACGCATGCGAGCAGGACCCACCGTCCGGCGGGGGTGCCCAGCCGCATGCCCGGCCCGCTCACGGCGTCACCGGAGCCGTCGTCTCACCCATGCCGGGGAGTCTGCACCCGGATCCGGGTGCCCGTCGGTCCGGCCGGGCATCGCCCTAGAGGTCCTCGGCCCCGTCGCGGGTCGCCGCGGCCAGGGCGGCGGCGGATTCCCTGCCCACGAGGTCGTCCCAGTCGACCCGGGCGAGCACCCGCCGCGCGTCGGCCAGGACCCGGGCCAGGGCCGCCGGGTCGTCCCCGGCCCCGTCGAGCAGCGCCGCCGCGGCCTCGGCGATGCGCGCACCGTCGGTCCACTGCGCCGCCACCTCGGCACGCGAGCGCGGGGTCAGAGCGCGCAGCGCGAAGCGCCACCGGCGGTGCCCGCTGCGCCCGAGTCGCCGGCGGGCCAGTGCCAGACCGCCGCCGAGGCGTGCGCCGGCCCGCGCCCGCCGGTGCGCCGCGGACGCGGCGGCGGCCAGCCACCGCGTGTCACCGTCGCCGGCCACGACGAGCTGGCGGACGTGCACGTCACGGATGACCTCCGCGCGCGCCGGACCGTGCGGGGCCGCACCGGACAGGCACATCCGCAGGCTGGTCGCACAGCTCCACAGCGGGGCCAGCTCGGCGGTGCTCATCCCGCCGTCCGCCGGCGTGCGAGGGCCCGCGGTCACGGCACGCTGCCCGTCGGTAACCCCGCCAGGCGCCACTCGAGCATCCCGTCCGCGAGACGGACGGCCCTCCGGCCGTGCGCGACGAGCACCCGGACGGCGTCGTAGGACAGCACGCAGTACCCGCCCCGGCAGTAGGCCACGATCTCGGCCTCCGGGAGCTCGGCCAGGCGGTCGAGCAGCTCGTGGGCCGGGATCGACACCGCTCCCGGGATGTGGCCCGCCGCGTACTCCCGCTCCGGGCGCACGTCGAGGACCGTCGCGCGGCCGTCCCGGATCCGGGCCAGCAGCTCGTCCCGGCCGATCTCGCGCACCGCCGGGTCGATCCCGCCCGCCGCGTCCCGGTCCGCCTCCGCCCGCAGCCCGAGGAACGCCCGTCGGGACGGCTCGGTCCCGGGACGGTGCCGGGTGGCGACCGTGCGCAGCAGGGCGAGCAGCTCGGCCACGTCGTCGCCGGTGAGCGAGTACAGGACCCGTGTCCCGTCCCGGCGGGAGGCGGCCAGGCCGGCGGCCTTGAGCGTCTGCAGGTGCGCCGAGGCCGTCGACAGCGGCAGGCCCGCCGCCGCGGCGAGTGGCTCGACCGGGCACTCGCCCTGCGCGAGCAGGTCCAGCAGCTCCAACCGGGCGGGGTGGGCCAGGCCCTTGCCCACGGCGGCGAACTGGGAGAGCAGTGCGGTCTTCGCCCTCAACGGCGTTCCTCCCGTCTTCCCGGGAATAACGTAGCCGACCTGACGACGGTGCACGAGGTGCGCGCCCGGACCGAGATCCGGCCCCGGCGCCGTCACGGCGGCCGGAGCGGGACCCGCCCGCCGCGCGACGGGTGCGGCGTCCTCAGAAGGGCCAGCGGTGGTGCAGGCGCGCTGCCAGGAACCGGTCGAGGCCGGCGACCCGGCCGGCGGGCACGATCGCGAGCAGGACCAGCGGCAGGATGTCCTCGGCGGGGTACTCCCACAGGTAGCCGCCGGTCGGCAGGATCATCAGCCAGATCGGGGTGAGCAGCAGCAGGCCACCGACCGCGGCGAGCCGGGTCGCGACGCCGAACAGCAGGCCGAGGCCGATGGCCAGCTCGGTCACGGCGAGGAAGGGGCCGAAGAAGCCCCAGTTGGGCAGGACGACGCCCTGGTAGAACGAGGCCAGCGGGGTGATGTAGGTGGCCTTCGCGGCGCCGGTGGCGATGGACTGCGCGGCACCGGAGGTGACCAGGTTGAACTTGATGAAGCCCCAGTCGTAGACCGCGACGTCGGCGAACTTGGCGAGTGCGTTGCTCAGGAACACCAGGCCCACGAAGATGCGCAGTCCCGCGAAGGCGCGCGCCATCAGGCGGTGCCCGGGGGCTGCTGCGGCGACCCGGCCTGCGGTGGTGGGGGCGGTCTCGGTCATCGGTTCGGATCCTCTTCTCGGGTCGGCGGGCGGGTCCCGCCGGTCGTCGCGGCGGCACTGTCGCCGGCCGGTCGTCTCGTCCGGCGCACGAGCAGCGCACCGGCGACGAGCACCCCGAGCGCCACGGCGACCGTCGTCGGGCCCGCCGCGCCGACCCAGGTCGCGACGGCCTGCTGGACCGTCCCGAGGGCGCCGACCACGGGGTCCTGCGCCGTGGCGCCGCCGAAGAACTGCCGGAGCTCGTAGATCCCGTAGTAGCCGACGTAGAGGCCCACCAGGACCAGCAGGACCCCGGATGCGCGGCTGATGTGGGGCAGCAGCCGGCGCGCCCGCGTGGCCACCGCGTCGCCGGCCAGCGCGACCGACACCGCGAGCACCCCGACCGTCAGCGCCATGCCCAGCCCGTAGGCCAGGAAGCCCGCCACCCCGACCAGGACCGATCCGGCGCCGAACGTGGCGCTGGTGACGGCCAGGAAGGGCCCGATCGTGCAGGACAGCGAGGCGATGGCGTAGGCGATCCCGTAGCCGAACATCGAGCCCAGGCGCCTGCTCGGGGCGCCGCGGGTGGTGCGCGGGAGCACGATCGTGAGCTCGCGTCCGAGCAGCAGCCAGATGCCCACCGCGACCATGACGACGCCGATGACGACGGTGACCACGGGCAGGAACCGCTGGACCGACGACGCCAGCGGTGCGATCACCGCCCCGAACACGCCGAACACGAGCAGGAACCCCAGCGCCATCAGCGTGGTCGCCACCAGCGCCCGGCCGACGACCGTTCCACGGCCCCGCCGCTGTTCGGTGTCCTCACCGAGCACCACCAGCGCCAGGTAGGCGGGCAGCATCGCGAACCCGCACGGGTTCAGGGCCGCCACCAGGCCGGCGGCCACGGCGAAGCCGAGCAGCGAGACGTCCACGCGGCCGGTCCGCGGCTCAGGCGCGCGTCAGTGTGGACAGCCGCTGCGCCAGCTCGGCCTCGTCGAGCGTGCCGGGGACGACCTGGACCGCGCCGTCGGGCGCGATGAACGCGAACGCCGGCTGCCGGGTGACACCGAAGTGCCGCCACACCGAGGTGTCGGTGTCCGCGAGATGGGTGAACCCGTCCAGCCGGTAGCTCGCGACGAACTGCTGCATCGCCGGTACCTGGTCCAGCGCGGCGACCCCGACGAACGTCACGTCCGGGTGCTGCTGCGCGGCCCGCGCGATCGCGGGGGCCTCCGACCGGCAGACCGAGCACCACGGCGCCCAGAACCACAGCACCGCGGGCCTGCCGGCCAGGCTCTTCCCGTCGAACTCGGCGCCGCTGAGGGTCCGGGAGGTGAAGGCGTACCCGTCCGGGCCCCCGGACGCGGACGGCGCTCCGGCCGGGGCGGAGCAGGCGGTGATCAGCGCCAGCGCGGCGACCAGCAGGAGCAGGGGCTTGACCGCTCGCATCGTTGTGACCTCCAGGTCCCGGTCGCCGTCACCGTGGGCGGGCATGACGGCGTGACGACCGGTATTCGGCGCAGGGGCACGAGCGGTTCACCCGGGGCGTCCTGGCGGGGCCGGTCATGCGCGGACCTGCGACCGGCGAAGTCCCAGATAGGTGAAGGGCTGGACGACCCCGGCGGGCGTGCGGTGCTCGACCCGGCGGGCGAGGTGGACGTCGTAGCCGTCACCGATCGCGGCGGCCAGCTCGTCGGCGTCGTAGCCGCACGCGGGAAGCCCGGAGCACCGGCGCGGCCCGTCGGCGGCGAACGTGGCGAGCACGACCGCGGCGCCGGGGGCGAGCGCCTCAGCCAGCAGCCCGCGGTAGCGCTCGCGCTGCGCCTCCTCGGTGAGGAAGTGGAACACCGCCCGGTCGTGCCAGACCCGGTAGCGGCGCGGCGGTGACCATGCCAGCAGGTCGGCCACGACCCACTCGACGTCGTCGCCGCGGGCGCCGAGCCGATCGCGCGCGGCACGCAGGGCGGCACCGGACACGTCGAGTGCGGTCACGTCGTGGAAGCCGCGGTCGAGCAGCGGCGCGGCCAGACCCGACGCCCCCGCCCCGGCGTCGAGGACCGCCTCGCCGGTGCCGACCCCGAGGGCGTCGACGAGCTCGAGCGAGGCGGCGGGCTCGCTCTCGAACCAGCTCACCGTGGACGGGTCGCGGGTCCGGTGCACCTCGTCCCAGTGCCCGGCCCTGTCGTCGATCGATTTCGTCACGGACCGACCTCTCCTCACCGTCGCGCCACGGTATCGGTTCGGGCCACCCGGACGGTGGGATCCGGGTGTGCGGGGGTGGAGGGTGGCCGGGCGGGGCCCCCCGCCCCCCCCGCCCCCCGCGAGCGGGTAAAGGGCCCCGCCCCCCCCCCGCGCCCGCCCACCCCCCATACCGAGGCCCGTGGG
>CBIHNM010000128.1:0-11807 GCA_966211265.1 uncultured Pseudonocardia sp.
CCGCCCCCGCGCCGGTCGCGCCCGCGCTGCCGTCCGGCCCGGCCCCCGCCGTGGCCGTGAGCTCCGACGCCCTCGTCGACGGTGCCGGTCAGCGGTCGAGCTGAGCGGGCGGAGCTCGACGCGGCCGGCATCGCCGACCCCGGCCTGCGAGCTGCCTACCGCGAGTGCCGTGCGCTGCACGGCGCGCACGGGCGCACCTACTTCCTGGCCACCCGCCTGCTCCCGCCGGAGCGCCGGGTCGACGTGCACGCCCTCTACGGGTTCGCCCGCCACGCCGACGAGATCGTCGACGACCCGGCCGGCGCCGGCGGCGGCACCCCGTCCGCCCGCCTGGACGCCCTGGACACCGCCCTCCGGGCCGCGCTGCGGGGTGCGGACACCGCGATCCCGGTCGTGCGCGCCGTCGCCCACACCGCGCACCGCCACGGTCTCGACCCGGCCCTGTTCACCGACTTCCTGGACTCCATGCGGATGGACCTGACGGTCACCGGCTACGCGAACGACGCCGAGCTGGCCCGCTACGTGCACGGCTCGGCCGCGGTGATCGGCCTGCAGATGCTGCCGGTGCTGGGCACCGTCGGCCCGCGCGCCGAGGCGGAGCCGGCCGCGGCGATGCTGGGCGTGGCGTTCCAGATGACGAACTTCCTGCGCGACGTCGGCGAGGACCTCGACCGCGGACGCGTCTACCTGCCGGCCGACGAACTGGCCGCGTTCGGTGTCGACCGCGAGCTGCTGACGTGGTGCCGTCGCGCGCGGCGCACCGACCCGCGGGTACGCCGGGCCCTGGCCCACCTGGTCGCGCGCACGCACGGCACCTACCGGCGCGCCGAGTCCGGGATCGCGCTGCTGGAGCCGGCCTCACGCGCCTGCGTCGGTGCCGCGCGAGCGCTCTACGAGGGCATCCTGGGCCGGATCGAGGACGCCGGCTACGACGTGCTCGGCCACCGGGTGGCGGTGCCGAACCGGCGCCGGGCCGCGGTCGCGCTCCCCGCGCTGGGGTGGGCGCTGGCGGCGCGGTCGAGCGCCGGGCGGCTCAGAACGCCATCGCCTGGGCGCGGCGCTTGACCTCGCGGTGGCGGCCGGCCCGGATCGTCGCGATCGGGGTGCCCGGCAGCGACTCGTCGTGGGTGAACAGGAACCGCAGGATCTCGTCGTCGTCGTAGCCGCCGTCGCGCAGCACGGTGATCGTGCCGGGCAGCCCGCGCACGATCTCCTCGCCGTCGAGGAAGTCCGCCGGGACGACGACCTCGCCGTCGACGCGGTAGGACAGCAGTTTGCCGTCGCGCACCAGTTGGTGGACGCTGGACTTGGGGATCGACAGCCGGGTCGCGACGTCGGGGACAGCCAGGGCCTCCGCGTCGAGGACGACGTCGGGGAGACCGGACACCTCACTCACAGTCCGACACCCTGCCACAGAGCAGGTTCCACCGGCGACGGCCCGCTCGGGCGGCGTCGGGACGGACGCTAGAGTCGAGCCGTGAGCGCCCCGTCCGGTCCGGCAGACACCCTGCTGGACCGGCGCTACCGTCTCGGCCCGGTGATCGCCCGCGGCGGCATGTCCACGGTGTACCGCGGGACCGACACCCGGCTCGACCGCGCGGTCGCGATCAAGGTGATGGACCCGCGGATGGCCGGTGACCAGGCCTTCCGCGCCCGGTTCGAGCGCGAGGCCCGCCTGGCCGCGCGGATCGACCACCCGTCCGTGGTCGGGGTGCACGACCAGGGCCGGATCGAGGCCTCCGACGGTTTCGGCGAGCCGACCCTGTTCCTGGTCCTGGAGCTCGTCGAGGGCGGCACCCTGCGCGACGTGCTGCGCGGCCGCGGGGCCCTGGGCCTGCCCGCGGCGGTGCGCGTGCTGGGGCCGGTGCTGGCCGGCCTCGCCCAGGCGCACCGCCTGGGCATGGTGCACCGGGACGTGAAGCCGGAGAACGTCCTGATCTCGCACTCGGGCGAGGTGAAGGTGGCCGACTTCGGGCTGCTCACCGCCGCCGCGCAGGCCGGGGTCAGCCACGCCGGGATGATCCTGGGCACGATGGCCTACCTGTCCCCCGAGCAGGTCGAGACCGGGCGCGCGGACGCCCGCAGCGACGTCTACGCCTCCGGGATCCTGCTCTACGAGCTGCTCACCGGGCGCGCGCCCTACGAGGCCGACAACCCGCTCTCGGTGGCCTACCGCCACGTCAACGACGACGTACCGGCCCCCTCGGAGACGGTGCCCGGCCTGCCACCGGAGATCGACCGGCTCCTCGCCCGGGCCACCGCCCGCGACCCCGCGGACCGCCCGGCCGACGCGGACGCGTTCGGACACGAGCTCGCGGGCGTCGCCGAGCGGCTCGGCCTGCCGCGGGTGCCGGTCCCCCGCCCGCCGGAGAACCCGGACTCCCACGACACCGTGCCCGCCGCGCCGCACCGGGTCCGCCCCGCCGCCGGCCCGGGCGGCACCCGGGCGGTGGCCGGGGCCGCCCCACCCGGCACCGCCACCACCGCGGGCGGCGAGCCGGACGGGATGACCCGGGCCGAGCTGCGCGGCGAGCGCCGCCGGAGCCGCCGGGTGTTCGCGCTCTGGATCGCGGTGCTGCTGGTGCTGGGCCTGCTGGTCGGGACCGGCGCCTGGTGGCTGGGCTCGGGCCGCTGGACGGCGATGCCCTCGGTCGCCGGGTTGGAGCGCGACCGCGCCACGGCCCTGGTCGCCGAGGCCGACCTCACCCCCTCGATCACCGAGCGGGCCGACGACGAGGTCGCCACCGGCACCGTCGTGGCCGCGGACCCGCAGGCGCAGACCCGGGTGCTGCGCGGCAGCACCGTCACCCTCACCGTCTCCACCGGGCGCCCGGTGGTGCCGGACGTGCCGTCCGGGACCACCGTGGCCGCCGCGGAGGACATCGTCCGCCGGGCCGGCCTCGCCCCGGTGCGGTCCACGGCGGCCGACGCCTACAGCGACACCGTGCCGCAGGGCGCGGTGATCCGGACCGACCCCGCCGCGGGCACCCCGGTGCCGGGCGGTGCGCCGGTCACGCTGGTGCTCAGCCTCGGTGCCGAGCCGGCCCCGCCGCCCACCCCGGAGCCGACGCCCGAGCCGGAGGTCACCGAGGGCCCGGTGCCGTTCGTGGTCGGCAAGGACGTCGAGGAGGCCACCGAGGAGCTGCGCGCGGCCGGGTTCTCGGTCCGGGTGGAGAACTCGTTCCCGTTCCCCCGCCGCAACCCGCGCGTGGTCGGCCAGGACCCCGACGCCGGCGACGAGGCCGAGCCCGGGGCCACGGTCACGCTGGACGTGATCTGACCCCCGCCCCCGTCGGCCGGGATCACGGGAGCCGGGTGGGTGACGAGCCGTTAGGGTCACCGCCGTGTCGATCGTCGAGGAGTTCCGCCGCCTGCACCACGCCGGCGAGATCCTCCTGATGCCCAACGCCTGGGACGCCGGGTCGGCCCGGATCCTGCGCCACCTCGGTTTCCGGGCGGTCGCCACCACCAGTGGCGGCGCCGCGGCGGCGCGCGGTGGCCTCGACGGGGCGATGGGCCCGGACGAGGTGCTCGCGCATGGCCGCGAGCTCGCCGCCGCCGTCGACCTGCCGGTCTCGGCCGACACCGAGGACTGCTTCGGCGAGGACCCCGACGGGGTGGCCGGGTTCGTCGCCCGTGCCCGGGACACCGGGATCGCCGGCGTGTCGATCGAGGACTGGGACGGCACCCGGATCCGTGACCTCGCCACGGCGCTCGACCGGGTGCGCGCCGCCGTCGCGGCCGCCGACGGCGGCCTCGTGGTCACCGCCCGGGCGGACAACCACTTCCGCGGCGTCGACGATCTCGACGACACGATCGTCCGGCTGCGGGCCTACGCCGCGGCGGGCGCCGACGTCGTCTACGCACCCGGCCTGCGTACGGCCGGAGAGGTCCGCGCCGTGGTCGACGCGGTGGACGTCCCGGTCAACGTCCTCGCGCTGCCCGGCGTGCCCGCGGTCGGCGAGCTGGCCGCGATCGGCGTGGCCCGGGTGTCGGTCGGGGCCACGTTCGCCATGGCCGCCTACACCGCGCTGCTCGACGCCGGTCGCGAGCTGCAGGACGGTGGCTACGGCTTCTGCGACCGTGCCGCCGCCGGGCGCCCCGTCATCCGCGACGCCCTGAGCTGAGCGGGCCGCTCAGCCGCGCAGCATCTCCGCGACCAGGAACGCCAGCTCCAGGCTCTGCTGGGTGTTCAGGCGCGGGTCGCACGCGGTCTCGTAGCGACCGGCCAGGTCGGTGTCGGAGATCCGCTGCGCCCCGCCCAGGCACTCGGTGACGTCCTCGCCGGTGACCTCCACGTGGATGCCGCCGGGGTGGGTGCCCAGCCGGCGGTGCACCTCGAAGAAGCCCTGCACCTCGTCGACGATCCGGTCGAAGTGCCGGGTCTTGTAGCCGGTCGTCGACTCGTGGGTGTTGCCGTGCATCGGGTCGCACTGCCAGATCACCGTGTGCCCGGAGGCGGTGACCTTCTCCACGATCGCCGGCAGCACCTCGCGGACCTTGCCGTTGCCCATCCGGCTGATCAGCGACAGCCGCCCGGGCTCGTTGCGCGGGTCCAGCCGCTCGACGTACTCGACGGCCTGCTCCGGCGTCGTCGTCGGGCCGATCTTGAGCCCGATCGGGTTGGCCAGCAGCTCGGCGAACGCGATGTGCGCGCCGTCGAGCTGGCGGGTGCGCTCACCGATCCAGAGCATGTGGGTGGACAGGTCGTAGAGGCGCGGCGTGCCGCCGTCGGGGTCCCGCTCGAGGTCCAGGCGCAGCATCGCCCGCTCGTAGTCGAGCAGCAGGGCCTCGTGGCTGGCGTAGAACTCCACGCTGTGCAGGTTGTGGTCCTGCACCCCGCAGGCGTCCATGAACCGGACGGCGCGGTCGATCTCGGCCGCGACGGCCTCGTAGCGCACGCCCGCCGCGGAGGTCCGGACGAAGTCCTTGTTCCAGTCGTGGACCTTGGTCAGATCGGCCAGGCCGGTCGCGGTCAGGCCGCGGACCAGGTTCATCGCCGCGCTCGCGTTGGCGTAGGCGCGCACCATCCGCGACGGGTCCGGCACCCGTCCGGCGGGGTGCGGGGGCAGGGCGTTGACGATGTCGCCGCGGTAGGACGGCAGCCCCATCGCGTCGATGTCGGAGCTGCGCGGCTTCGCGTACTGGCCGGCGATCCGCCCGACCTTGACCACCGGCATCGACGCGCCGTAGGTCAGCACGACGGCCATCTGCAGCAGCGTGCGGATGGTGGCGCGGATGTGCGGCTCGGTGTTGTCGACGAACGTCTCGGCGCAGTCACCGCCCTGCAGCAGGAACGCCTCACCCCGGGCCACGTCGGCCAGCCGCGACTGCAGCCGGTCCACCTCGGGCGGGAGCACGACCGGCGGGACGCTCTCCAGGACGGTCCGGACCTGGGTGACCTGCTCGGGGTCGGGCCAGGCGGGCTGCTGGGCGGCAGGGCGGGCGAGGGCGTCGTCCAGTCCGGAGCGCAGGTCCGCGGGCAGCGGCGGCAGCTCCGGAAGGACGTCGATCGGAGCGTCGACGGACCAGTTCACGCCGACCAGACTAGGCCGTGTCGCCGTGCCGCGGCCGATCCGGTGGCGCACTACGCACCGGCGGGAGCACCCACCGGCCCGATCGGGCCGACCGCGGCCTCGATCGCCTCCCAGCGGCGCAGGTTGTGCCGCGCGTCGGCCAGCGCGTCGTGGGCCTCGATCGGCGGCGAGGGCAGCGTCGGGCGCCCGGCGTCCTCCCAGCGCTGGCGCAGCTCCCGGGTGAACCGCGGGATCGCGCGGGGCAGCGCGGGCATCGCGCCCCACAGCTGGCAGAGCACGACGTGGTCGTAGGCGGCGATCCAGGCCCACAGCTCCACCTCGCCCGGGGCCGAGGTGACGAACTCCAGGAGGTCGCGCCGGATCGCCTCCCGCGACCGCCAGGCCTTGTCGGCCGGCGACGGGAGCTTGGGCAGCACGTTCGCCCGCACCCACTTGCCGGCCCGGGACGGGTCGAACTCGGTCGACACGGCGTAGAACTCGCGGCCGTCCTGCCCGACGATCCCGATCGAGACGAGCTCGATCGTGGTGCCGTCCTCGATGAACTCGCAGTCGTAGAAGAATCGCATCGAGGTGCAGCGTAAGCGGGCTCAGCTGGCGCGTGAGTCCGGGATGCGCGGGTCGGGCCTGCCGGTGGCCGCCCGCTCCTTGACCGAGGTCGCGTAGAGGTCGACGTAGGTCTGCCCGGAGAGCTCCATCAGGTCGTACATGATCTCGTCGGTCATCGAGCGCTCGATGAACCGGTCCCCGGCCATGCCCTCGTAGCGGCTGAAGTCGATCGGCTCGCCGATCCGGATCCGGATCTTGCGGGGGCGCCACATCCGGGAACCGATCGGGTTGACCCGGTCGGTGCCGACCATCGCGACCGGGACGACCGGGACACCGGCCTCCAGCGCCATCCGGGCGACGCCGGTCTTGCCCTTGTAGAGCTTGCCGTCCGGCGAGCGGGTGCCCTCGGGGTAGATGCCCAGCAGCTTGCCCTCGCGCAGCAGGCGCGTCGCGGTGTCCATCGCCGCCCGCGCCGCGGACCCCCCGGAGCGGTCCACCGGGACCTGCCCGACCCCGGTGAAGAACTGCTTCTTCAGGAACCCGACGAGGCCGGGCTGGGTGAAGTACTCGCGCTTGGCCAGGAACGTGATCCGCCGCGGCACCAGCAGCGGGAGGAAGAACGAGTCGGCCACCGCGAGATGGTTGCTCGCCAGGATCGCGCCGCCGCGCTCCGGGATGTTCTCCAGACCCTCGATCGTCGGCCGGCAGAACAACCGCATCAGCGGACCCAGCAGCACGAACTTGGACCACCAGTACAGCACCGTGCGCTGCCTCCTCGCCGACGTGGAACCCAAGCCTACGGACGGGCTCCCGATCCCGACAACGGGGCAGGTGATCATGGGTGTGGGCCGCCGTCCGGGGTGGTCGTGGCGGCCTGGTGGCACGGTCTCCCGGTGGCGGCTGCACCGCCCGCCCGCGCCGTGTCAGGATGTGGCGACGACGCTGCGGCCGCGCGTCGCCGGGAGGGGTCAGTCATGGACGTCGTGCACGCCCGGTCCCGGGGACCGGCGCCGCGGGGCGAGCGGTGAGCCGCGAGCCCGAGGACGGGACACCCGAGAACACCGGACCGTCCGGGGCTCCGGACGACACCTTCGACCGGATCGTGGCGAGCTGGCGGGACGAGGGGTCGGTCCCGTCCTGGCCCGACGCCCCGCCACCGGGCGCCGACGCCCCCTCGGGGCACCCCGCGACCCCCGCCGCGACACCGCAGCCCCCGGTCCACCGTCCGGGCCCCGAGCAGCCGGTCGACGACGACCACTTCCACCCGCCGGAGCCGCCACCGCTGCCCCGGCCGGGTCCGCCCGCGCTGGTGGGGGCGGTGCTGATCGGGATCGGGCTGCTGCTGATCGCGGTGCCCGCGACGCTCGGGATGTCGAGCCTCTACGGGCTCCCGCTCGGCCTGGTCGCGGTCGCGGCCGGGCTGACCTGGCTGGTGATGCGGATGTGGCCCTCGGACGACGACGACCACTACACCGACGGCGGCGACGACGGCGCGGTGCTCTGAGTCGACCGCCGGGCGCGCCCGTCAGACCTCGAGGCTCTCCCGGGCCAGGGTGGCCGCGCCGACCACGGCCGAGGCGGACCCGAGCTGGGCGGTCCGGATCCGGGCCGGCGGGCGGTTCCCGGAGCCGGTGACCACCCGCGCGTAGTGCTCGCGGGCCTCGTCGAGGAACAGCGGCGCCGACGCCGACACCCCACCGCCGACGATCACCAGGTCGGGGTCGAACACGTCGGCGACCAGCGCGAGGCCCTCCCCCAGCCAGCGGGCCATGTCCCGCACGGCGCGGCGGGCCAGCGGGTCGCCCTCCCGCGCCGCGGCGGCCACCCGCTGCCCGGTGACCCGGCCCGGGTCCTGCGCGGACTCGCGCGCCAGCACCGACGACGTCGACCCCGCGGAGATCATCTCCAGTGCGGTCTCCGCCAGCGCGGTCCCGCTGCAGTAGCGCTCCCAGCAGCCGCGCTTGCCGCACGGGCACGACCGGCCCTCCGGCACGACCCGCAGGTGTCCCAGCTCCGGCGCGACCCCGTGCGCGCCGCGGAACAGCGCCCCGTCCAGCAGCAGCGCACCGCCGATGCCGGTGCCCAGGGCGATCAGCACGCACACCGACGACCCGGCCGCGGCGCCGTAGCGCCGCTCGGCCAGCGCGGCGGCGTTCGCGTCGTGCTCCACGACGACCGGCAGACCCAGCCGCGCCGAGATCCGCTCGGCCACCGGGGCGTCGCGCCAGGACAGGTGCGGGGCGTAGCGGACCAGGCCGCGCGGGGCGTCGACGAACCCGGCCAGCGCCAGCCCGACGGCGGCCACCCGGTGCCGGGTGCGCAGCTCCTCGACGGCCGCTCCGATCGCCGCCTCGAGGGCGTCGTCGGCGCGGGGCGTGGGCGCACGGACGGTGTCGAGCACCTCGCCGTCGTCGTCCACGACGCCGGCCCGCACGCTGGTACCCCCGACGTCGACCCCGACGGTCACCGTGCGGGGTGGGGTCACCGGCGGTGCACCACGATCCGCTGGACCGGGCGCCCGGGCGTCCGCGGCGGTCCGGGACGCCGGGAGGAGGCCGGGTGGGTGCCGTCGGTGCGGCCCGCCGCGGCGTGGCCGTGCCCGGGACGCCCGGAGGCGCTGCTCGCGGCACCGGGGCCGCCGGTGCCACCGGCGTCCGCCTCCAGCACCGCGGCCAGCACCGCGACCAGGCCGGTCACGTGCTCGGCCAGGCGCGAGGCCAGTTCGGAGCGCTCACCGCGCATGACCGCGATCACCGCGCAGACCGGGCACGCCCGGCACGCCCCGGGCGATCCCGGGGCCGGGGCCTCGCCGCCGTCGCGATCCTCACCGCGGTCGCGGTCGTCGCCGCCGTCGCGGTCGTCTCCGCCGTCGGGGCCCTCGTCGCCCAGCGGCTCGACCACCTCCCGGACGCGGTCGAGCAGGTGCAGCGCCGTGCCCCGCAGGTCCGCGCCGAGCCCGGCGTGCGCGCCGCAGTGCGTGGGGCCCGGTCCGTCCTCGGGCCACGGGCCGTGCGCTCCGCTCACGTCATCCACGTCCCCGGGTCGGGCCGGAACGTGACGGTCAGGTGGGCGTCGGCGCCGGAACCCTCCAGCTGGGCGTTGACCGCCTCGCACCGGCGCAGCACCGACGGCAGCACGATCACCCGCCGGGTCATGCCGAGCCCGATCGCGAGCTCGTCCCCGACCCGGGCCAGGTCCAGCGGCGCGTCCTCGGACCCGGGCAGCGCCACCACCAGCTCGAACTCGGTGTCCTTCGACACCCCGTGCCCCGCGGTGCGGCGCAGCTCCAGCAGCGGCCGCTCCGCGGCCTCCTCCGGAGGCGGCAGCGGGTCGTCGTCGCCGTAGAGCGACGCGGCGATCTCGCGCAGCGACGCCACCCCGGTCGGCTCGGCCGCGGTGTAGCGCACGGCGTGCACCGGGACACCGGCCCCGAGGCCGGCGAGGTCCTCGAGCACCGCGGCCTGCTCGTGGTGGCGCTCGCGCAGCCACCGGGCCGCCGGCCCGCGCAGCGACGGCGGCGGCGCCGGCATCACCCGGTTGGCCACCAGCGCGTCCACCCGCAGCTCGTGCAGGGCCAGCGCGGTCAACGTGCGGCGCGTCTCGGCGGCCACCACCCGTTCCGGGGTGAGCACCAGCCGGATGCTGGTCCGGGAGCGGTCGGCGAGCATCGCGCGCAGCCCGGCCAGGCGTTCGGCGAGCTCGCCGAGCGCCTCGACGGTGCGCTCCCAGCCGGTGCCGTCCCCGCGGGCCCCGGCGAGGTTGGCCACCAGGCCGCGCACCGCCCGGCGGTGCGCCGGGAACAGCCGTTCCAGGTACCCCGACAACGCCTCGGGCAGGGTGAGCAGGCGCAGCGTCTCGGCGGTCGGCCCGCAGTCCACGACCCGCACGTCGTAGTCACCGGTGTCGGCCAGGCGCTGCACCTCGGCCAGCGCCAGCAGGTCCTCGACCCCGGGCAGGACGGTCAGCTCGTCGGCGACCAGCTCGTCGACCCCGGCACCGGCGAGCATCGTGCGCAGGTGGTCCTGCAGGTCGCCCCAGGCGCCCTCGAGCAGGGCGCGGGCGTCGATGTGCGCGGCGAACAGGGCGCCCTCGATCTGCTTCGGCTCCGCGCCGAGCTCGACGTCGAGGGCGTCGCCCAGCGAGTGCGCCGGGTCGGTCGAGACGACCAGGGCGCTGCGACCGGACGCGGCCAGCGCAGCGGCGGTCGCGGCGGCGAGGGTCGTCTTCCCGACCCCGCCCTTGCCGGTGAACAGCACCACGCGCACGGCGGGAGCCTAACGATCGACCACGGCGCGGCCGATCAGCACCCGCCGGGGCGGCCCGCCGGACCCGCCGCGGTGCGCGGTCACCCCTTCTCGACGCGCCGCTTGAGGCCCTTCAGCGCGGTGTCGATGATCACCTTCTCGGCCTTGCGGCGGAGCATCCCGATCATCGGGACGTTCACCTCCACCGAGAGGCGGTAGGTGACCGTGGTCGAGTCCTCGTCGCCGACCAGCTCGTAGGCGCCGTTCTGCACCTTCTGGATCTGGCCCTTGACCAGCGACCAGCTCACCGAGCGGTCGTCGGCCGCCCAGTCGTAGTCGAGGGTGTAGGTGTCCTTGATGACACCGGCGTCCATCGTGAAACGGACCTGCCCGGCCCGCCCGCCGGCGCCGGGGTCGACGACCTCGACGGCGTTGATCTGGTCGGCCCACTCGGGGTACGACTCGAAGTCCGCGATCACCGCCATGACCTTCTCCGGCGGCGCGCTGATGGTGATCGAGGAGGTGGTCGCGTCGGCCATGGCGCGCACGTTACCGGGGCCTAGAAGTGCAGCACGTAGGGCCGCTCGGTACGGCGGAAGTGACCGACGTTGACGCACTCGGTGCGGCCGAGGCGGGCGCGGGCGGCCAGCGGCTGGTGCACGTGCCCGAACAGCGCGTGCGTGGGCTGCTCGGCCCGGATCCGCTCGCGCAGGGCCGGGCTGGAGGCCTCGGGTCGCCGGGCGACGACGTCGTAGGCCAGGTCGGGCGCCTGCGGCGGGGCGTGGGTGCACAGCACCTCGCAGGGGCCCAGCGCGGCCAGATCGGCCGCGAAGCGCTCGGCGGTCAGGAAGTAGGGCTGCCAGGGCCCGGAGCGGCGCGGCGAGACCCCCGGCGGCAGCGGCACTCCCCCGGCGAAGCCGACGCGGACCCCGCCGATGGTCACCACCGTCCCGTCGACGGCGTGCACCGCATCGCCGGTGGCCGGCCACAGCTCGGGCATGTCGACGTTGCCCGGGATGGCCCACACCGGCACGTCGAGCTTCTCCAGCACCCCGAACAGCTCGTCGTAGTGCTCGCCGACGGCCTCGGAGACCACGGCGCGGGGGTCGTCGAAGCGCGCCCAGCTGCGCCCGAGCAGGTCGAGCATCCCGGCCCGGTCGCCGAGCGCGCGGAAACGCCCGAACGCGGCACTGACCTCGGCCCCGAGCAGCCGGCCCATGATGCCGTTCTCCGGGCGGTGGTAGTCCACGAACTCCAGCAGGTCACCGAGGACGATCAACCCGTCGGCGCCGTCCGCGGCCCGGGCCAGTGCCGCGGTGTTGCCGTGGACGTCGGAGACGACGTGGACGCGCATCGGGGCGACGCTACCCGGGCCGCTCGGTGGGTGAGATCACCGTCTCCGGGTGCTCGCGGGGGCCCGGGTCGGCGGGCGGGACACCGGCCGGGCGGTCCCGTTCGAGATGGCGCTTGAGCCCGAACG
>CBIHNM010000129.1:0-11713 GCA_966211265.1 uncultured Pseudonocardia sp.
GGGGCCGCCGCGCGGGTGCGGGGCGGGCGGGGGCGCCCCCCCCCCCCCCCCCCGGGGGGGGGGGCGGCCCCCCCCCCCGCCCCCCCCCCGCCGGCGTCGTCGGTGGCGGTCCTCGTGTACCCCGGCGCGCAGCGGCGAGCGGCACGCTCGTCGGAAAGGGTGCGACGGGAGTGCCGCTCGTCGGGCCGGTGCGGGGGTGCGCGCGGGTCAGGCCGTGATCGGCGCGACGATGCGGATGTCGCGCTCGGCGCCGCCGTCGAAGGCCGCCAGGGCCGCGCCGTAGCCCGGGCTGCCGTAGGCGGCGATCGCCGCGTCGACGTCGTCGAACTCGAGGATGACGACGCGGTCGCGCCGCCCGGCCTCGAACGCCGCCGACGCCGTCGCGCGGGCCACGAACCGGCCGCCCTCCGCCTGCAGCGCCGGGCCCCCGAGCTCCCGGTAGGCGGCGACCTTGTCCTCGTCGAGCACGGCCCGGTAGATGGACAGGAAGTGCGCGGCCCCCGGGGTCGCGGACGTGCCCTCGACCGCCTCGACGATCCGCAGGTCGCGTTCGGCGCCGTCGCCGAGCGCGTCGAGTGCCGCGCGGTAGCCCGGGCTGTCGTAGGCGGCCACGGCGGCCGCCACGCTGTCGAACTCGATCAGCGTGGTGCGCTCGCGCACCCCCGCCTCGTAGGCGGCGGCCGCCGGCCCGCGGGCCAGGAACCGCCCGCCGGCTGCGTCCACCGCCGGCCCGGCGAGCTCCACGTAGGCGGCCAGCTTGTCCGGGTCGTGCACCGCCCGGAACGCGTTCACCCAGTATGCCCTGCTCATCGTCTTCTCGTCTCCGTCCGGTCGATGTGGTGGTCGTGGGCCGCCGGTCTCGCGGCGACGAGGTCGCGTGATCCGGTGCGCGTGCGCCGATGATCCCATCCGGCACGGGCTACGGTGATCCGATGGACGGCTCCGGCGACGGCTGGGTCCGGTGCGCCGTGGGGCACCGGCACTGGGGCCTCTACGGCGCGGCCGGTCTCCTGGTCCGCCACCGCGACCCGGTCGAGGGCAGCGAGTGGGTGCTGCTGCAGCACCGCGCGAGCTGGAGCCACCACGGCGGGACGTGGGGGGTGCCCGGCGGTGCCCGCGACGCCGGCGAGACCGCCCGTGAGGCGGCGCTGCGCGAGGGTGCCGAGGAGAGCGACCTCGACCTGGACATGCTGTGCGAGGCCGACACGTTCGTCGACGACCACGGCGGCTGGAGCTACACCACGGTCGTCCTGCGCTCGCCCGCCGCGCCACCGGTGGCGGTGCGCGGGCCGGAGAGCACCGAGCTGCGGTGGGTCCGCGTCGACCGGCTGGGTGAGCTGGACCTGCACCCGGGGTTCGCGGGGACCTGGCCGCAGGTGCGCGGGTTGGGCCTGGGCCGGGCCGGGTAGGTTCGGCGGCCGTGGGGCGGCTGGTCGTGATCGAGGGTCTGGACGGGGCGGGCAAGCGCACGTTCGCGGGTGCGCTGACCACCGAGCTCGACGCGCTCGGCGCGCGCACGACGTCGCTGGCCTTCCCCCGCTACGACGACGACGTGCACGCCGAGTTGGCCCGTGACGCGCTCTACGGCCGGATGGGCGACCTGGGCTCGTCGGTGCACGCGATGGCGGTGCTGTTCGCCCTCGACCGCCGGGCCGCCGCGCCGGCCCTGCGCAGCGCCCTGGCCGCGCACGACGTCGTCCTGGTGGACCGCTATGTCGCCTCGAACGCCGCCTACAACGCCGCCCGGCTCGGCCAGGACGCCGCGGGCGAGGTGGTGGCCTGGGTGCGGGCGCTGGAGATCGAGCGGTTCGCCGTCCCGGTGCCGGATCACCAGCTGCTGCTCGCCGTGCCCCGCGAGCTCGCGGCGTCCCGGGCCCGCTCCCGCGAGCGTGCCGAGCCGGGGCGGGCCCGGGACGCCTACGAGAGCGATGACGCGCTGCAGGAGCGCACCGACGCGGTCTACCGGCAGCTGGCGGCGGCGTCGTGGCTGAGCCGGTGGACGGTGCTCGACGGAGCCGGTGCTCCGGACACCGCCGCGCTGGCCGGGGCTCTGCTGACCTGAGCGTGGCAGGTGGGATGCTGTGGGCATGAAGTCGCGCGTGCTGGTGGTCGACGACGACCCGGCCCTGGCCGAGATGCTGACCATCGTGTTGCGGGGCGAGGGCTTCGAGACGGCGGTCGTCGCCGACGGCACCCGGGCGCTGCCCGCGGTGCGCGAGATCGATCCCGACGTCGTCCTGCTGGACCTGATGCTGCCCGGGATGAACGGCATCGACGTCTGCCGGGCCATCCGTGCCGAGTCCGGGGTCCCGATCGTCATGCTGACGGCCAAGAGCGACACCGTGGACGTCGTGCTCGGGCTCGAGTCCGGGGCCGACGACTACGTGGTCAAGCCGTTCAAGCCCAAGGAGCTCGTGGCCCGGATCCGGGCGCGCGTGCGGCGCAACGACTCCGAGCCCGCCGAGCAGCTGGCCATCGGCGAGATCTCGATCGACGTCCCGGCGCACCAGGTCGTGCGGGAGGGGCAGCCGATCGCGCTCACCCCGCTGGAGTTCGACCTGCTCGTCGCGCTGGCCCGCAAGCCCCGCCAGGTGTTCACCCGCGAGGTGCTGCTCGAGCAGGTGTGGGGTTACCGGCACGCCGCCGACACCCGCCTGGTCAACGTGCACGTGCAGCGGCTGCGGTCGAAGGTGGAGCGCGATCCCGAGCGCCCCGAGGTCGTGCTGACCGTGCGCGGGGTGGGGTACAAGGCCGGCCCCCCATGATCAGGGCGTCGCGGCGATGACGGTCCCGCGCCTGCTGCGCCGGATCGCGCACCTGCCGGTGCTGCGCCGGGCGGCCCGTGCGCTGGCCCCGGTGCGGGCGCAGGCACAGGAGCTGGGCGCGGTGCTCTCGGCGTCCTGGCGGCGGTCGCTGCAGCTGCGCGTCGTGGTGTCCACGCTGGCGCTGTCCTCGGCCGTGGTGCTCGTGCTCGGCCTGGTGTTGCAGAGCGAGATCGCCGAGCGGCTGCTGCAGGGCAAGCTGGCCGGTGCACTGGCCCAGGCCGAGGCCGGCCGGGTGGTGCTCGACAGCGACCTGTCCGGGGTCGACCCGGACCGTGAGGGCGCCCAGGACACGCTGGTCAACGCCCTGCAGCGGCTGACCAACTCGGACAGCACGAACCCCGGGTCGGCCGGTGCGGGGGAGTTCCGGGCCGCGCTGACCACCGGGGCGGGCAACGGCCCGGAGATCTCGGCCGGCCCGATCGACGACGTCACCCGCGAGCAGCGCGAGACCGTCGCCGAGGGCGGGGTGAGCCGCCAGTACACCACCGTGAACGGCGTGCCCACGCTGGTGATCGGGCAGCCGGTCGGCACCGCGGGCCGCGAGCTGCAGTTCTACCTGCTGTTCCCGCTGGACGCCGAGCAGAACACGCTGAACCTGGTCAAGTCGACGCTGATCGTCGGCGGCCTGGTGCTGATGGTGCTGCTGTCCGCGATCGCCAGCCTCGTCACCCGCCAGGTGGTGCGCCCGGTCCGGCAGGCCGCCGAGGTCGCCGAACGGTTCGCCACCGGGCATCTGGACGAACGGATGCCCGCCCGCGGCGAGGACGAGGTCGCGCGCCTGGCCGAGTCCTACAACGAGATGGCCGGCAGCCTGGCCGCGCAGATCAAGCAGCTGGAGGACTTCGGCGCGCTGCAGCGGCGGTTCACCTCCGACGTCAGCCACGAGCTGCGCACCCCGCTGACCACGGTCCGGATGGCCGCCGACGTGCTCTACGCCTCCCGCGACGAGCTGCTGCCCGCGCTGCGGCGCAGCTCCGAGCTGCTGGTCACCGAGCTCGACCGGTTCGAGGCGCTGCTGGCCGACCTGCTCGAGATCAGCCGCCTGGACGCGGGTGTGGCCGAGCTCGGCGCGGAGCGGGTGGACCTGGCCGGGGTGGTGGACAACGCCGTGGACACCGTGCGCGGGCTGGCCGACGAGACCGCGACGCCGCTGGTGCTGACGCTGCCGGTCGGGCAGTACGTGGAGGCCGATCCGCGGCGGGTGGAACGCATCGTGCGCAACCTGGTGGCCAACGCCGTCGACCACGGCGAGGGGCGCCCGGTCGAGGTCACGCTCGCCGGGGACGCCTCGGCGGTGGCCGTGCTGGTGCGTGACCACGGCGTCGGCCTGCGCCCGGGCGAGGCCGACCTGGTGTTCAACCGCTTCTGGCGGGCCGAGGAGAGCCGGGCCCGGCGCAGCGGCGGCACCGGGCTGGGTCTGTCGATCAGCATCGAGGACGCCCGCCTGCACGGCGGGTGGCTGCAGGCGTGGGGCGAACCGGGGCGGGGGTCGGCGTTCCGGTTGACGCTGCCGCGCCACGTCGGCGCCCACATCTCGGCCAGCCCGTTGCCGCTGGGCCCGCCGGACTCCGACGACGCGATGCCGCTCACCGACCAGAGCGCGGTCTCCTCGGTACCGACCCCGCCGTGGGGGATACCGAGAGGAGCGTCGGCGGAACGAGCATCGGCACCGAGGGCGTCCTCGTCGGAGCGGGCGTCGGGACAGCCCGCAGACCGGGACGAGGATCGTCTGCAGCCCGCCGAGCGGGCGATCATGGACACGGGGGAGGACCGGTGAGACGCAGGCTGCTGGGCGTGCTCGGCACGGCCCTGACCGCGGCGGTCCTGGCCGGCTGCGCCAGCGTCCCGGGGCACTCCTCGGTGCAGGTGCTGCGCCAGATCGGCGACAACCGCGCCGCGGCCGTGCCGACCGGCCCGATCGACGACCGGGACCCGCTGGGCCTGGTCCGCGGCTTCGTCTACGCCTCCGGACAGCCCGACGACCAGCACGCCTCGGCCCGCCGCTTCCTCGCCCCGCAGGCCTCGAACTGGAACGACGGCGCGTCGCTGACCATCCTCGGCGAGCGGTTCGACACGGTGTTCTCCCCCGACGGGGTCACCGGCGACCCGAACCGGGCCACCGTCCGGATCCGCGGCACCCGGCTGGGCACGCTGGACCCGTTCGGTGCGTTCGAGGCCTCCCCGGCACGGGTCGAGGTCGACGTCGGGGTGGTGAACCGGGACGGGCAGTGGCGGATCGAGAGCCTGCCGCCCGGTGTGCTGGTCCGCGGCTCGGACTTCCGGGCCAGCTACCGCTCGCTCAAGGCCTGGTTCGTCGACCCGGTGCACCGGACGGTGCTGGCCGATCCGCATTACCTCCCCAGCGGCCAGACCACCGCGCTGGCGACCCGCGCGGTCGAGGTGCTGCTGCACGGCCCCTCGGCCGGGCTGCAGGGCGCGGCGACGACCGCGTTCCCGCCCGGGGCGAAGCTGCGTTCGAACCTGACCGAGTCCGCCGACGGCGTCGTCGTGCTCGACCTGGCCGGAGTCGACGGTCTCGGCGAGGCCGACCGCCGGCTGCTGGCCGCGCAGCTCGCGCTCACCCTGGCCGAGGTGAGCATCCCCCGGGTGCGGATCCTCTCCGACGGCGAACCGCTGCTGCCCGGACGTCCCGACATCGGCCGCGAGGACGTCGTCGACCTGGTGGCGGGCCCGCCGGCCGGTGCACCGCTGGCCCCGATGGTGATCGAGAACGGCAAGGTGCGCACGCTCGGCGAGGCCGGCGGCCAGGACAGGCCGCTCGGCGGGCAGGCGGGCAACGGCTCGTTCTTCGTGACCGACGCCGCGAGCTCGTCGCGGTCGAACCGGATCGCGGTGGTCTCCCGCGAGGAGTCCGGTACCCAGCGGCTGCTGACCGGCCCGATGGAGGGCCAGCTCAGCGCCACCCCGGTCTCCGGCGGGTCGCTGACCTCGACCACCTGGAACGCCGCGGGCGACGAGGTGTGGGTGATCGCCGACGGCGTCCCGCAGCGGGTGGTGGTGCCCGACACCGGTCCGAGCCGGCAGGCGCCGCTGGACGCCCGGGAGATCACCTCACGGGGCCCGGTGCGTGATCTCGTGCTCTCCCGGGACGGGACCCGGGTCGCGGCCGTGGCGGACGGACGGGCGCTGGTCGGTGCCGTGGTGACGCTGCCCGGCGGGGCGGTGGCCGTGCGCCAGGTGCGCGAGCTGCGCCCGGCCGAGCTGGACGGTGTGGTGGCGCTGGACTGGCGGGCGGGCGACCAGCTGGTGGTGGCCGCGAACTCCGACCGGCCGGTGTCGCTGGTGTCGGTGGACGGGTTGACCCTGGACCCGATGCCGAGCGTCAACCTGACCTCGCCGCTGCGCACCGTGGCGGCCGCACCCGGTCGCCCGATGTACGTCGCCGACCGGACCGGGGTGTGGAGCTTCGCCGGGGGCGACCTGGACGCCTGGCGGCAGGCGCTCGGCGCGACGTCGGACGCGCGGCCCTTCTACCCGAGCTGAGGTTACCGGCGGGTTGTGGACAGCTCCGCCCGGTCGCGGCCGGTCGGCCGAGCACCGTCGGGCGGGCGGCGCATGCTCGCGCCATGACCACCCGTGAGCTGCTGGCCGGACTGACCGACCTCGTGCTGCCCAGCACCTGTGGCGGGTGCGGCGCGCCCGGAGGGGGCTGGTGCCCGGCCTGTGCCGGCACGACCGGCGGCCCGCTGACGGTGACGCTGCCCCGCGCCGGGCCGGTCGCGGCCGCCGGCCGGTACCGGGGCCCGTTGCGCCGGGCGCTGCTCGGGTACAAGGAACGCGGCCGGCGCGACCTCGCGCCGTCGCTGGCCGGGCTGCTGGTGCCACCGGTCGCCGCGGTCCTGCCGGTGTCGCCGCCGGGGCCGGTGTGGCTGGTGCCGGCGCCGTCACGGCCCGGTGCCGCCCGGTCGCGCGGCGGTGACCACGTGGCCCGGCTGGCCCGCGGCCTCGCGGCCCGTCTGGGCGCGGCCGGTCTGGTCGTGCGGGTCGCCCCGGTGCTCGCGCTCGACCGCCGGGTCCGGGATTCGGTCGGGCTGGGCCCGGCCCAGCGCGCGGCGAATCTGGCCGGCGGGATGGCGTTCCGGCCGCCGGTTTCGGCAGGCCCGGGCGCGGATGCCGTGGTGGTGCTGGTCGACGACGTCGTCACCACCGGGGCCACGCTCGGCACGTGCCGTGAGGTCCTGCACCGCAGCGGCATCAGGGTGACCGCGTCGGTGGTGCTGTGCGACGCGACCGGTGGCGCCGCCGCGGCGGCCGGTACCCACCCGGGTGCCGGTGGTGCTCACCGTGGGCGCCGACGGCCCGTCCGAGATCCCCCGGCCGGGTCGGTGAGAGGGGTGTCACACGGGCGGACTTACCGCTAACGTCGGTTGAACGACACGCCTCTAGCACACGAGGAGGACTCGCCGAACGACGCCCCAGGGGCCGTCGGGTCCCGGGCCCGAAAACGTCACCACCGATCTGTAGACCAGACCTGCGACCGACGTACGAGAGCGAGGGATGTCCGAGTGGAGATCACCGTCACCGGCCGGAACGTTGAGGTACCGGATCACTTCCGTGGCCACGTCGAGGAGAAGCTCAGCCGCCTCGAGCGCTACGACCACAAGATCGTCGGGATGGAGGTCGAGCTCTTCCACGAGCCGAACCCCCGTCAGCAGAAGAGCTGTCAACGACTGGAGATCACCGGACGCGGCGGGTGCGGTGCCGTGGCCCGCGCCGAAGCCGTCGCCGGGGACTTCTACGCCGCGCTCGACCTCGCGGTCAGCAAGCTCGCGAGTCGGCTCAGCCGCTCGCACGACCGTCGCAAACCCAGCCGACGGGACAAGGTCTCCGCCGCTCGCGCCGCTGCGCCCGGTGGTGTGGCCCTGCTGGAGGAGGCCCCGCCGCTCGAGGACCTGCTGCCCGGACCCCGCGGGCACTCCGAACATCTCGACGACGACGAGCCCCGCCCGGGCCGGATCGTCCGGGACAAGGTGCACGACGCCCGGCCGATGTCGGTGGACGAGGCCCTGTCGCGGATGGAACTGGTCGGACACGACTTCTATCTCTTCTCCGACACCGACTCCGGACAGCCGTCGGTGGTGTACCGGCGCAAGGGCTACGACTACGGCGTCATCCGGCTGAACGGCTGACCCTGTGCGGTGGGGGGTCGGTCACCCGCCGACCCCCCGCCGCCCATGGGCCTCACGGTCGCCCGGGGCGACGTTCCGGCTGGTCCCGCCGCGGGGGCTGCGTACCATGGCGGCGCAGGTGGTGTCGCGATATCGCGTACAGCGCGTCGTCGATGCTGCCTGCGATGACCTGACCGCGATCGTGAATGAGGTCGTGCAGTGCCCTTCCTGAGTCGTCTCCTCCGAGCCGGCGAGACCAAGCTGGTGAAACGGCTCGGCAAGATCGCCGCCCATATCGACGAGCTCGAACCGGAGATCCAGGCGTTGTCGGACGCCGAGCTGCAGGCCAAGACGGCCGAGTTCCGTTCCCGGCACGCCGAGGGCGAGGGCGAGTCGCTCGACGAGCTGCTGCCCGAGGTGTTCGCGGTCGTCCGCGAGGCCGCGCAGCGCACGCTGGGCCAGCGACCGTTCACCGTGCAGCTGATGGGGGGCGCGGCCCTGCACCTGGGCAACGTCGCCGAGATGCGCACCGGTGAGGGCAAGACGCTGACCTCGGTGCTCGCGAGCTATCTCAACGCGATCTCCGGCAAGGGCGTCCACGTCGTCACGACCAACGACTACCTGGCCAAGCGCGACTCCGAGACCATGGGCCGGATCCACCGCTGGCTGGGCCTGACGGTCGGGGTGATCCTGGCCGAGATGCCGCCGGCGACCCGGCGTGAGCAGTACGCCGCGGACATCACCTACGGCACGAACAACGAGTTCGGCTTCGACTACCTGCGCGACAACATGGCGTGGAACGCCTCCGACATGGTGCAGCGCGGGCACAACTTCGCGATCGTGGACGAGGCCGACTCCATCCTGATCGACGAGGCGCGCACGCCGCTGATCATCTCCGGCCCGGCCGAGCAGAGCGCCCGCTGGTACCAGGAGTTCGCCCGGCTGGCCCCGATGCTGACCAAGGACATCCACTACGAGGTGGACGAGCGCAAGCGCATGGTCGGGATCACCGAGGAGGGCGTCACGCTGGTCGAGGACCAGCTCGGCATCGACAACCTCTACGAGTCCGCGAACACGCCGCTGGTCGGCTACCTGAACAACGCGGTCAAGGCCAAGGAGCTGTTCAAGAAGGACAAGGACTACATCGTCAACGACGGTGAGGTCCTGATCGTCGACGAGTTCACCGGCCGCGTGCTGGCCGGGCGCCGCTACAACGAGGGCATGCACCAGGCCATCGAGGCCAAGGAGAACGTCGAGGTCAAGGCGGAGAACCAGACGCTGGCCACGATCACGCTGCAGAACTTCTTCCGGCTCTACACCAAGCTCTCGGGGATGACCGGTACGGCTCAGACCGAGGCCTCCGAGCTCAACGAGATCTACAAGATGTCCGTGGTCACGATCCCCACGAACCGGCCGATGATCCGTGAGGACCAGCCGGACCTGATCTACAAGACCGAGCCGGCCAAGTTCGAGGCCCTCGCCGACGAGATCGCCGAGAAGCACCGGGCGGGCCAGCCGGTGCTGGTCGGCACCACGAGCGTCGAGAAGTCCGAGTACCTGGCGCAGCTGCTGCTCAAGCGCGCCATCCCGCACGAGGTCCTGAACGCGAAGAACCACGCCCGCGAGGCGACGATCATCGCGCAGGCCGGGCACGCCGGGTCGGTCACGGTGGCCACGAACATGGCCGGTCGCGGTACCGACATCATGCTCGGCGGGAGCCCGGAGTTCCTGGCCGACCTGGAGCTGCGCAGCCAGGGCCTCGACCCGGTGGAGACCCGCGAGGAGTACGAGCAGGCCTGGGACGCGGTGCTGTCCCGGATGCGCAAGCAGGTCCAGGCCGAGGCCGAAGAGGTCAAGAACGCCGGTGGCCTCTACGTCCTGGGCACCGAGCGGCACGAGTCGCGCCGGATCGACAACCAGCTGCGCGGCCGCTCCGGTCGTCAGGGAGACCCGGGCGAGTCCCGGTTCTACCTCTCGCTGGGCGACGACCTGATGCGCCGGTTCAACGGCCAGGTGGTCGAGTCGATCATGAACCGGTTCAACCTGCCGGACGACGTGCCGATCGAGGCCGGCATGGTCACCCGCGCCATCCGCAGCGCGCAGACCCAGGTCGAGCAGCAGAACTTCGAGATCCGCAAGAACGTCCTCAAGTACGACGAGGTCCTCAACCAGCAGCGCAAGATCATCTACGACGAGCGCCGGCTGGTCCTCGACGGCGAGGACGTGCAGAACCAGACGCGCAACATGCTCGCCGACGTCGTGCACGGCTACGTCCAGGGCGCCACGGCCGAGGGGTACTCCGAGGACTGGGACCTGGACAAGCTCTGGACCGCGGTCGGCGGTCTCTACCCGGTGTCGATCGCGTGGCGCGACATCGCCGACGCCGAGGACGGGATCGAGGAGCTCTCCGCGGAGGCCCTGGAGAAGGCGATCCTGGCCGACGCCGAGGCCGCCTACGCCCGGCGCGAGGCCGAGATGGACGCGCTGATCGGCGCCCAGGGCGGCATGCGCGAGCTCGAGCGCCAGGTCCTGATGCAGGTCATCGACCGCAAGTGGCGCGAGCACCTCTACGAGATGGACTACCTCAAGGAGGGCATCGGGCTGCGCGCGATGGCCCAGCGCGACCCGGTGATCGAGTACCAGCGCGAGGGGTACGACATGTTCTCGGCGATGCTCGAGGGCATCAAGGAGGAGACGATCGGGCACCTGTTCAACGTCACCGTGCAGGTGGCCGAGCAGCCGCCGGTCGACGCCGACGGGACCCCGGTCGCGGAGGAGGCACCCGAGCCGCCCCGCGAGGACGACACCACCGAGCTCCCGGTCGTCCCGGCGCGCCCGGCGATGGGTGGCCGCCGCCGGGTGGCCGACGAGGACCCGAACGAGCAGACGGCCGTGCTGCCGAACCTGTTCCGCTCCGGAGCGCCGCAGAACCTGCAGTACAGCGGCCCGACCGAGGACGGCGAGGTGGCCCGCCGGGGCGACGGCGCCCCGAACGGGAACGGGCGCGCGGCCGAGAGGACCGCGGCGGCGAACGGTGCCTCCGCCGAGGGTGACGCGGGAGGCAACCGCGCCGAACGCCGCCGCCAGCAGCGGGCCGCGGAGAAGGCGAACCGCCGCCGGCGCTGATCGGGCACGAGCCACGGCGCCGCCGCCGGGCCCCGCCGGCGCCGCCGTCGGGCCCCGCCGGCGGCGCCGTGTCGTCCCGGGCGCCCCGGGACCGGTCGGTGGCCGCCGCGGGCCGTTCAGAGCAGGCGCACGGCGGTACAGGTCCACGTCGTCGCCCGCTCACGGTTCCCGGCGGCGCCGACGGCCGCGTCCCGTTCCCGGCCGACGGGCCGGGCGTCCAGGCGCAGGGTCAGGGCACGGACCCGGTCGCCGACCCGGCAGACGGCCACCACCTCGGCCGCGTGCGGGTGCGGCTGGCGGACGTGGACCCGGCCGGGTGCGACCGCGCGCACCGTCGACGGCCTGCTCGCGGCCAGGTAGCGCAGGACCTCCGGGGTGACCGCGGAGGCCAGCTGCGCCGGCCGCCGTCGCCCGGCCAGCACCTCGAGCACCGACCGGACCAGGGCGCCGGCGCGGGCGTGCGGTGGCGGCGCGGCCGGCGGGCTCCCCGGCGACGGCACCGCCGGGACCGTGCGCCCCGCCGCCCCGCCCGCCGGCGCCGGGGGCGCGGGGCCGGGGGGCGCGGGGGGGGGGGGACCATGGTGGCGGCGCGGGGGGGGGGGGCCGGTGGGCCGCGGGGGGGGGGGGTGTGCC
>CBIHNM010000130.1:0-11655 GCA_966211265.1 uncultured Pseudonocardia sp.
CCCGCTGGCCATCCAGTTCTGGATGGGCTCCGACGCGCACCTGCTGCACTACGCCCTGGGCGAGAACGACGAGACGGTCAACTTCCTCGCGGTGCTGTGCGGGCCGCAGGCGTGGGACGGGCCCGCCGGCCCGCGCGAGACGGTGCGGGGCGAGCTGCTCGACGGGTTCGCCGGCTGGCATCCGGCGGTGACCGAGATGCTGTCCGCGGTCCCGCAGAGCCCGCGCTGGCCGCTGCTGGCCCAGCCACCGATGAGCACCTGGACGCGCGGGCGGGTGACGCTGATCGGCGACGCCTGCCACGCGATGCTGCCCCACCACGGCCAGGGCGCGAACCAGTCGATCGAGGACGCGGCCGAGCTCGCCGGCCTGCTGGCCAGCCGCGGCCCGGACGCGGCGCTGGCCGAGTACCCCCGCCGGCGCCGCGCCCGGACCCGCGCGGTCGCCCGCAGCTCGTGGGACACCGGGACCCTGCTGCACCTACGCGCGGGCAGCCCCGAGGCCGCGGCACGCGACGCGGGTCTGGCGCACTACCTGGACCGGTTCTCCTGGGTCCACGCCCACGGGCAGGACGTGGCCGCGCCGGAGGCCGCACCGGTGAACTGAGCGGCGCAGCCGGGCCGCGAGGTTGCGCCGGGCCGGACGACGGTGTCCGGGCCCGGCGCGGTTCACGGGGCCGCCGGGCGCCTCACCGGCCGCGGAGCTCGCGGCGCAGCAGCTTGCCGGTGACCGTCTTCGGGATCTCGTCGAGCATCTCGACCTGGCGGGGGTACTTGTAGGCCGACATCCGCTCCTTGCAGAACGCGATCAGCTCGCCGGGCTCGACCTCGTGCCCCGGACGAACCGAGACGAACGCCTTGACGGTCTCGCCGCGGTACTCGTCCGGCACGCCCACCACGGCGGCCTCGCGGACGGCGGGGTGCTCGTAGAGCACGTCCTCCACCTCGCGCGGCCACACCTTGTAGCCGCCGGCGTTGATCTGGTCCTTCTTGCGGTCGACGACGTAGAACCACCCGTCGGCGTCCATGTAGCCGACGTCGCCGGTGTAGAGGGCGACCGAACCGTCCGGGGCGCGCAGCGCGTTCTGCGTCTCCTCGGGCTTGTTCCAGTAGCCGGGCACCACCTGCGGGCCGCGGGTGACGATCTCGCCCACCTCGCCGACGTCGGCCGGTGTGCCGTCGTCGCGGACGATCGAGACGAGGGTGGAGAAGATCGGCACCCCGACCGAGAGCGCGCCCGAGGCCTCGTCGACCGGGGCGTCGCCCTCGAAGGGCACCCCGTGCGAGGGCGAGTTCGTCTCGGTCAGCCCGTAGAAGTTGTGGATGTAGAGCCCGAACTGGTCGGAGAAGGCCTTCACCGTGCTCGGCGGGATCGGCGCGCCGCCGGAGTAGACCCGGCGCATCGAGGCCATGTCCTCGCGGGTCACGCCGTCGACGTTCATCAGCGCGATGAACACGGTGATCGAACCGATCGCGAACGTCGGACGGTGCTCGCGGATCGTGTCCAGCATGACGCCCGGGTCGAACCGGTAGGCCAGCACCAGCGGGGCCGGGAGCAGCAGCGCGATCGCCATGTGCCCGACGACGCCGGTGATGTGGAACAGCGGGGCGACGCCCAGGACCGTGTCGGTCTGGTCGAGCTTGATCCAGTCCCGGTAGGTCTGGGCGTTGAACACGACGTTGCCGTGGGTGTTCATCGCGCCCTTGGGCGGGCCGGTGGTGCCGGAGGTGTAGCCGAGGAACGCGACGTCGTCGGGACCCAGCTCGACCGGCTCCGGCGTGCGGCCCGCGGCCGAGGCCAGCACCTCGGCGAGGTCCTCGGTGCCGTCGTGGCGGACCCGCTCGAGGCCGGCGAACAGCCGCGGGTCGTGGCGGGTCTGGAACTCCAGCGGCGAGGTGGTCAGCGCGATCCGCACCGCCGTGCCCGGCACGACCGGGGCCGCGATCTCCCAGAGGTCGTCCTGGGCCAGGATCGCGGTCGCGCCGCAGTCGGTGAGCAGCGTGGTCAGCTCCCGCTCCCGGCTCATCGGGTTGATCGAGACGACGATGCCGCCGGCCTTCCAGGTCCCGATCACCGCGATCAGCGCCTGCGGGATGTTCTGCAGGTAGGTGGCGAGCCGGTCGCCCTTCGCGAAGCCGCGCTCGGTCAGCGCGACGGCGAAGGCGTCCGAGAGCTCGTCGAGCCGGGCCAGGGTCAGCGAGCCGTCGAAGTACTTGACGATCTCGGTCTGCGGAGCGCGTTCGAGGGAGGCCTCGAACAGCGCCAGCATCGACGGGAACTCGGGCGTGATGTCGGTGGGGTAGTCCTGGCGGTAGCGCGCCAGCCACGGGCGCTCGCCGTAGACCCCGGTGCCGGCGGTGCTCATGTCCCCTCCGCGGGTTGGAATGCGTCGTTCGTGTTCATGTCTCCTCCGCGGGAGGGAGAGCGTCGTCGGTGCTCACCGGATCACGACCGGGTTGACCGGCGACCCCGAGCCACCGACGACGTTCAGCGGGGCGGCGGTGTAGAGGAAGTCCCAGCGGTTGTCCGCCGCGCACGCCTCGGCGAGCTTGTCCAGGATGCAGATCTCGGTGAGCACGACGCCGAGGTTGCGCATCAGGGCGCAGTGCAGCGGCAGCAGGACCCCGGTCTCCGGGTTCGCGGTGACCTCGTTCGCGATCGTGTCCGTGATCAGGTTCGGGATCTCCTTGTCCTGGAACCACTGCACGAGCTCACGCGAGTAGGTCAGGCCCGGCTCCATGAAGTTCGCGTAGAACTCCTCGGCGGAGGTGGAGTAGAAGTAGGTCAGGAACCCGGTGCGGATCAGCAGGATGTCGCGCTGCCCCAGCTCGACGCCCTGCGCCTTGGCGGCGGCCTCGAGGTCGTTGTGGTCGAACGTCTCGCCCTTGTCCAGCCACTGCTTCCCGCGGTGGCGGGCCATGTCGATCAGCACGCCGCGCCCGACGACCCCGCGCTCGGCGATCGGCTGGACCGAGGCCTTGGACAGGTCGTCGACGGTGGTGCGGGCGTCGTAGCCGTTCCAGATCTTGCCGTCGTACCAGACGTGTCCCAGCGCGTCGTACTGCGTGGAGCCCTGCAGGAAGATCTCGGCCTTGTCGTCGGCGTAGTGCAGCCCGCCGGGGAACGCCGGCGCGCCCTCCTTGCCCTCGTCCCACGACGACTCGTCCCAGACCACGGTGCGGTTGATGCTCTCCCGACCGGGGAAGACCGGGTCGCCGTGCGGGTGGCCCATCGCGGCCTGCAGCGGGAACACCTCGCCCGAGCGGATGTGCTGCGCGCCGCGCAGGACCTGTGCGGCGTCGAGATAGTTGAGCGAACCGACCTCGTCGTCAGGACCCCACTTGCCCCAGTTCGATGGCGTGTCGGCGCCCAGCAGCTCGGCCATCGTGGGGGTGTCGGACATCGTCGTCCTCCTTGTCCTGCGCGCACGCGACATCACGTGCGATCGCTCGCTCGGTCGGTGTTTAGGCGATGATGCAGGACACATAAATGACCGTCAATTGCTTGTACGGGCCACCGTCGCCGCGAGATGTTTAGTCGGACTGAACGAGGAGAGGCGGCGAGATGACCGGCGGCGGCCACCCGGCGGACACCGACCTCGGGTCCCGGATCCGGGCGGTCCGGCAGGCCCGAGGGACGAGCCTGCGCGGCCTCGCGGCGACGCTGCACGTCAGCCCGGCGACGCTGAGCCAGATCGAGAACGGCAACACCGGCCTGAGCGTGAGCCGGCTGAGCCGGATCGCCGAGGCCCTGGACCTGACGGTGCCGCAGCTCTACACCGTCGGGCCCGTCCCGGACGCGGCGGGCCGGGCGCTGCCGGGGCCCACGGACGGCGTCCCGGCGGCGGTGTCGGGACCGGCGCCGCTCTCCGAGGGCCGGGTCGGCGCCGCGCCCGGTGCGGGCCCGGGCACGGCGAGGGCCGGGACGGACTGGCGGGAGTACGGGCCGCTGGACTTCGACCCCGTCCTGGCGGCGGCACTGCAGGAGTTCCTCGAGATCGGCTACCACGGTGCGACGGTGCGGGGCATCGCGTCGCACTGCGGCCTGTCGGTGTCGGGGATCTACCACTACTACCCGAGCAAGCAGGCCATGCTGGTCACGGTCTTCGACCGGACGATGAGCGACCTGCTCGCCCGGGCCGGGGCGGCCCGTTCGCAGGGCGGTGACCCGGTCGAACGGTTCGGCCTGCTCGTCGAGAACCTCGCGCTGTTCCACACCCACCGCAAGGAGCTCGGGTTCGTCGGCGCCGCCGAGATGCGCAGCCTGGAGCCGGGCAACCGGAGCCGGATCGCCGAGCTGCGCACCGTGCAGCAGCGGATGGTCGACGACGAGGTCGACGACGCCGTCCGCAGCGGCCGGTTCCGGGCCGACCACCCGCACGAGGCGGCCCGCGCCGTCGTCACGATGTGCACGGCGCTGCCCACCTGGTGGCGGCGCGACGGCGCGCTCGACCCGGAGCAGATCGCCCGGCGCTACGTCTCCTTCGCCCTGGAGCTGATGGGCCACCGCGGGGCCGGCTGAGACGGCGCCCGCAGGAGCGGGCCGCTCTCCCCGGGACTACCGCGCGGCGAGCCGGTCCCGGAGCTCGCGGGCCCGCTCCCGGAACGTCGCGACGGTGGCGAGCTTGACGTCCTCGTAGCCGCGGACCACGTCCGGCAGGCCGGCGAGCTCGACGACCAGCGGCGCGGTCCGCCCGTCGAGGTGGGCCAGGGCGTCGCGCACCATCGTCTGGTACTCGCCGACCAGCTCCCGCTCGACCCGACGGACGCGGGCGTAGCCGAACACGTCGAGCGGGGTGCCGCGCAGCCCGCGCCCGGCGCGCAGCGCGCGGAACGCGACCTCGGCGGTCCGACCGCGCAGGCGGATCTTGCGGTTCATCCCGAGCGCGCGCAGCACCGGCGGGTGCAGCAGCACCGACACCGCGGCGTCCGGGCCGAACTCCTCGTCCCGGCGGGCCCGCTCGACCGGGTCCAGGTGCAGCCGGGCGACCTCGTACTCGTCCTTGTAGGCCAGCAGTTTGTGCAGCCCGGTCGCGTACGCGGTCCCGATCCGCTCGCCGGTGGAGGAGTCGGTACGGGCGGTGGCCAGCGCGGTGACCCGCCCGACCTCCTCGGCGTAGCGTCCGGCCAGCGCCGCGTCCTGGAAGCCCTCCAGGTCGGCGACCCGGGTGGCCAGCACCGTGGCCAGCTCCCCGGAGGCGGCGACGGCGCCGGCGACCCGCGCGGCGCGGTCCCCGACCTCGACGGTGGCGCGCGCCGGCGGGGCGACCGCGGCCAGCACCGCGTCGCGGTCGAGCACCGCGGCCCGTCCCCAGCGGAACGCGGCCAGGGTCGTGGCGACCGCGGTCCCCTGCAGGCGGATCGCGTCCTCGATCGCCTCGGCCGCGATCGGCACGACGCCGTGCTGGTAGGCGGCACCGACGAGCAGCATGTTGGCCGGCATGTGGTCGCCGAACAGCGACTCCGACAGGTACTGGGCGTCGAGGTAGAGGTTCCCGGCGCCGGTGGCCGCCGAGATCCGCTCGAGCGAGTCGTCCGGTGAGCCGGGCAGCACGACCCGGCCGGTCACCATGGCCGCGGTCGGGACCAGCGCGGTGTTGACCACGGCCACGGTGTGCCCGGCCCGTGCGGTGGCCAGGTTCGCCGGGTCCGCGGCACCGAGCAGGTCGAAGCCGACGAGCACGTCGGCGGTGGCCCGCGAGGCGCGCAGCGCGCCGGTGAACGGGGTCTTGGCGATCCGCACGTCGGAGGTGACCGGGCCGCCCTTCTGCGCGAGCCCGGTCTGTTCCAGCCCGGCGGCGAACAGGCCGTCGAGGTGCGCGGCCCGCTGGATCACCTGCGAGATCGTGACGACGCCGGTGCCCCCGATCCCCGGCATCCGCAGCAGCGCGGAGTCCCCGGCGAGCCGCGGGGTCGGCTCGACCAGCCGGACCGGCAGCTCCGGGACCTCGCGACGGCGCCGAGCGCCGGGCTCGACCAGCAGGAACGACGGGCAGTCGCCCTGCAGGCAGGACAGGTCGGAGTTGCAGGAGGCCTGGTGGATCCGGGTCTTGCGGCCGAACTCGGTGCCGACCGGCTGCACGGACAGGCACGTGGACTTCTCCCCGCAGTCCCCGCAGCCCTCGCACACCCGCTCGTTGATCACGACCTTCTCGGCCGGGGTCGGCAGCTCGCCGCGCTTGCGCAGCCGGCGCTCCTCGGCCGCGCAGCGGTCGTCGTGGATCAGGACGGTGACGCCGTCGAGCGCGGTCAGCTCGGCCTCGACGGCGGCGAAGTCGTCGCGGTGGCGCACCGAGGCGATCGGGTCGAGCGCGACCCCGCGGTAGGCGCCCGGGTCGTCGGTGGTGATCACGATGCGCACGACGCCCTCGGTCGCGAGCAGCCGGGTGATCTCCGGGACGGACAGCCGGCCGATCGCCTGCTGCCCGCCGGTCATGGCCACGGCGTCGTTGTAGAGCAGCTTGTAGGTCATCGTCACCCCGGCCGCGACGGCCGCGCGGACCGCCAGCGAGCCGGAGTGGTGGAACGTGCCGTCGCCCAGGTTCTGCACCAGCGTCCGGTCGTCGGTGAACGGCGCGAGGCCGATCCACTGGGCGCCCTCGCCGCCCATCTGGGTCATGCCGACCTGGTGGCCGCGGCCCTGCCCGTCGAGGGCGACCATCACGTGGCACCCGATCCCGACACCGACCAGCGTGTCGTCGGAGGTGCGGGTCGAGGTGTTGTGCGGGCAGCCCGAGCAGAAGTACGGGGTGCGCGCACCGGCCTGCGCCACCGGCAGCGCGATCCGCGACGGCCGGGCCGGCGCGAGCGCGTCCAGGTGCGCGACCGCGGTGGCGGGCAGCCGGTCCGCACCGGCGACGGCGGTGATCCGGGCGGCGAGCGCGCGGGCCACGTCCTCGGCGCCGAGCTGCCCGCGGGCGGTGAGCAGCGGTCGCCCGGTCCCGTCCCGGCGTCCGACGACGTCCGGGGCCTGCGGGCGGCGGTAGAGCGCGGACCGGAGGTGGTCCTCCAGGAACGGCACCTTGTCCTCGACGACCAGCACCTCGTCCAGGTCGCCGGTCATCTCCGCGAG
Organism: uncultured Pseudonocardia sp.; assembly: GCA_966211265.1. Classification (GTDB taxonomy): domain Bacteria; phylum Actinomycetota; class Actinomycetes; order Mycobacteriales; family Pseudonocardiaceae; genus Pseudonocardia. Next base: position 7,070 of record CBIHNM010000130.1, read on the forward strand.
TGCCTCGCCGTCGAACGGGAACGGCATGGCGACCTTGATCAGGCGCAGGCCGAGGGCCTCCATGGCGGCCTCGTCGAGACCGAGGTCCTCCAGGGCGCGCAGTACGACGGCGTAGCCGGTGCCGGAGGCGAGCACGCCGAGGCGGGCGGCGCGGGCGGAGAACGCGATCCGGTTCAGGCCGGTCTCGCGGGCGTAGGCGCGGGCCAGGTCGAGCCGGCGGGTCAGCATGTCGTGCTCGGCGTCCAGCGCGGCCGGCCCGACCAGCGCCGCCGGCGTCGGGCGCGGGGCCGACGGCGGGTGCGGGATGCCCCGGTGCAGCGCGCCCACCTCGATCGTCGCGGACGCGTCGGCGATGTCGGCGATGATCTTCAGGCCGGTCCAGAGCCCGCTCGCCCGGGACAGCGCGACGGCGTGCAGCCCCAGCGGGATGATCTCCTCGACGGTGCCGGGAGCGAGCAGTGGCATGGCCAGGCTCTGCGCGATCGGCTCGCACGAGCTCGGTACGGTGGAGGACTTGCTGGCCGGGTCGTCGCCGATCCAGGCCACGGCCCCGCCCAGCGGCGCGGTGCCGGAGAGGTTGCCGTGCCGGATCGCGTCCGCGGCCCGGTCCAGGCCGGGGTTCTTGCCGTACCAGAACCCGGTGACCCCGTCGTGGCGGGCGCCCGGCACCCGGTCCAGGGTCTGGCTGCCGGCGACCGCGGTGGCGGCGAGCTCCTCGTTGACCCCGGGGCGGAACACCACGCCGGCCGGGTCCAGGAACGGTGCGGCCCGGCCCATCTCCATGTCCACCCCGCCCAGCGGCGAGCCCTGGTAGCCGGAGACGAGCACCCCGGTGTCCAGCCCGCGCGCGGCGTCGAGCCTGCGCTGCTCCAGGGTGAGCCGGACCAGCGCCTGGATCCCGGAGATCAGGACCCGGCCGGACTCGGCGGTGTACTCGTTCTCGGCGGGGACGGCCTGCGCCGTGGTGGTGGCGGTCACGGCGACGATGAAAGGCCGCCGCGGCTCCGGCGCACAAGCGATGACGCGGAACTGGCCGCGACGACGCAAGATATGTACGGCCGGGGCGTCAGATCGAGGAGAAGTGTGCGTGAGTGACATCGACGAGACCGACCACCGGCTGCTCGCCCTGCTGCACGAGGACGGGCGCCGGACCTACTCCGAGATGGCCGGTGTGGTGGGGCTGTCGGTGGCCGCGGTGAAACGGCGGGTGGACCGGATGCGGGAGACCGGGGTGATCACCGGGTTCACCGTGCAGGTCGACCACGCCGCGCTCGGCTGGGGCGTCGAGGCGTTCACCGAGCTGCGCTACACCGGGCGTACCGGCGTGACCGACATCGTGACCACGGCGACCACGGTGCCCGAGGTCCAGGCCGTCTACACGATCGCCGGGGATCCGGACGCGCTCGTGCATGTCCGCGCACGGGACCTCCGGCACCTGCAGTCGGTGATCGACACGTTGCGCCGCGCCGGGACCGTCACCGGGACGAAGACACTGATGGTGCTCGGGTCCTGGACGCGCGAGGGTTAGGGCCCGCGGTCGCGGCCCGGCCGGGCCGGTGGGCTGGACAATGCCCGGACCGGTGCCGGGCGGTCGAGCGGCGGCGAGACACGGAGATCGAGGGACGGGGGCGTCGTGGACGCGGACGTGATCGTGGTGGGCGGCGGGCTCGCGGGCCTGGTCGCGACGGCGGAGCTGGCCGAGGCCGGACGGAAGGTCCTGCTGCTCGACCAGGAGGGGGAGCAGAACCTGGGCGGGCAGGCGTTCTGGTCGCTCGGCGGGCTGTTCATGGTCGACACCCCCGAACAGCGGCGGATGGGCATCCGGGACTCGGCCGACCTCGCGATGCAGGACTGGCTGGGCACGGCCACGTTCGACCGCGGCGTCGACGACCCGTCCGGTGAGGACTTCTGGGCCCGGCAGTGGGCCACGGCCTACGTCGACTTCGCCGCGGGGGAGAAGCGCTCGTGGTTGCACGGCCAGGGGGTGCGCTGGATCCCGGTCGTCGGCTGGGCCGAGCGCGGCGGCCACCTCGCCGACGGGCACGGCAACTCGGTGCCGCGCTTCCACCTCACCTGGGGCACCGGGCCGGGCGTCCTCGCTCCGTTCGAGCGGCGGGTGCGCGACGCCGCGGCGCGCGGGCGGGTGGAGTTCCGGTTCCGGCACCGGGTCGACGAGGTGCTCACCACCGACGGCGTCGTCGACGGCGTCCGCGGCGCGGTGCTCGACCCCAGCGACGCGGTGCGCGGCGCCGAGAGCACGCGCACCGAGGCCGGCGGGTTCGAGCTGCACGCCCCGGCCGTCCTGGTCGCCGCGGGCGGGATCGGCGCCGACCACGACCTGGTGCGGGCGCACTGGCCGCAGCGGCTGGGTACCCCGCCGAAGAACATGATCTCCGGGGTGCCCGGGCACGTCGACGGCCGGATGCTCGCGATCACCGAGCGGGCCGGCGGGCGGCTGGTCAACTCCGACCGGATGTGGCACTACACCGAGGGCATCACGAACTGGGACCCGATCTGGGCGCGGCACGGCATCCGCGTGATCCCCGGCCCGTCCTCGCTGTGGTTCGACGCCCGCGGCCGCCGTTTCCCGGCCCCGGTCTTCCCCGGCTTCGACACCCTCGGCACCCTCGAGGCGATCATGGCGACGGGGTACGACCACTCCTGGTTCGTGCTCACCCAGAAGATCATCGAGAAGGAGTTCGCGCTGTCGGGGTCGGAGCAGAACCCGGACATCACCGGCAAGGACCTGCGGCTCACCCTCGGCCGGGTGCGTCCCGGGGCGGCGCCGCCGGTGGAGGCGTTCAAGCGCCACGGCGAGGACTTCGTCGTTGCCGACACCCTCGAGGAGCTGGTCGCCGGGATGAACGGGATCACCGGTTCCGAGCCCGGAGCGCCGGTGCTCGACGCGGCGGACATGCGCCGCCAGATCGAGGCCCGCGACCGCGAGATGGACAACCCGTTCGCCAAGGACCTGCAGGTGATGGCCATCCACAACTCGCGTCGCTCGCGGGGCGAGCGCCTCGCCCGCACGGCGGCGCCGCACAAGATCCTGGACCCGGCGGCCGGCCCGCTGATCGCGGTGCGGCTGAACATCATCACCCGCAAGACGCTCGGCGGGTTGCAGACCGACCTGTCCGGCCGGGTGCTCGGCGGGACGGGCCGGCCGGTACCGGGGCTCTTCGCCGCCGGTGAGGTGGCGGGGTTCGGTGGCGGCGGGGTGCACGGTTACCGGTCCCTGGAGGGCACGTTCCTCGGCGGCTGCCTGTTCTCCGGGCGCCAGGCCGGGCGGGCGATCGCCCTCGCCACCGCCACCTGACCCCGAGAGCCGCGACGGACCCGGTACCCGGACGGGTGAAACCGGGAACACCCCGGCTGCGTCGACCGAGCGCCGGGGCGGGACGGGCGGTCGGCGGCGCGCGGCGAGCGACACCACGGCGCCGACGACGCCGGGGGCGGTCACCGGTCGGGACCGGGCCGGGCCGCGACTCCTGCGCGACAATCCCGGTGGGTGAACAGGGCGGCGCTCGGCGAGAAGGGTTCGTGGATGACGACGACCGGGGCGGTCAAGGACGAGCTGGCGCGGACCCGTACGCGGGAACCGGCGGCCCGGCTGGCCGAGGTCGCCACGTTGCTGCGCTTCGCCGGCACGGTCGACCGCGAGGCGTCCGCGGCCGGGACGCGTGTCCTGATCGCCGCCGATCTGGACTCCGGGTCCGCCGCCCGCCGGTTGTGCGAGGAGATCCAGGGCCTGTTCGGCATCGCCGCGCACGAGTCCACCCCGGCCGGGGTGTCGCGCCGCAGCCGGGGATGTCTGGTCCGCGTCGCCGGCGACGGCACCGAGCTGGCCCGTCGGTCGGGTCTGACCGACGGCCGGGGCCGCTGGGTGCGCGGGCTGCCGCCGAGCGTCGTGGGCGGTGACCTGGGCGTGGTCGCGGCGGCCTGGCGCGGGGCGTTCCTGGCCCGGGGCGTGCTGGCCACCGGCTCCGGCCCGGCGCTGGAGCTGTCCTGCCCGAGCCCCGAGTCGGCGATGGCGATGGTCGGGCTGGCGCGGCGTCTGGGGGTGCGCGCCGTCGCCCGGGAGGTGGGCGGGGCCGACCGGGTCAGCATCCGGGACGCCGAGGCCGCCGTGTCGATGCTGGGCCGGATCGGCGCCGCGCGGTCCGGGCCGGCCTGGGCGCGGCACCGCCCGCAGGTCCGGGCCCGGGTGCAGGGCACCCGCTCGGCCGGGTTCGACGACGCCAACCAGCGGCGCTCGGCCGAGGCGGCCGCACTGGTGTCGGCGCGGGTCGAGCGCGCGCTGGAGATCCTCGGCGACCGCGCGCCGGAGAACCTGCGGGCCGCGGGGCGGCTGCGGCTGGACAACCCCGACGTCTCGCTCGACGAGCTCGGGCGCCTCGCGGACCCGGTGATGACCAAGGACGCGGTGGCCGGTCGGATCCGCCGGCTGCTCTCGACGGCCGACCAGCACGCCCGGCACGAGGGCGTCCCCACCACCGAGCACGGCCTGTCCCGGCGCTGACCGGGGCCCGGGCCTAGCCGCCCACGGCGTACCGGTGCGCGGCGGCGGCGATCCCGGCGACGGTCTC
>CBIHNM010000131.1:0-11527 GCA_966211265.1 uncultured Pseudonocardia sp.
CGGGGGGGGGGCGGCGGGCGAGGGCGGGGCCGGGGGGCGCGCGGCCCACGCCACCGCGGCCGAGCCGACGGTGGCCGACGCGGTCGCCGGCGTGCGTGCGCGCGGCGCGCGCCGGATCGCCGTCGTGCCGTGGGTGCTGGCGCCCGGCCGGCTGCCCGACCGGATCGCCGCCGCGGCCGCCGACGCCGGTGCCGCCGCGGCCGACCCGATGGGCCCGCACCCGGCGCTGGCCGCCGCCGTGCTGCGTCGCTGGGCCGCGGCGGGCGTGGCCGACCCCGTCCGCCGAGTGGGCTGAGGTCACCCGTTCGGCCGCGCCGGAACGCCAGGTCGGCCCCCTGTCCGCGCAACCTGTCCGGACAGGTCGGGCCGGCTCCCGCACCGCGGACGACCGGTTGTCCTGCGGCCGTTCACGACGGAAGATGGAGCGGTGACCGCGACCGCGAGCCCCGCCACCGGTAGCCGGTGCGTGGCCTCCGCGTCGCACCCCTCGGTGTCGTGGCATCTGGACCGGCACCTCGAGTGCTTCTGGCCCTCGCGCCGGATCGACGCCTTCGACGGGCTCTGTCGCAGCTGCTGATCAGGCCGGCGGTACCACCCGCCCGCTGATCCCGGCCCGCAGATCCCGCCGGACCCGGTAGCCCCTCGCGCCCGTGTGCGCGAGGCGCGCCCGCGCGTCCGCATCCCGTCCCACCCGCCTGTCGGGTGCGGAGAAGAGGCACCATGCAGATCGATCCCTCACTGGCCGTGGCCGGGCTCGTCGTCGGGCTCCTGGTCGGACTGACCGGGATGGGCGGGGGCGCTCTGCTGACGCCGCTGCTCGTGCTGTTCTTCAAGGTCGCGCCGCTGGCGGCGATCTCGAGCGACCTGCTCACCTCGCTGGTGATGAAGCCGGTCGGGGCGGCGGTGCACATGCGCCAGCGCACCGTGCACTGGCGGCTGGTCGGCTGGCTGGCCGCCGGGGCGGTGCCGGCGGGCTTCGTCGGTGCGGTGCTGATCGGGATGATCGGGCGCGAGGTCGGGGTCGCCGACCAGCTCAAGCTGTTCATCGGCGTGGCGCTGTGCGCGTCGGTGGCGACCACCGTGTTCCGGCAGGTGATGGACCGGCGTGCCCGGCGCCGGGAGATCGCCTCCGGGGTCGTCGGCACCGAGCAGCCGCTGGTCGTCCGCCCGGTGCGGACGCTGGCGATCGGGGTCGTGGGCGGACTGGCGGTCGGCATGACCTCGGTCGGTGCCGGCTCGCTGATCATCGCGATGCTGCTGGTCGCCTACCCGCGGCTGCGGCCCTCGCAGATGGTCGGCACCGACATCGTGCAGGCCATCCCGCTGGTCGCGGCGGCCACGCTCGGCCACCTGATCTTCGGCGACGTGCAGTTCGGGCTCACCGCGTCCCTGCTCGTCGGGGCCCTGCCCGGGGTCTACCTGGGTGCCAGGGCCTCGGCCCGCGGCCCGGGGCAGGTGATCCGGCCGGTGATCACCGCGGTGCTGCTGGGCTCGGCGCTGGCCCTGCTCAAGGCCGACACCACCTGGATCGTGGCCGGTTCGCTGGCCGCACTGGTCGTGACCGCCGTCCTCACCCCGCCCCGCCGGCCCGCGCCGGCCGAGCCCGTCACCCCGACCAGGGAGCTCGACCCGGTCGGCTAGACCGAACCCTCCCGCACCCGCACCCCGGGCCGCCGTCGTCGACGCCGGCCCTGCGGAGCGTGCGCCCTTCACGAGAGAGACACACCCGTGCGAACTCTGATCATCTTCGCGGTCGTCGGATTCGGCGCCCAACTCGTCGACGGCGCCCTGGGCATGGCCTACGGCGTCACCTCGACCTCGCTGCTGCTGGTCGCAGGCATCAGCCCGGCCACCGCCAGCGCGTCGGTACACCTGGCCGAGGTCGGCACCACGCTGGTCTCCGGCGCCGCGCACTGGCGCTTCGGCAACGTCGACCGGCGCCTCGTGCTGCGCCTGGGCGTGCCCGGGGCGGTCGGCGCGTTCCTCGGCGCCACCGCGCTCTCCGCGCTGTCCACCGAGGACGCGGCGCCCTACACCTCGGGCATCCTGCTCGCGCTGGGCGTCTACATCCTGCTCCGCTTCTCGGTCCGCCCGCCCAAGGTCGCCACCGCCCGGACCTCGCCGCACCGCTCCCGGTTCCTGTCCCCGCTCGGGCTGGTCGCCGGCTTCGTCGACGCCTCCGGTGGCGGCGGCTGGGGCCCGGTCGCGACCCCTGCCCTGCTGACCGCGGGCCGGACCGCGCCGCGCACCGTCGTCGGTTCGGTGGACACCTCGGAGTTCCTGGTCGCCCTCGCCGCCAGCGTCGGGTTCCTGATCGGCCTGGGCTCGCAGGTCCTGGACCCGTGGACGGTCGGCGGCCTGCTGCTCGGCGGGGTGGCGGCCGCCCCGCTGGCCGCGTGGCTGGTCACCAGGGTCCCGGCGCCGGTACTGGGCACGCTGGTCGGTGGCGTCATCGTGCTCACCAACGCCCGCACCGTCGTCAAGGCCCTGGGCGTCACCGGTGGCGCGCTCACCACGGTCTACCTGCTCATCGTCGCCGTCTGGGCCGCGGCCGTCGCCGTCGCGGTGGTGACGTGGCGCCGGACCCGGCTCGCCGACGCCGCGGTCGACGACCCGCGCGAGGCCGTCCGGACCCCCGCCGACTGACCCGCCCACGGTTCCCGCGCCCCCGGGGGCGCGCACTGCGCGCACCGCGCGACGCCGTCTCCGGTGCGCGGCGCCGTCTCCGGTGCGCGGCGGCAGGGGCCGTGGTGTGTGGGGGGTCAGGCGGCGGAGGAGGCGGCCCGGGACGAGGGCAGCGACTCCAGCACGGCGCGCGCGACGGCGTCGTTGTAGCGCAGGCTCTGCGCGTTCATCCCGGGCCGGGTGAACGCCGCGGCGACCTTGACGGTGGTGTGCGGGCCGACCGCGAACCGGCGCGGGTGCACCCGCCCGTCGGCGGCCACCAGCGCCCCGTCGGCGGGCCGGACGGTGACCAGCCCGGTGTTGCGCAGGACCGTCCCGTCGTCGTCGACGAGCACGGGCTCGACGACGTCGCCCGCCGCGGCCATCGAGGAGATCAACGGGTCGGTGCTGCGGGACACGCTCGGGTCGGGCAGCCGGGCGTCGACGAGCACGGTGGAGGTGACCGTGTCCGCCCCGCCGAGCGTCGCGCTGGTGGCCCGGAACCGCGCACCGGCCCCCGCGCCGGGCGGGTCGACCTCGACCCGCATCCCGGCGCCCAGGAACTCCACGAACCCGGCGCGCGACAGTGCCAGCAGCTCCCGCACCCGGAACCCGGGCGGGCCGCTGGCCACGGCGTTGAAGAAGCCCTGCCACCACGGCATGTCCACGGCCTGGGAGCGGGCCGACAGCGCCCCGGACCCGGACAGCCGCGTGGTCTCCGAGTACACCGACAGCATCGCCACGAACGCACCCAGGTGCGGGGTGTGGCGCTGCTCGACGTGCTGGCGCAGGTCCTCGGCGATCCGCGCGCGCACCAGCGGCTGCAGCGTGGCCGTGTCCGGGGCGCGCAGCCCGTCCAGCGGGCGGTCCAGCGCGTCGAGGTCGAGCCGGTCGAGCGGGTCGGGGACCGCCTCGGCGATCAGCTCGCGCATCGCCCCGGAGTCCCAGTCCGCGCCCGCGTAGCGGTCGGCGAACTCCGCCCAGCCCAGTCGCACCAGCTCCGGGTGGCCGTTGACGAGCTCGTGGTACCAGCCCCAGCCGATCTCCTTGGCCATCAGCGGCCAGACCTGCCGGGCCATGTCCACCGGCTCCCCGGAGTCGATCAGCGCCTCGGTCGTTTCGGGCGGCAGGAACCGCGGCAGCGGCGGACGTCCGGCGCGCAGCTGGTAGTGGGTCTTGGAGTGGTAGGTGGCCCCGCGCGGGGACCCGGCGACCAGGCGCGGCTCGGCACCCGAGGGCACGTAGCGCAGCCGGTCCGTCCCGTCGGGGTCGGGCTCGAACCGGCCCCCGCGGCCCTCGAACAGCAACACCACCAGGTCGACGAAGGCCAGCCCGAGACCGCGCGCGAGCACCGTCTCCCCCGGCGCGATCACCGACAGGTCCGAGTCGGTGGTCTGCTCCGGCACCAGGTAGCGCAGGCCCAGCTCGTGGGAGCGCTCGCGCAGCGCGCACTCGTCGACGGTGGGGGTGGCGTCGAGGTGGCCGGAGGCGAGCACGACGGAGTCGACGCGCAACGCCGCCCCGTCGGCCAGCGTGACGACCTGCGCCCCGCCGTCCTCGGTGAGGCCGGTGGCGCGGGTGCGGTGCAGGTGCACCCGCATCCCGTCCGGCGCGCGCGCGATCACCTCGCGCAGCACCCGGCCCAGGTAGTGGCTCTGCAGCCGGCGGCTGGGGAAGGTGGTGGCGGTGACCGCGCGCAGCTCCGCGGCCAGCTCGTCGCCCAGCTCGGCCTCGGGGTCACCGTGCTCGCGCAGGTCCTGGGCCCAGTCCCAGAACGACGGCCCGGCGACGATCGGGCCGTCGCACACGACCGAGTCGTCGGTGTACATGGTGACGTCGGCGGCCATCGAGTTCATCGCCAGCAGCGGCGACTGCTCGCGGCGCCAGATCCGCCCGGCACCGGCCGGGTAGGGGTCGATCAGGTGCACGTCCAGGCCCGGCCCGGCCAGTGTCCCGGCGTGCAGCTCGGGCGCGCTCGCGACCAGGCGTTCCAGGATGCCGGCCCCGCGTGGGCCGGCGCCGACGATCGCGACCGAGATCGCCCGGCCGGTACCGCGGGTGGTGCTCGAGGGGGACATGACGGGTCCTCTCGCAGGGGACGGACGGTGGCGTCGGTCCTCTACAGATCCGCGTGCAGGCGCCCGTGGTCGACGTGCCTGCGCCGCACGAGCCGGGTTCCCATGCACTCGACTGTAAGCGTTGCCGCTGCGTACCGGCCAGCGATCCGGACCGGTCCCACCGCGTGCGCCCCGCCGGTGCCGCTCGTGGGCGCGGGCGGAATGGGCGGTGCGCGGGAGGCGTTGGCCCGGGTATGGACCACCGGTCGTACGGGCGCGGCGCCGCGCCCGGGGTGTCCGTCCGGGTCCCGCTGGTGCGGCGCGTCCACCTGGACCTGGGACGGGTGTGGTCCGCGGCGTGTCCGCCGGTCCGCGCGTGACCCGACCACCGCCCGCACCCGGAAGGACCGCCACCATGCCCGTCGAGTTCCTCGGCATCGGCGCCACCCACGACGGCTCGGAGACGACGCCGCGCACCGGCCCCGCCTTCGATCCCGAGTACACCCTGGCGCTGGCCCGCGCCCACGAGGAGACCGGCTGGGACCGTGTCCTGACCGCCTACGGGTCCGGCGGCCCGGACCCGGCGCAGGCCGCGGCCTACATCGCCGACCACACCGAGAACCTGCAGCTGCTGCTCGCGCACCGGCCGAACGTCTCGTACCCGACGTTCGCCGCGAAGACCGTCGCGACGCTGGACCAGATCAGCCGGGGCAGGCTGACCCTGCACGTGATCACCGGCGGCAACGACCACGAGCAGCGACGCGAGGGCGACACGCTGCCCAAGGACGAGCGCTACGCCCGCACCCGTGAGGCCATCCAGATCTACAAGCGGGCCTGGACCGAGCGGGAGCCGTTCGACTTCCACGGCGAGCACTACGACTTCACCGACTTCGTGCTCGACGTCGAGCCGGCGCAGAGGCCGCGCCCGCGGATCTCCTTCGGCGGGTCCTCGGCCGCGGCCCACCGGGTGGGCGCCGAGGAGGCCGACATCTACGCGCTGTGGGGCGAGCCGCTCGCCGGCACCGCCGAGCAGATCGAGACGATCACCTCGCTGGCCCGCGCGGCCGGTCGTCCGGCGCCGACCTTCCAGGTCGCGTTCCGGCCCATCCTGGGACGCACCGAGTCGCAGGCGTGGGAGAAGGCGCACGCCACCGTCGCGACGATCCGTGAGCGCACCGCGGGAGGGCGGCAGCTGACCCGCCGGCACAGGCTCACCGCCCCGGAGAACGCCGGCTCGCAGCGGCTGCTCTCGGCCGCCGAGCAGGGCGAGGTGCACGACCGCGCACTGTGGACGGTCACGGCGGAGGCCACCGGCGGCGCCGGGAACTCCACCGCGCTGGTCGGGACCCCGGAGACGGTCGCGGCGGCGTTGCTGGACTACTACGACCTGGGCGTGCGGATCCTGTCCGCCCGCGGCTACGACCTCCTGGAGGACGCGAAGGAGTTCGGCCGGGAGGTGATCCCGCTGGTCCGCCAGGAGGTCGCCCGCCGCGACGCCGCCGCGGCCTGAGCCCTCCCGACGGGCCGGCCGTGCACGGGCCGGTGCGGACGCCCCCGCCGCGCCGCGTCCGGGGCGTCACCGGGCCGTCGGGGTCGGTGACGTCCGCGATGTGCAGTCCGATCTTCACGCGGCTCTCTCCCTGCCGGACGGCGTGCGTGGGTCGTCACCGACGCCATCCGCGCCGACGGGCCCGCGCCCGGTTCCGGACCGGCCCTGTCGACACCACCGTCCGGCTCGTGACACCTGCCACCTCGCCGGTCTGCCGGCACCGGCACGGGCTCCGGAGCGCGCTGCCCCGCGGACACCGGTCGGACCCACTCGACCGCTGGTCGAGGCCACGACGTCGCCGGAACGAGGCAGGCGACCGGTCGGCGACCGACCGCTCCCGGTCACCGTGTGCCGGGTCGCATGCGCCTTCTCACGTGTATCCGCGGCGGTGTTCGCGGGTACAACGGAATGGTCAGCCAGGTCCCGACAACGTTCAACGGAGAACGTGATGACGCCAGAACTCGCCAGAGCCGAGCCGCTGCCGGCCGGCCGGACGTCGGTGCACCGGATGCTCGACTCGCTCGACGACCTGGTCCGCCGCCACCGTGCGCTGGCTGCCGAGGACGGCGAGGACGACGCGCTGCACGCGGAGCTGATCGCGGCCGAGCTGGCCCAGCAGATCGCCGTCATGCGCCGCCCGATACCCCGCCAGTCCGGCTGACCACCGACCGGTCGAGATCAGCCCCACCCCGCGTCCGGCTGGCAATGCCACGCCGGACGCGGTTCACTTCTCCTGTGATCGCGCCCCTCCTCGTGCGCCGCCTGCACGTCGACCTGCGCCGCACCGACAGCGCCTGCTGTCCGTCCGGCCGGTAGATCCCGCCGCACCCTCCGCGCCACCGGACGCGCGCGTCTCCCGACGCGGTTCCCTCCGGTTCCCGCCCGGTCACCGGGCCCGAGCACCACCAGGAGACACCCATGCCTCTCGTCACGTTCGCCGTCAGCGGCCAGGGCACCGGCGTCGCGCAGACCGTCGCGGTCGACGGCGCCGACTACACCATCTCCACCGACGCCTACCCGGCCTTCGGCGGCAAGGACGAGCACCCCAGCCCGCTCGCCTACACGCTGGCCTCGCTCTCGTCGTGCAACCAGGTCACCTCCTCGATCGTGGCCAAGGAGCTCGGCATCACGATCGAGCACGTGCGCTTCGACGTGGCCGCGGACTTCAACCCGACGACGATGACCACCGGCACCGACCGTCCGGGTGAGACCACGTTCCAGAACCTGCGGATCACCGCCGAGATCCGCTCCGACGCCACCGACGAGCAGCTCGCGACGCTGCGCGACGAGACCGGGCGTCGCTGCCCGGTCAGCCAGCTGTTCGCCCAGGCCGGCGTCACGATCACCAACAACTGGACCAAGGCCTCCTGACCGTCCCCGCCGCGGTGGCAACCGTGCGTCGCGCGTCGTCGTGGCGCACGGGTGCCGCCGGGCGGCGGGATACGGTGTCGAGGTGAGTCCCGACGCCGCCGAACTGGTCCACCTCGACGTCTCCGGGGGGATCGCGACGATCACCCTGGACTCGCCGGCCAACCGCAACGTGCTCTCGGCCCGGGTACGCCGCGAGCTGCTGGCGCACCTGGAGACCGCGATCGCCGACGACGCGGCGCGGGTGATCGTGCTGACCCACACCGGCACCGTGTTCTGCGCCGGGATGGATCTCAAGGAGTCCCGCGGTGCGGGCGCCGAGCAGCAGGGCGTCACCGAGGTCCCGCGGATCCTGAGCACCCTCTGGGACTCCCCCACCCCGGTGGTCGCGCGGCTGTCCGGCCCGGCCCGCGCCGGTGGCGTCGGGATCGTCGCCGCGTGCGACATCGCGGTGGCCGCCCGGTCGGCGACGTTCGCGTTCTCCGAGGTCCGGATCGGGGTGGTCCCGGCCGTGATCTCGGTGACCGTGCTGCCGCGCCTGTCCGCCCGAGCCGCACACGAGCTGTTCCTCACCGGCGAGACGTTCGGGGCCGACCGGGCCGCCGCGATCGGGCTCGTCAACAGCGCCGTCCCGGACGAGGACCTCGACGCCGAGGTCGCCCGCTACACCGGCATGCTCGCGCTCGGCGCCCCGAACGCCCTGGCCGGGGCGAAGGCGATGCTGCGCCGCAGCCGCCCGGAGTCGATGGCGCAGGACTTCGACGAGATGAACGCGCTCTCGGCCGGGTTCTTCGCCTCCGCCGAGGGCCAGGAGGGCATCCGCGCGTTCGGGGAGAAGCGCCCGCCCTCCTGGGTCCGCGCCTGACCGTCCCGTCGCGCGGAGCCGCGCAGGCCCCCCACCGCGGGGTCGACCCGTCGGTGGCTCACCGACGGGTATCGGAAGAACGCGACACCACCGGCACCGGCCTATCCTGGACGCCGTGACCACCCTGGGCGACACCACGGCCGGGATGCGGGCTCTCGACCTGCTCGCCGGCCGCCGGATCGTCGCGCTCACCGGCGCCGGGCTGAGCACCGACTCCGGGATCCCGGACTACCGCGGCCCGGACTCCCCGCCACGACGCCCGATGACCTACTCCGAGTTCGTCTCCGGCGAGGCCGCGCAGCGGCGGTACTGGGCGCGCAGCCACGTCGGCTGGGCCCGGATGCGGCGGGCGCGGCCCAACCCCGGGCACCGCGCGCTCGCCGCCCTGCAACGCGACGGCGTGCTGGACGGGCTGATCACCCAGAACGTCGACGGGCTGCACTCGGCGGCCGGGCACCGCGACGTGATCGACCTGCACGGCCGGATCGACGAGGTGATCTGCCTCGACTGCCGCGGCGTCGGCGCCCGCGAGGAGCTGCAGCGGCGCCTGGCCGACCTGAACCCCGGGTTCACCGAGGCCCTCGGCGCCGAGGTGGAGATCGCCCCGGACGGCGACGCCGCGCTGGAGGCCACCGACGGTTTCCGGCTCGCGGCCTGTGTCCGGTGCGGCGGGCGCCTCAAGCCGCACGTGGTGTTCTTCGGCGAGAACGTGCCCCGCGACCGGGTGGCCCGCTGCTACGCCCTGGTCGACGGCCTCGACCCGGACGCCGGCGCCCTGCTCGTCGCCGGCTCCTCGCTGACGGTCATGTCCGGGCTGCGCTTCGTCCGGCACGCGGCCAAGCAGGCGATCCCGGTCGTGGTGGTCAACCGCGGCGAGACGCGCGGCGACGCCCTGGCCACCGTGCTCGTCCACGCCGGCACCTCGGAGGTGCTGGGCGCGCTGGCCGGGACCGCCTAGGAGACGTCGTCGCGCGGGGACGGTGCGGTGTCGGTCGTGTCGGCGGAGGACGTGTCGAACCTCTCGGTGACGCGGTCGAGCAGCGTCGCGACGGCCGCGCACAGCGGCAACAACACGATGATCACCAGGACGACCTGGAACGGGAACGCGAGCTGGGTCACCCACAGCTCGAACGCGTCCCACCCGTCGACGATCGTGTCCACGTCCCACACGGTACCGAGCGGCCGAGTTCGTTAGGTTCTGACCCATGTTCGCCGTCTATGCAAGTGAGCCCAACGCCGACTCGCCGCTCGACTCCCTGGTCGTGGGGGAACGCCCCGACCCCGAGGTCCCCGACGGCTGGGTCAGCGTGAACGTGGCCGCCGCCAGCCTCAACATGCACGACCTCTGGACGCTGCGCGGGGTGGGCATCAAGCCCGACCAGTTCCCCATGATCCTGGGCTGTGACGGGGCCGGGACGACCGCCGACGGCACCGACGTCGTCCTGTACCCGATCATCGGTGACCCGGACTGGAAGGGTGACGAGACGCTCGACCCGAAGCGCACCCTGCTCACCGAGCGCCACCAGGGCGCGATGGCCGACACCGTGATCGTCCCCAAGCGCAACGCGATCCCGCGGCCCGAGGGCATGACCGCCGCGCAGGGGGCCGTGCTGGGCACCGCGTGGCTGACCGCCTACCGGATGCTGTTCACCAAGTCCGGCCTGACCCCGGGGCAGACGATGCTCGTGCAGGGCGCCTCGGGTGGCGTGTCCACCGCGCTGGTCCAGCTCGGCCGCGCGGCCGGCATGCAGGTCTGGGTCACCGGCCGCGACGCCGACAAGCGTGCACTGGCCGAGAAGCTGGGCGCGCACGCCACGTTCGAGTCCGGCGAGAAGCTGCCCGGCAAGGTCGACGCGGTGTTCGAGAGCGTCGGCGAGGCCACCTGGTCGCACTCGATGCGGGCGCTCAAGCCGGGCGGGATCATCGTCATCTGCGGGTCCACCAGCGGCCCGAACCCGGGGGCGGACCTGCAGCGGCTGTTCTTCCTGCAGCTGCGCGTCGTCGGTTCGACCATGGGCACCCGCGAGGAGCTGGCCAACCTGATGTCGTTCGTCGCCACCGCCGGGATCGTCCCGGAGATCGGTACCGAGGTGCCGATGGACCAGGCGAAGGACGCGTTCTCCGCGATGCTCGACGGGAAGACCGCCGGAAAGATCGTCCTGACCCGGTGATCCGTTACGAGATCGGGGTGTGATGTAGTCGTGATGGCGGTGGCCGGCCAGGTCACCGCTGGTACGCGCATTGTTCGTCAGCGCAGTGTGACGACCATCCGGCGCTGCGCGCCGATTTCCCCAGGACACGGTCGGATTTCGGGCAGATGACAAGTACAGTCCGTCATCGTGTCTGAGCCCTACAGTCGCCGGGGGGCCCCGGGGGGGGGCGACCCCCCGCGCCCCCGGAGCCGCAGGTGTCGTCGAGTTCCTGGATCGCGTCGACCACGCTGTGGCCACCGCCCTGTCCTCGAACCCCGCTGCGGCGGACGTCAGCCGCGACGGCTGGCGCGTGCTGCTGATGCTCGCCCGCGGCACCGGCCGCAGCATGGGCGAGATCGCGGGTCACACCGCGCTGCCCGCCCCGACGGCCACCCGGATCGTCGACCGGCTGGTCGGCCTGCGGCTGGCCTACCGCTCGGCGGACCCGCTGGACCGCCGCCGGGTGGTGGTGCACCTCGCCGCCGAGGGCCGCGGGGTCGTCGAGTCCGTCTGCGGGCGGGTGCAGCGCATGCTGGCCCCGCGCAACGGGACCCGGCCGGTGGCCGAGCACGTCTCGACGATGCCCGGCGGCGGCATCCCCGGCCCGCGCGGCGTGTCCCGGGGCTGACCCGCCCGGCGGGGCCGGTGACGCCCGGCCCCGTCCCTGCTACTTCTTGGGCTTCTCGCTCGCCTGCCCGCCGCCGGTGGACAGCGCCGCCACGAAGGCCTCCTGCGGGACGTCGACCCGCCCGATCGTCTTCATCCGCTTCTTGCCCTCCTTCTGCTTCTCCAGCAGCTTGCGCTTGCGGCTGATGTCGCCGCCGTAGCACTT
>CBIHNM010000132.1:0-11491 GCA_966211265.1 uncultured Pseudonocardia sp.
CCCCGGACGGGGACGACGTGCTGGCCCGGGACCCGGTCGTCGGCGAGCGGGATCCGCGCGGGGAGGACCGCCAGCTGCGGTTGGACGCGATCGGCTCGGCCACCGAGCACCTGGTCGTGGTGTGCTCCGGAGCCGACGAGCGCTCCGGGGCCGAGCGGCCGCCGTCGGTGCCGATCGGCGAGCTGTTCGACGCCGTCGACGCCTGCGTGCGCACCGGGTCGGTCACCGCCACCGGGGCCGCGGCCGCGGCGTCGGAGGTGCTGCGCGCCCGGCACCCGCTGCAGCCGTTCGACCGTCGCAACTTCACCCCCGGTGACCTGCTCGCGCCGGGGCCGTTCAGCTTCGACCGGGCGGCGCTGCGCGGCGCCGCGGCCGCCGCGCGGGAGCGGGCCCCGGTACCGCGGTTCCCGGCCGAGCCGCTGGCCGAGGCCGACGCCGGGGACACCGTCGAGCTCGACGACCTGGTCGCGTTCGCCGAGCATCCGGTGCGGGCGTTCCTGCGCCAGCGGGTCCGGGTGGTCCCGCCCCAGGAGAACGCCGAGCCCGACGACGCCCTGCCGGTCGAGCTGACCGGCCTGGACGTCTGGAAGATCGGGGACCGGCTGCTCGCGGACCGGATCGCGGGCGCCCCGCCGCGCACGGCCGCGCGGGCCGAGACGCTGCGCGGCGACCTGCCCCCCGGCGGGATCGGCTCCCGGGTGCTCTCCGAGGTCGGGCAGAACGTGGAGCCGCTGGTCGCCGCGGCCGCGGCGGTCCGGACCGGTGAGCCCGGCTCGCAGGACCTGCTGGCGTCACTGGCCGGGACGCCGCTCGAGGGCGTCTGGGTGGCCGGGACCGTCCCCGGGATCCACGGGGACACCGTGGTCCGGGTCGAGTACTCCCGGTTGAAGGCCAAGCAGCGGCTGCGGGCCTGGATCCAGCTGCTCGCGCTGACCACCGCGCACCCGGACCGCCGCTGGACCGCGGTGACCGTCGGGCGCGGCAGCGGCGGCGTCGCCCGGTCCACGCTCGGCCCGGTCGAGCCCGGGCGTGCCCGCGGGCTGCTCGCCGACCTGGTCGCCCTGCGCGCCGAGGGCCTGCGCGAGCCGCTCCCGCTGCCCACCGACGCCGCGGCCGCCTACGCGCGGGCCCGGGGCAAGGGCGTCGTCGTGGCGAACGCGCTGGCCACCGCGGAGTCGGAGTGGTCGCGGTTCGAACGCGCCGACGCCGCGCACGTGTTCGTCCGCGGCCCCGGGGCGCCGCTGATCCTGCGCGCCGAGCCGGGCACCGGCACCGAGACGACCCGCTTCGGCACGCTCGCCACCCGGCTGTGGGCGCCCCTGCTGTCCCACGAGAGGCAGGACGCGCCGTGACCGCGCTGCTCAACGCCCCCACCTTCGCCGTCGACGGCCCGCTGCCGTCGGGGACCACCGTGCTCGAGGCCAGCGCCGGCACCGGCAAGACGTACACGATCGCCGCGCTCGCCACCCGCTACGTCGCCGAGGGCGTGGCCGGCCTGGACCGGCTGATGCTGGTCACCTTCGGCCGCGACGCCACCCAGGAGCTGCGCGAGCGCGTCCGGGAGCGGCTGGTCGGCACCGAGCGGGCACTGGCCGCGGTGCTGGCGACCGGCACCGCCCCGGAGGGCACCGACCGGGTCCCGGCGTTGCTCGCCGAGGGCGACCGGGCGGTGGTCGAGCAGCGCCGCGAGCGGCTGGCGGCGGCGTCGGCGGCGTTCGACGCGGCGACCATCGCCACCACCCACCAGTTCTGCCAGCAGATGCTGGCCGGGCTCGGGGTGGCCGCCGACAACGATCCCGACGCCGAGTTCGTCGACCACGTCGACGACATCGTGACCGAGGTCGTCGACGACTTCTACGTGCGCAAGTACGCCTCCGCGGCGGCCGGGCGGCCGGTGTTCGACCGCTCCGAAGCGCTCACCCTGGCCCGCCGTGCGGTCGCCGACCCGCAGGCCGAGCTGGAGCCCCGCGACGCCGACCCGGCCTCGCCCGCCGCCGTCCGGCGCGCGTTCGCGGTCGCGGTGCGCCGGGAGGTCGAGGAGCGCAAGCGGCGGCTGCGGGTCTACAGCTACGACGACATGCTCTCGCGCCTGGCCGCGGCGTTGCGCGACCCGGACCGCGGGCCCGCGGCCCGGGACCGGCTGCGGTCGCGCTTCCGGGTGGTGCTGGTCGACGAGTTCCAGGACACCGACCCGCTGCAGTGGGAGATCCTGCGCCGCGCCTTCCACGACGAGCCCGGCGCCGCCGCCGTCGCGCAGGGCCCACCCGGCGACGACCCCGCCCGGGCGCTGGTGCTGATCGGCGACCCGAAGCAGGCGATCTACGCCTTCCGCGGTGCGGACGTGCACAGCTACCTGGACGCGGCGAGGGCCGCCTCGGACCGGCAGACCCTGGAGACCAACCGGCGCAGCGACGCCGGCCTGCTGCGCGCGCTGGAGGGCGTGTTCGACGGGGCGGCCCTGGGCGACCCCGAGATCGTCGTGCACCCGGTCGAGGCGCACCACACCGGGCGGCGGCTGTGCGGGACCGGGCAGGACGCACCCCTGCGGCTGCGGCTCGTGGACCGCGACCGGCTCGATCTCA
The DNA here is from genome assembly GCA_966211265.1 of uncultured Pseudonocardia sp. Classification (GTDB taxonomy): domain Bacteria; phylum Actinomycetota; class Actinomycetes; order Mycobacteriales; family Pseudonocardiaceae; genus Pseudonocardia. The sequence goes on from CBIHNM010000132.1 coordinate 2,583, forward strand.
CCGGCCGCAAGCTCGGCCGTGCACCCGGGGCCCGCGAGGTGGTCGCGCGCGACACCGCCACCGACCTGTCCCGGCTGCTGCACGGCTCGGCGACCTACGAGGGCGCCACGCTGCGGCCGGGCCAGGTGGCGGTGCTGGTGCGCACCAACGCCCAGGGGGCCCTGGTCCGCGACGCCTGCGCCGAGGCCGGGGTCCCGGCCGTGCTCACCGGCAGCACGAGCGTGTTCACCACCCCGGCCGCGCAGGACTGGCTGACCCTGCTCGAGGCCGTCGAGCAGCCGCAGCGGTCGCTGCGGCTGCGCTCGGCGGCGCTGACCCGGTTCGTCGGGCACACGGTCGCGCAGCTGTGCGGACCGGAGTCCGACGGTCTCGTCGACGCGCTGGGGGCGAACCTGCGCACCTGGCACACCGTGCTCGCCGAGCGCGGTGTGGCCGCGATGGCCGAGGCGGTGTTCGCCCGCTACGGGCCGACCGAGCGCCTGCTGTCGCGCCCCGACGGCGAGCGCGACCTGACCGACGTGCGGCACGTCGGTCAGGCGCTCCACTCGGCGGCGCTGGAGCGCCATCTCGGCCCGACCGCGCTCACCGAGTGGCTGCGGCACCGGATCGCCGAGGCGAACCGCGACACCGCGGCCGAGCGCAGCAGGCGCCTGGAGTCCGACGCCGACGCCGTCCAGATCGTCACCGTGCACCGCTCCAAGGGCCTGGAGTTCCCGGTGGTCTACCTGCCCTTCGCCTGGGACCGCTGGGTCCCCGACGCGCCCGACGTGCTGCTCTACCACGACACCGTCCCCGGCTCGGACGCCCAGCACCGGCTGCTCGACGTGGGCGGCCCCACCGGCCCCGACCGGCCGGGGCGGATCGCGGCCCACCAGGGCGAGGAGGCCGGGGAGGACCTGCGCCTGCTCTACGTCGCGCTGACCAGGGCCTGCAGCCAGGTGGTGGCCTGGTGGGTGCCCGCGACGACGGCGGCGACGTCGTCGCTGCACCGGATGCTCGTCGGGCGCCCGGGCCCGGGCCGGCAGCCGGCCGCCTCGGTGCCGGTGCCCGGCGACGCGAACGCCGCGGCGTTCCTGCGCGAGCACCTCGGCCCGTACGGGGTGGTCGTGGAGACCCTCGCCGACCGGGAGCCGGTGCCCGCGCCCGCGCCCGGCACGGGGCCCGACCCGCAGGTCGCGGTGTTCGGCCGCACCCTGGACACGGCGTGGCGGCGCACCTCCTACACCGCGCTCACCGCGCAGGCGCACGCCGCGCACGGCGCCCACCTGGCCGCGATGACCGGGACCGACGAGCCGGCCGGGACCACCGCGGCGCCCGGGGTGCTGAGCGAGCCGGAGCAGGAGGGGGTGCTCGACGAGCCCGACGCCGCACCCGCCACGGGCGGGGCCGGCGCGGGTGGCACGGCCGGGACCGGGCCCGACCCGGCCACCGTCGCGTCGCCGATGGCGGAGCTGCCGCTCGGGGCCGGGTTCGGCACGCTCGTGCACGCGGTGCTCGAGCACGTCGACACCACCGTCGCAACCACCGACGACGGGCTGCGGGCCGAGCTGGTCGGCCGGACGGCGACCGAGCTGCGCCGCCAGCCCGCCGACGTCGACCCCGGGCAGCTGGCGGAGGCGCTGGTCCCGGTGCTGCGCACCCCGCTGGGGCCGCTCGCCGGTGGCCGCGCGCTGGCCGACATCGCCCCGCACGACCGCCTCTCCGAGCTCGACTTCGAGCTGCCGCTGTGCGGCGGGGACACCCCGGCCGGGCGGCTCACGCTGTCCGGGCTGGCCGCGGCCCTGCGCCGGCACCTCGGTACCGGCGATCCGCTGCACGGCTACGCCGAGCACCTCGACGGGCCGGACCTGGCCGGGCAGCCGCTGCGCGGCTACCTCACCGGCAGCATCGACTCGGTGCTGCGCGTCGACGGGCGCTTCGTGGTCGTGGACTACAAGACGAACTGGCTGGGCCCGCACGGGCTCACCGGCCGGGAGCCGCTGACCGCGGCGCACTACACCTTCCCCGCACTGACCACGGCGATGGTCGAGGCGCACTACCCGCTGCAGTCGCTGCTCTACGCCGTCGCGCTGCACCGCTACCTGCGCTGGCGCCTGCCCGGTTACGCCCCGCAGGAGCACCTCGGCGGCGTCGGGTACCTGTTCCTGCGCGGGATGTGCGGCCCGGCCACCCCGGTCACCGGGGACGGGCCGCTGGCCGCTCCGTGCGGGGTGTTCGCCTGGCGGCCCCCGTCGGCCCTGGTGACCGAGCTGTCCGACCTGCTCGAGGGAGGGACGTCGTGACCGTGACCCCCGCGGGGACCGCCGAGGACCGGGCCGCCGCCAGCGCTCCGGCCGCGGCGGCCCCGGAGGCCGGACCGGCCCCGCAGCCCGAGCGCGACCCGTACGGCCCGCGCGCCGCCCGCACCGCCACCGGCGTCCTGGCCGCGTTCAACGAGGCCGACGTCCTGGCCCCCGGTGACGTGCACGTGGCCCGTCGCCTGGCCCGTCTCGGCGGGCGCGGTGACCCGACCGGGGCCCCCACCGGCCCGGCCGCTCCCGACGACGCCGCCGCGCCCGCCGCCGCACCGGAAGGGGCCGAACCGGAGCCGGTGGTGCTGGCCGCGGCGCTCGCCGTGCGGGCCATCCGCAGCGGGTCGGTCTGTGTGGACCTGTCGGTCGTCCGCGACACCACCTCCGCCGAGGGCGAGGTGGCCGTGGACGTGTCCGGGCTGCCGTGGCCGGACCCGGCCGCCTGGCGGGCGGAGTGCGTGGCGAGCCCGCTGGTCGCCGACGGCGAGGACGGCCCGCCGGGGCGGCCGCTGCGCCTGGTCGGGGACCTGCTCTACCTGGAGCGGTACTGGCAGGAGGAGGAGCTGGTCCGGACCCAGTTCGAGGCCCGCTCCGGCCCGGTCTCGGCGGTGGACCCGGCACGCCTGCAGGCCGCGCTGGACCGCCTGTTCTGCGAGCCCGGTGCCGAGCGGCAGCGGCTCGCCGCCGCCGTGGCGGCGCTGCGCCCGGTCAGCGTGATCGCCGGCGGGCCGGGCACCGGGAAGACCACCACCGTCGCCCGGCTCCTCGCGCTGCTGCACGACCTGCACGCCGCGCGGCCGGGCCGGACGCCGCTGCGGGTGGCGCTGGCCGCCCCGACCGGCAAGGCGGCCGCGCGGCTGACCCAGTCGGTGGCCGACGCCGTCACCGCCGTGCCCGGCGACGAGGGGCGGGCGATCAGCGGGACCTCGGCGTCCACCCTGCACCGGCTGCTGGGCTCGCGCGGCTCCTCGGGCCGGTTCCGCCACCACCGGGGCAACCGGCTCCCGCACGACGTCGTCGTGGTCGACGAGACCTCGATGGTCTCCCTGACGATGATGGCCCGGCTGCTCGACGCCGTGCGCCCGGACGCCCGGCTGGTGCTGGTCGGTGACCCCGACCAGCTGGCCTCGGTCGAGGCCGGTGCGGTGCTGGGCGACCTGGCCGCCGCCGACGGGCGGGAGGAACCCGAGCTGCAGGCCGCGCTGGTGGCGTGCGGGGCGTTCCGGGCCGACCGGCGGCCACCGGCCACCGTCGACGGCCGCTCCGACGTCGCGCCCGGCCCGGGTTCGCCCGGCCCCGGCGAACCCGGCACGGTGTCCACGGTCCGGCACGGTGTGGTGCGGCTGACCCGCAACTGGCGCTTCGCCGGCGCGATCGCCGAGTTCGCCGCCGCCGTGCAGGACGACCGCCCGGACCGGGCCGTGGAGCTGCTGCGGGCCGGGTCGGCGGAGCTGTCGTTCGTAGACGCCGACACGGCCGAGGTCGGGGGCGACCGGCTGGCGTCGCTGCGCGAGGACGTCGTGCGGGCCGGGGCGGACCTGATCGGCGCGGCGGAGGACGGCCACGAGGAGCAGGCCCTGCGCGTCCTCGACCAGCACCGCCTGCTCTGCGGGCACCGCCGGGGCCCGCACGGCGTGGCCCGCTGGACGATGGAGGTGGAGCGCTGGCTCGCCGCCGCCCGGCCCGGCTACGACACCGGGGGGCCCTGGTACCCGGGCCGCCCGCTGCTGGTCACCGCGAACGACTACGACCTGGGGCTGTTCAACGGCGACACCGGGGTCGTCGTCGCGACCCCGCGCGGCCCGCGCGCGGTGTTCTCCCGCGAGGGCGTTCCGGCCGGGTTCGAGCCGGCCCGCCTCGGAGCGGTCGGCACGGTCTACGCGATGACCGTGCACCGCAGCCAGGGCAGCCAGTTCCAGCGGGTCACCGTGGTGCTGCCGCCCCCGGACTCACCGCTGATGACCCGCGAGCTGCTCTACACCGCCGTCACCCGCGCCCAGACCGCGGTGCGGGTGGTCGGGACCGAGGCGGCGGTGCGGGCCGCGATCGGCCGCCCGGCCGGGCGGGCCAGCGGGTTGCGGGGCCGGTTGGGCGGCGCCTGACCGGTGTCGCGCCCGGCCACCGGGGAACGGCGGGGTGCTGGGCTCAGCCGCCCTCCCGGGCCCTGGCCTGCGCCCGCCGACCGGACAGCACGGCGACGACCACGACCAGCCCGAGGCTGACCCACAACGCGTAGCGGTCCACCAGCAGCACGAGGTCGACGGCGTACTGGCCCAGGCCGTAGCCGAGCCCGGCGACCAGCCCGGTCATCAGCGCGGCGCCGATCGCGTCGAACAGCAGGAACACCCCCAGGCTCATCCGGCCGAGCCCGGCGAGGGCGAAGACCGCGGCCGCCGGGACCCCGGGCAGCGCCGCGGCGACGACCACCAGCCGCTGCACCCAGGCCGGCCAGGCGCGGACCCTGGCCACGAACCGGCGGGCCCCCTCCCCGGGCGCGAACATCCCGACGACCTTGGCGCCCCACCGCCGCCCGGCCAGCCAGAACAGCCAGTCGAACTTGGTCATCCCGACGATCCCGGCGACGACCACCAGCCACAGCGGCGCCTGGCCGATCCGGGCGAACGCGGCGCCCGCGCCGACGGCGGACAGGCTGCCGGTCACGAACTCGAGCACGATCGGGTGCGACGCCAGCAGGAACGGCCGCAGCGGCAACGTGGCCATCAGCACCAGCAGGATCCCGAGGATCAGGCCGAGCAGCACCTTGTCGCCGCGCCGCGCCGGGCCGTCCCAGGGCAGCGCGTCGCGCCAGGTCTGCGGCCCCGCCGGACCAGCCGGGCCCCCCGGTCGCGCGGCCTCCCCGTCGTCGCCGCCCGTCCCGTCTCCGTGCGTCATCACGTCCCTCCCCGGGCGGTGGCCCCCCACCGTCGCCTGGACGACGGTAGCGCCCGAGCGGGTCGCCGGCGCCCCGGGAACCGCCGGGCGCCCGCGTGTGCGGCCGTCGCTACGCTCGCCGGGCCCGACCGCACCGCCGCACCCCCGAGGAGCCCTCGTGCCGCCCGTGACCAGCGCCGGCCTGCTGCTCTACCGCCGCGTCGACCCCGGCGGCCCGCAGGTCCTGCTCGGGCACATGGGCGGACCGTTCTGGGCGCGCAAGGACGCCGCGGCCTGGTCGGTCCCCAAGGGCGAGCACGGCCCGGACGAGGACCCGCTGGAGGCAGCGCGGCGCGAGTTCACCGAGGAGATCGGCCTGCCGCCGCCGGCGGGTGAGCCGCACGGGCTGGGCACGGTCACGCTGTCCGGGCGGCGCAAGACCGTCACCGCGTTCGCGCTGGAGGGCAGCGGCTTCACCGGCGCCGAGGCGGTGGCCGGCCGTCCGGACGACGACACCTGGGTGGAGATCGAGTGGCCGCGCGGCTCCGGGCGGACGCTGCGGTTCCCCGAGATCGACCGGGCGGAGTGGTTCGACCTGGACACGGCGCGGGAGAAGATCGTGCGCGGGCAGCTGCCACTGCTCGACCGGCTGGCCGAGGTGCTGGGCCACTGAGCCGGTCGGTGCCTCGACCGTGTCCGGGGCGGGGCGCCGTGGACGGACAGCATGTCGCATTCTGCCGGTTCGTCCGGGTGTCGCGTCACCGGCTACCGTCCGTCCGTGCCGGTCCGGATCCGCAGCGTCGCGGTCCGGCCGGCCCCGAACGTCCCCCACCGGCCGAGCAGCATCGTCGACGCAGGAGTGCCGTGCCCCGCCGCCACGACCACGACGCCGGCGGGGACCCGCAGGTCCTCGCCCGCAAGGCCGCGCTGCGCGAGGAGGTGTGGAGCGCGCTGACCTCGGCGAAGGTCGCCCGGTTCCCCGGCGCCCGCAACCGGATCTCCAACTTCACCGGTGCCGAGGCCGCCGGTCGCCGGCTGCGCGCGACCGAGGTGTGGGCCGGCGCCCGCACGGTCAAGTCGAACCCGGACTCGGCGCAGCTGCCGGTCCGGCAGTACGCCCTCGAGGACGGCAAGACCGTCTACATGGCCGTGCCGCGCCTCGCCGAGCCGGACCCGTTCTTCCTGCTGGACCCCGACCACCTGGCCGACGCGCCACGGCGCGCCGTCTCGATCGCGAACGCGACCCGCTCGGCGCGCCGGGTCGCGGTCGCCGACCTGGAACCGGTCGGGCTCGTCGTGACCGGCTGTGTCGCGGTCGGCGCCGACGGCGCGCGGCTGGGCAAGGGCGGCGGCTTCGCCGACCTCGAGTTCGCCCTCGCCCGGGCGGCCGGGCTGATCGGCGACGACACCCTCGTCGTCACCACCGTGCACGAGCTGCAGCTGCGCGAGGCCGGCGAGATCCCGGTCGCCGCCCACGACGCGCCGGTGGACCTGGTCGTGACACCCGACCGGATCGTCGACTGCCGCGAGCACCGGCGCACCCGGCCCTCCGGTGGGATCATCTGGGAGTCCCTGACCGAGGACAAGATCAGGTCCATCCCGCTGCTGGCGGCATGGGAGGAGGCACGTCGATGACCAGGCTCGTCACCGTGCGCGGCGACATCACCGAGGCCGACGTCGACGCCGTGGTGAACGCGGCCAACTCCACGCTGCTCGGCGGCGGCGGGGTGGACGGCGCGATCCACCGCCGCGGCGGGCCGGAGATCCTCGCCGAGTGCCGCGCGATCCGGCGGGACCGCCACCCCGACGGGCTGCCCACCGGGCAGGCCGTGGCGACCACGGCCGGGGAGCTCCCGGCCCGCTGGGTCATCCACACCGTCGGCCCGGTGTACGCGAAGCACGAGGACCGCTCGGCCCTGCTGGCCTCGGCCTACGCGAGCTCGCTGGCAGTGGCCGACGAGCTGGGCGCGCGTTCGGTCGCGTTCCCGGCCGTCTCGGCCGGGATCTACGGCTGGCCGATGCCCGACGCCGCCCGGATCGCGGTCCGGACCGTGCGCGAGTCCGGGACCGCGGTCGAGCAGGTCCGGTTCGTGCTGTTCAGCCCGGACGCGCTGGCCGCGTTCGAGGCGGCCGCCGCGGGCTGAGCGGGTTCCGGGCCGGTGCACCCGTCCGGAGACCGACCCGATGCACGAGAATGGGCCGATGATCGAGATCAACGGCCACCTCCCGACCGTGCACCCGCAGGCCTGGGTCGCTCCCGGCGCCGTCGTGGCCGGTGACGTGACCCTCGCCGAGCAGGTCAGCATCTGGTTCACCTGCGTGCTGCGCGGCGACTTCGACGCGATCCGGATCGGGGCCCGCACCAACATCCAGGACGGCACCGTCGTGCACGCCGACCCCGGCTTCCCGTGCTCGATCGGCGAGGGCGTCAGCGTCGGTCACCGGGCGGTGCTGCACGGCGCCACGATCTCCGACGACGTCCTGATCGGGATGGGCGCGATCGTCATGAACGGCGCCACGATCGGCGCCGGCACGATCGTCGCGGCCGGCGCGGTGATCACCCAGGGCACGCAGGTACCGCCCCGCTCGCTGGTGGCCGGCGTGCCGGCGAAGGTCCGCAAGGAGCTCGGCGAGGACGAGCGCAACGGCATCCTGCTCAACTCCGCCGGATACCTGTGGCTGACCGAGCAGTACCGGGACGCGACCGCCTGAGCCGGCCCGGGCGGGCCGCCGCCCCGCGAGCGGCGTTCAGCCCGGTGACACGGTGCCGTGGAAGGCGCGGATGTGGGCCTCCACCAGATCCGCGGCCCGGGCACCGTCTCCGCCCTCGATCGCGGCGTGGATCTGCCGGTGCTCGGCGCGCAGCCGCCCCCGCAGCCGCGGCCAGTCCTCGCCGCCGCGCATCGCACCGAGCAGGGTCGCCCGCACGGACTCCCGGATCGCCACGGTCAGCTCGCCGATCAGCCGGTTCCCGGCGGACTCGGCGATCGCCACGTGGAACGCGGTGTCGAGATCGCTGAACGCCTCCCGACCCAGATCGGCGTCCATCGCCGCCAGCGCCTCGGCCATCCGCTCCAGGTCCGGCGCGCGGCGCCGCCCGGCGGCGAGACCGGCGCTGAAGCGCTCGAGCATCACCCGCGCCTCGGTCACGTCCTGCACCGGGAACGAGTCCACCGCCAGGTGCACCCGCAGCAGGCGGGTCAGCGCGCGGGCCGGGGCGGGCACGACGACCGTGCCCGAGTCGTTCCCGGTGCCGACCTGCGAGCGGATCACGCCCTGGGCCTGGAGCACGCGCAGGGCCTCCCGCACGGACTGGCGGCCGGCGCCGAGCTGCACGGCCAGCTCCCGCTCGGGCGGCAACCGGTCACCGGGTCGCAGGTCCCCGGAGGTGAGCCGCTCCTCGACGTGGCGCAGCACCAGCTCGAAGGTCGCGGTCCGGCCCTCGGGCGGCCGTCGGGTCTCGCTCACGTCTCCCCCACCGGCTGGACGGGCCCGCAGGGCCGCGTCTACTGTCGTCCTGGTCTTGGTCGGACCATAGCCCACCGCCCACCACCGGAGGCTCCATGACCGTCGGACTCATGGTCACCTGTCTGAACGACGCGCTGTTCCCGGACACCGGGAAGGCCGTCGTGACGTTGCTGCGCCGCCTCGGCGTGGACGTCTCCTTCCCGGCCGCGCAGACCTGCTGCGGCCAGCCGATGGTCAACACCGGCTACCTCGACGAGGCGGTGCCGGTCGTGCGCACCT
>CBIHNM010000133.1:0-11439 GCA_966211265.1 uncultured Pseudonocardia sp.
CACCTACGCCGCGTCCGCGCCGAGCGTCCGCAGCGGGACGGGACCGGGCGGCCTCCGGCGCCCGAACGGTGTCCCGCAGGTTCCCCGGGCCCGGCCTCCGCAGAACGGCCGCCCGCGCAACGGCCACCCGCAGAACGGTCACCCGCGCAACGGTCACCCGCGCAACGGGAGCGACGGCCCGTCCGCCTGAGGCCCCGGTGCGCGGGTTCAGCCGCGGCCGGGCTCGGCCATCCGGTAGCCGACCCCGCGCAGGGTCTCGATGCTGTTCGTGCCGAACGGGGCGTCGATCTTGCGCCGCAGGTAGCCGACGTAGACCTCGACGACGTTGACCTCGCCGTCGTAGTGGGCGTCCCACACCGAGCGCAGGATGTCGGTCTTCGTCACGACCTGCCCGGTGTGCTGCATGAGGTGCTCGAGCACGCCGAACTCCCGCGGGGTCAGCGAGATCTCCACCTCGCCGCGGTGCACCCGGTGCTTGGACGGGTCCAGCGTGAGGTCACCGACCCGCAGCACGGTCGGTGCCGACTCCCCGGCCCGGCGCAGCAGCGCCCGGAGACGGGCCTGCAGCACCACGAACGAGAACGGCTTGGTCAGGTAGTCGTCGGCCCCGAGGTCGAACGCGTCCGCCTCGTCGTACTCGCCGTCCTTGGCGGTGAGCATCAGCACGGGGGTCCACATGCCCTCGTGCCGCAACCGTTGCAGCACCCGGTAGCCGGACAGTCCCGGCAACATGATGTCCAGGACGATCACGTCGTGCCGGCCCGACAGCGCCGCCTCGAGCCCGCTCTGCCCGTCGTGGGCGATCTCGACCTGGTGGCCCTCGGCGGCCAGTCCGCGCCGCACCAGCTCGGCGAGCGGTTTCTCGTCCTCGACCAGTAGTAGCCGCACGGATCAACCGTAGAGGCCGTGGACGGTCGGCCGGGACACGGTCGAGTCGATCATTGCTGCTCCACGGTGCGACGGAGCCGGGCGGGCCGGGCCAGTGTCGGGCACGGTCGCTGTGAGAACGCTGAAAGTCCGCGCTGGACCTCGACGTTAATGAGCGCTAACCTGTTAACGGTCATTAACCGCGTGTCGGAGGGTGAGATGGCAGTCGTCGACGGAACGGGCACCGCCCCGCAGCTGGGTACGGGCGTGGACCCGGGTGGAGAGGCGTTCGCCGCGAACGCGGAGTCGCACCGCGCGCTGGTCGCGGACCTGGCGTCGAGGCTGGCCACCGCTCGCCTGGGCGGCCCGGAGAAATCCCGCAGCCGGCACGTCGAACGCGGCAAGCTGCTGCCGCGCGACCGGGTGGACTCCCTGGTCGACCCGTCGTCGCCGTTCCTGGAGCTCTCGCCGATGGCGGCGAACGGCATGTACGGCGACGAGGCCCCCGGCGCGGGGATGATCACCGGCGTCGGGCGGGTCGCCGGGCGGGAGTGCGTGATCGTGGCCAACGACGCCACGGTCAAGGGCGGCACCTACTACCCGATGACGGTCAAGAAGCACCTGCGCGCGCAGGAGGTGGCCCTGCACAACCGGCTGCCGTGCATCTACCTGGTCGACTCCGGCGGCGCCTACCTGCCCGAGCAGGACGAGGTGTTCCCCGACCGCGAGCATTTCGGCCGGATCTTCTACAACCAGGCCACGATGTCGGGCCTGGGCATCCCGCAGATCGCCGCGGTACTGGGCTCGTGCACCGCGGGCGGGGCCTACGTGCCGGCGATGTCGGACGAGGCGGTGATCGTCCGCAACCAGGGGACGATCTTCTTGGGCGGGCCGCCGCTGGTGAAGGCCGCGACCGGCGAGGTCGTCACCGCCGAGGACCTCGGCGGCGGGGACCTGCACTCGAAGACCTCCGGGGTCACCGACCACCTCGCGAACGACGACGCGCACGCCCTGCAGATCGTCCGCTCGATCGTCGGGACGCTGGGCCCGCGCGCGCCCCGCGGCTGGGACGTCGCGCCCACCGAGGCACCGGCCGTCGAGGAGTCCGAGCTCTACGGGGCGGTGCCGACCGACTCGCGCACTCCCTACGACGTGCGCGAGGTGATCGCACGGGTGGTGGACGGGTCCCGGTTCCACGAGTTCAAGTCCGAGTACGGGACGACGCTGGTCACCGGCTTCGCCCGGATCCACGGGCACCCGGTCGGGATCGTGGCCAACAACGGGATCCTGTTCTCCGAGTCCGCGGTCAAGGGCGCGCACTTCGTGGAGCTGTGCGACCAGCGCGGGATCCCGCTGGTGTTCCTGCAGAACATCTCCGGGTTCATGGTCGGGCGCGAGTACGAGGCCGGCGGGATCGCGAAGAACGGCGCGAAGATGGTCACCGCGGTCGCCTCGACCCGGGTGCCGAAGCTGACCGTGGTGATCGGCGGCTCGTTCGGCGCCGGGAACTACTCGATGTGCGGGCGGGCCTACTCGCCGCGGTTCCTGTTCATGTGGCCCAACGCCCGGATCTCGGTGATGGGCGGCGAGCAGGCCGCGATGGTGCTCGACTCCGTCCGCTCACCGCAGGACGCGACGCCGTCCGAGGAGTTCAAGGACGGCATCCGCGCGCAGTACGAGCACCAGGGCCACCCGTACTACTCCACGGCCCGGATCTGGGACGACGGCGTGATCGACCCCGCCGACACCCGCACCGTCCTGGGCCTGGCCCTGTCCACCGCCGCCAACGCGCCCCTGGCCGACCCGGCCTTCGGCGTCTTCCGGATGTGAGCCCCGTGCTCACGTCCGCCCCGCCCCGACGAGCGGCACTCTCGTCGGAACCCATCCGGCGAGAGCTCCGCTCGTCGCGGACCGAGGAGGGTCCTTCCCGTGTTTGACACCGTGCTGGTCGCCAACCGTGGCGAGATCGCGGTCCGGGTCATCCGGACGCTGCGCGCACTCGGGATCCGGTCCGTGGCCGTCTACTCCGACGCCGATGCCGGGGCCCCGCACGTGCGCGCCGCCGACGACGCCGTCCGGCTCGGGCCGGCGGCCGCGTCCGAGAGCTACCTGTCGATCGACAGGGTGGTCGCGGCCGCCCGGGCCACCGGCGCGCAGGCGATCCACCCCGGCTACGGGTTCCTGTCCGAGAACACCGCGTTCGCCGCCGCCTGCGAGCAGGCCGGGATCGTGTTCGTCGGGCCGCCGCCGTCGGCGATCGAGGCGATGGGCGACAAGATCCGGGCCAAGCAGACCGTCGCCAAGGCCGGTGTCCCGGTCGTGCCCGGCTCGGACGGCTCCGGGCTCACCGACGACGAGCTGGCCCTGGCCGTGCAGGAGGTCGGCTACCCGGTGCTGCTCAAGCCGTCCGCCGGTGGCGGCGGCAAGGGCATGCGCGAGGTGCACCGCGAGTCCGACCTCGCCGACGCGATCACCGGCGCCCGGCGGGAGGCCCGTGGCTCGTTCGGCGACGACACGCTGCTGGTCGAGCGCCTGGTCACCACCCCGCGCCACATCGAGATCCAGGTGATGGCCGACCGGCACGGCGACGTCGTGCACCTCGGCGAGCGCGAGTGCTCGCTGCAGCGCCGGCACCAGAAGATCATCGAGGAGGCGCCGTCGGCGCTGCTCACCGCTGAGCAGCGGGACCGGATGGGGACCGCGGCCTGCGAGGCCGCCCGGGCGTGCGGCTACACCGGCGCCGGGACCGTCGAGTTCATCGTCTCCAGCGACTCCCCGGACGAGTTCTTCTTCATGGAGATGAACACCCGGCTCCAGGTCGAGCACCCGGTCACCGAGATGGTCACCGGCCTGGACCTGGTCGAGCTGCAGCTGCGGGTGGCCGCCGGGGAGGCGCTGCCGCTGACCCAGGACGACGTCGTCCTGCGCGGGCACGCCGTCGAGGCCCGGGTGTACGCGGAGACCGCGTCCCGGACCGGCGACACCGTGTCGTTCCTGCCGACCGGCGGGGACGTGCTGGCGTTGCGCGAGCCGGCCGGGGCGGGCGTGCGGGTGGACTCGGGGATCGTGGCGGGCGGCACCGTCGGGTCGGACTACGACCCGATGCTGTCCAAGGTCATCGCGCACGGCGCCGACCGGGACGAGGCGCTGCGCCGCCTGGACGCCGCGCTCGCCTCCACCACGCTGCTCGGCCTCGACACCAACATCGGGTTCCTGCGGGCGCTGCTCGCCGACGACGACGTCCGGGCCGCGCGCCTGGACACCGGCCTGGTCGCCCGGCGGGCCGCCGAGCTGGCCACCCCGCACCTGCCCGACGACGTCCTGGGCGCCGCGGCCGGGCACGCGCTGCTGCGCCTGGAGCCGGCCGGCGCCGTCGTCGACCCGTTCGACGTGCCGGGCGGCTGGCGGGTGGGTGAACCCGCCTGGACCACGCGGCGCATGGTCGTGTCCGGGCACGACCCGGTGCCGGTGCGCATGCGCGGCCGGGCCGCCGACGCCGAGGTCGCGATCGGCGAGGCGGGTCCCGTGCGGACCTGCACGGTCGCGACCGGCGAGGGCACCCTGGCCCACACCCAGGACGGGCGGACCCGGCGCTACGCCGTCGCGACCGCCCCCGACGGCGTCGTGTGGATCTCCCGCGACGGCAGTGCCTGGGGTGTCCGGGAGCAGGAGCCGCTCGAGGCCGCGCGCTCCGGCGCCGACACCGCGGGCGGGCCCGTCCTGTCCCCGATGCCCGGCACCGTGACCGTCGTGGAGGTCGCCGAGGGCCAGCACGTGCGCACCGGGCAGAAGCTGGTCGTGGTCGAGGCCATGAAGATGGAGCACGTGCTCACCGCGCCGGTGGACGGCGTGGTCCGGGAGCTGAAGGCCCGCGTGGGCGGCACGGTCGCCCGCGACGCCGTGCTGCTCGTCGTCGAGCAGAGCCCGGAATGAACACCGGTACCGAACCCGCCGCACAGAACGCAGAAGCGACACCCGCCGAAGGGGCACCGTCATGACCGCAGTCGAGTCCACCGCCACGACGGCGCAGGAGTACGAGGCCCTGCGCGCGACCGTCGAGGAGTTCGCGCGCAAGGAGGTCGCGCCCGTCATCACGGACTTCTACATCCGTGAGGAGTTCCCCTACGGCCTCGTCGCGACGATGGGCGAGATGGGCCTGTTCGGGCTGCCGATCTCCGAGTCCTACGGCGGCATGGGCGGCGACTACTACGCCCTGTGCCTGGCCCTGGAGGAGCTCGGCCGGGTCGACTCCTCGGTCGCGATCACGCTCGAGGCCGGCGTCTCGCTCGGCGCGATGCCGATCTACCGCTTCGGCACCGACGAGCAGAAGGCCCGCTGGCTGCCCGACATCACTGCCGGTCGCACGCTCGGCGCGTTCGGCCTCACCGAGCCCGGCGGCGGCTCCGACGCCGGCGCCACCCGCACCACCGCCCGCCTCGACGGCGACGAATGGGTGATCAACGGGTCGAAGTGCTTCATCACCAACTCCGGCACCGACATCACCTCCGTGGTCACCGTGACGGCCGTGACCGGCGAGAAGCCCGGCGGGGGCAAGGAGATCTCGGCGATCCTGGTGCCCGCGGGCACGCCCGGGTTCACGGTGAGCGAGAAGTACTCCAAGGTCGGCTGGAACGCCTCCGACACCCGCGAGCTGTTCTTCGACGACGTCCGCGTCCCGAAGGAGAACCTGCTCGGCGAGCAGGGCCGCGGCTACGCCCAGTTCCTGTCAATCCTCGACGAGGGCCGGGTCGCGATCGCGGCGCTGTCGGTGGGGCTGGCCCAGGGCTGCGTCGACGAGTCGTTGCGCTACGCCCACGAGCGCGAGGCGTTCGGCCACCCGATCGGCGACTACCAGGCGATCCAGTTCAAGATCGCCGACATGGAGGTCCGGGCGCACACCGCACGCCTGGCGTGGCGGCACGCGGCGGAGCGGATGCTGCGTGGGGAGCCGTTCAAGAAGGAGGCCGCGATCGCCAAGCTGGTCGCCTCGAACGCGGCGATGGACAACTCCCGCGACGCCACCCAGATCTTCGGCGGCTACGGCTTCATGAACGAGTACCCGGTCGGCCGCTTCTACCGCGACGCCAAGATCCTGGAGGTCGGCGAGGGCACCTCCGAGGTGCAGCGGATGCTGATCGCCCGCCACCTCGGCCTCTGACTCCCGAGTGGCGACGGTCGCCATGGCGACCATCGCCACTCACGGGGGTGGGGAGCGCGCGGTGCGGGTAGACCTGGACCCATGAGCGACGTGCAGGGACTGACCAACCACCAGGTGCGGCTGGCCGCGCGGCCGAACGGGCTGCCCGGGCCCGAGGTGTGGGAGCACACCAGCGAGGCGGTCGCCGAGCCCGGCGAGGGCTGGTTCGTCGTGCAGGTGACGCACGTGTCGCTGGACCCGGCGATGCGCGGCTGGATGAACGAGGGCAGGAGCTACGTCCCGCCGGTCGGGCTCGGCGAGGTCATGCGCGCCCTGGCCGCCGGGCGCGTGGTGGCCTCGAAGAACGCCGGCTTCGCCGTCGGCGACGTCGTGACCGGGACGTTCGGGGTCCAGGAGTACACCGAGTCCGACGGGACCGGCGTGCAGAAGGTGCACCCGACCGACGAGGCCGGGGTGCCCACCCACCTGGCGCTGCTCGGCATGACCGGCATGACCGCCTACTTCGGGCTCTTCGACGTCGGGGCGCTGCAGGAGGGCGAGACCGTCGTCGTGTCCGGGGCCGCGGGCGCGGTCGGCAGCGTCGTCGGGCAGCTGGCGAAGATCAAGGGATGCCGTGTCGTCGGCATCGCCGGCGGGCCGGAGAAGTGCGCCTGGATCGTCGACGAGCTGGGCTTCGACGCCGCGATCGACTACCGCGCCGAGGACGTCAGGAAGGCGCTGCGCACGGCCGCGCCGGACGGCATCGACGTCTACTTCGACAACGTCGGCGGCGAGATCCTCGACGCCGCGCTGACCCGGCTGCGCCACGGTGCCCGGATCCCGATCTGCGGTGCGATCAGCACCTACAACGCCACCGAGCCCCCGCCCGGCCCGGCCAACTACATGAGCCTGCTGGTCAACCGCGCGCGGATGGAGGGCTTCCTGGTCTTCGACTACCTCGACCGCTTCCCGGCCGCGGCGAAGGAGATGGCCGGCTGGCTGGCCGAGGGCAGGCTGCACAGCCGCGAGGACGTCGTCCCGGGGCGGGTGTCGGACTTCGGCGAGGTCCTGCTGCGGCTGTTCCGCGGTGAGAACACCGGCAAGCTGGTGCTGCAGATCGCCTGAGGGCTCCGCGTCCGGTCCGGTGCGAGGCCGCCGTCCCACGGCGGGGCCGGGAAGCGGTAGCGTCGCCGCGGGCGAACAGGGGAGGGTCCGACGTGGCGACCTGGGACGATCTGCAGTCCTACGTACGGGTGCGGTACGAGATCATGCGCCAGGCGACCGACGAGCTGTGGTTCAACCTGCCCACCACCGGGGACCGCACCCAGCTGGTGGTCGTCCGGCGGGTGCACGAGAAGCACGGCGAGACCACCGACGCCGCGGCCGCGGTCGCCCAGGACGACGGGGACTGGGCGCAGATCAGCTCGCCGATCGCCCGGACCGGAGAGGTCGACCTGGCCAGGTTGCTGGAGCTGGCCGGCGCCTCCCCGGTCGGCGGGGTCGTCTCGCAGGACGGGGTGGCGGTGTTCCGGCACTCGATCTCGCTGCGCGACGCCGGCCTGGACGGGTTCGAGTTCCCGTTCCGTCAGGTCGTGCACCTGGCCGACCAGCTCGAGCACGAGCTCACCGGCCGGGACGAGCACTAGCCGGCGCGACCGCGGAGTCCCCCGCCGGGCGGGCCGGGACTCAGCCCGGCAGCGGGGTGAGATCGATCGCCTGGTCGATCACGATGCGGAGCCGGTTGAGAAGCTCGTCGGCCTCACCCCAGGTCAGGGCCCCGGTGGCGACGCCGTGTCGCAGTTCCTCGGCGACCGTTCGGGCGAAGCCGGTGGACCAACTGTGACGAGGATCAACACTCCGCATGACCCGAATGATGCACCGGACGTTCGTCACTGGTTCATCCGGGGTACACGAGATGATCTCACCCGAAGATCGCCCCGGGGTGTGACCCGAGCTGGCTGATCTCGGTGACGACCGGGTGACCGGCCCCGAGCAGCGCGACGTCCGAACCGGGCTCGCCGTGCTCCCAGGCCTCGGTGACCAGGGTGTGCAGGCCGCCACGCCCCACGCCGTCGGGCGTCCGGTGGGTCATCCGCACCTGGACCGCGCCGGAGTCGGCCAGGGTCGCCTCCCGCAGGTCCGGCAGCTCGGCGAACGGGCGGTCGGGCACGTTGAGGGTCCAGGCGGTGCCGGGCGGGCGGGTGCGCAGCCGGTCGAGCAGGTCGGGCAGCAGACCCAGCACGGCGTCCCAGTGCGGGTCCTCCGGGACCGACAGGCCGCAGTTCAGCGAGACCGCGAGGCCGGACCAGCCGTGGTGCGCCCCGGCCAGCACGGCGCCGACCGTGCCCGAGTGCAGGATCTGCCGGCCGGTGTTCGCGCCGTAGTTGATCCCGGACAGCACCAGGTCGGGCTCGCGGTCGAGCCAGCCCCGGCCGGCCGCGTTGACGATGAACGCCGGGTGCCCGGCGACGGCGTAGGCGAGCACCTCGCTCAACCCGGGCAGGGTGTGCTGCTCCACCAGCACGTGACCGTCCTCGACGACCGAGCGGACCGACCCGCCGGTGCCGCTCGCGTCGATCGAGGGCGCGGCGACGACGACCTCGTACCCGGCGTCCACGGCGCCGCGGGCCAGCGCGTGCAGGCCGAGCGAGCCGATCCCGTCGTCGTTGGTGATCAGGGCGAGGGGGCGGGAGGACGGCACGAGCCCAGCCTAGGACGGTCGGGGCGGGCGTGTGCCGACCTCGTCGCGCCCGCCACGTGGCCCTCGACACCCGGCGACCCCGGCCCCGCCCGGGACACACCGCCCGGGAGCGCGGGCCGGAGCGGCTCAGTTCAGGTGCGCGCGCAGTTGCTTGGCCTCGACCTTGACCTCCTCCAGCACCTCGACACCGGCGCGGGCGCCACGCCCGGGGCCGTCCGCCCAGGACTCCAGCAGCCGCGCGGCCTCGTCCCAGCGGGCCTGCGCGCCCAGGACCTTGCCCAGCTCGCGGACCAGCTCCGGGCCCTCGTGACGCAGCCCCAGGCGCATCCGCAGCACCCACTCCAGGTTCACGTGGTCGGACCTGGTGCGGTAGACGCCGCGCAGGTTCTCCAGCATCCGGGCCAGGATCTGCCGGGTCGAGACCCGCGGCAGCAGGCTCGGGCCGAACGGCGCCTCGGAGGCGCCGGTGGACTCGCGGAACAGGATCTCGCAGCCGGCCTGGTCCAGGCGACGGCCGCCGTCGAACACGTCGAGGTAGCGCTGGGTGCCCGGGACCCGGACCAGGAAGTGCCCGGGCATGCCGACGCCCTCCAGGTCGATCCCGGCGCGGCGGCCGACCTCGATCGCGACCACCGCGAGGGTGATCGGGATGCCGGTGCGGCGCTCCAGGACGTCGAAGAGCAGCGAGTTGCGCGGGTCGTAGTAGTCGCCGGAGTTGCCGGTGTAGCCCTCGGCGACGAACAGGCGGGCCACGAGACCCTCCAGGTCGGTGATGCCGTCGGCGAGGCGGTCCAGCTCGGCCAGGCCGGCCTTCGGGTCGCGGTCCGGGTCGGCGCCGGCCGCGATGGCCAGGGCGGCCTCGTCCAGCGCCGGCTCCGGCCCGGTCACCAGGTTCAGAAACCGTGCGACGGGATCCATGGGCCCATCCTCGCCGGTCGGCGGGTCCGGGTCGAGCCGGGCGTCGGCGCCCCTCGGGTGCGGGTCGACCACCCGCCGACCCCGGGCCCTGCACGAGGCGCGGCTCAGGGAGGCGTCATCAGCACCCGGACGACGGTCCCGGCCGGGCAGCCCGGATCGTCGTCGGCGGTCCAGACCTGCAGCACGTCGGTCAGCTCCGAGGCCAGCCACAGGCCCCGCCCGCGCTCCCCGGCCGGCGGCGGGGCGATCATCCCGGGGAACGGCAGCCGGGTCCGCCCGGCGTCGGTGACCTCGCCGGTCAGCCCGTCCGGGCCGCGCCACAGCCTCAGCCGCGGCCGCCCCGAGCCGTGCTCGACGCTGTTGGTGGCGATCTCGTTCAGGGCCAGCACCAGGTCCGAGACCCGCGACGGGCCCAGGCCGCTCAGCGTCGCCTCGGTGCGCACGGCCCGGCGCAGCGCGGCCAGCCCGGCCAGGTCGACCTCCATCTCGACCAGCGGGACGCCCAGATCGGGCGGTGGCTCCTGGGGGTGTTCGGCGAGCAGGTCGTGCGGGTCGCGGCGGGTCGTGCTGGCCACCTCGCCCCCGTCGACCAGCATGGCGTCGTGCATGGTGGCGGCCGTGCGGCGGGCGCCGTCCCCGTCGGGGAAGGCGCACAGCATCGTCACCGGCAAGCCCTCGAGCACCCGGTCCAGGGCGATGTCGAGCCGCGTCCAGTAGGCCCGGTCGGTTCCGGGCAGGCCGTCGACGTTCTGGCCGACCGTGGTCATCCGCGACCCGTCGCGCACGGTGGCCTCGCGGGCGGCGCGGGCCCATCGGGTGGCGACGGTGAACGGCGGGGCGCTGTGCATCTCGGCCAGCCCGCGGTACTCGATGCCGGCGTCGGCCCCGAGCCTGCGGTCGAGCTCGGCGCGGCAGTCCCGGTCCACCACGGCGAGGGCGCGGTCACCGCGCTCCAGCGTCGCGCGCAGCGGACCGGCGAGGATCTCGGCCTGGTGGCCGGGGTCGGCGAAGGGGATGGCGCGGTGCACGGTGCCGGAGGGGGCGGTCATGCCGGGTCCACCGGCGTCGCCGACGACAGAGCCATCGTCTCGATCCGACCTTCCACACGACTCCGCTCGCGGACCGGCCGGGGTCGGGCCGGTCGCCGACGACCATAGCCCTGCTGTCGCCGGACCGCCGGACGTGCCGGAGCGCGCGGACCACGCCCGGGTGATCGGGTGTGTGGCAGGGTGATCGACCAAGAAGAACACGATGAGCGAGGGGTGTGCGGGATGCGCGTCTTCAACGGTGTCGACGAGCTGCGGGCGGCCAAGGGATCCGAGGTCGGGGTCTCGGAATGGCACGCCGTCGAGCAGGACCGGGTGAACCGGTTCGCCGACGCCACCGACGATCACCAGTGGATCCACGTGGACGCGGCCCGGGCGGAGGCCGGGCCGTTCGGCACGACGATCGCGCACG
Source organism: uncultured Pseudonocardia sp. (assembly GCA_966211265.1). Taxonomy (GTDB): domain Bacteria; phylum Actinomycetota; class Actinomycetes; order Mycobacteriales; family Pseudonocardiaceae; genus Pseudonocardia. The sequence goes on from CBIHNM010000133.1 coordinate 11,082, forward strand.
GCTTCCTGACCCTGTCGCTGCTCCCGGTGCTGATCTCCGAGGTGTACCGGGTCGACGGGGTCAAGATGGGCGTCAACTACGGCCTCAACAAGGTCCGCTTCACCTCGCCGCTGCCGGTCGGCAGCCGGGTGCGCGCCAACGTCGAGCTGCTCGACGTGACCGACGTCGAGGGTGGCGTGCAGATCGCCACCAAGGTCACCGTCGAGGTCGAGGGCTCGGAGCGCCCCGCGCTGGTCGCCGAGTGGCTGACCCGCCAGTACGTCTAGACCCGAGAGGACACCTGCGTTGAGCACCACACGAGAAGCCGTCATCTGTGAGCCGTTGCGGACCCCGGTGGGGGGTTTCGGGGGTGGGTTGC
>CBIHNM010000134.1:0-11418 GCA_966211265.1 uncultured Pseudonocardia sp.
CCGAGTGGCTGCCGGTCATGAGGTCGGCCAGGTCGTCGGGGTGCAGGAACGACGGCGGCGGCGGCGGGCCCCAGTTGTAGAGGCCCTGGTGGCCGTCGAAGACCTCGGGCTTCCACAGGGCGTCGTCGATGTCGCAGTCCATGTCGGCGAAGTACTCGCTGAAGTTGCCGGCGGGGTCCTTGAGGTACCAGAAGAAGTTCGACCCGGCGTGGTGGCGGCCCAGTCCCCAGACGTGGCGTTCGGGGTTGTTCTCGAGCATGTGGGTGGCGCCGCGGCCGATCTCGTCGACGTCGGCCACCTGCCACGAGGTGTGGTGCAGGAAGTTCACCGGCGCGGCGAGCACGAGCACGTTGTGGTGCTCGGTGGAGCAGCGCAGGAACGCGCCCCGGTCGCTGATGTGGTCGGAGACCTTGAAGCCCAGACCGTCGACGAAGAAGCGCCTGCTGGCCTCCAGGTTCGTGGTGCCGAGCACGGCGTGCCCGAGCCGGGTCGGGCGCACCGGCCCGGTCCGCAGCACGCCCTCGGCCCGCCGACCGGACCGCTCGAGCCGGCCGGGTCCGTTGTATGCCGCCCGCGCGCTGACGCCCTCCACCAGGGGTGGCGCCACCCGGACCACGACCCGCGCACCGACGACCGGCTCGACCGCGGTGAGCTGATCATCGTCGAGCTGGCGGGCGAGCCCGAGACGGCTCAGCGACGCGGCGATCCGGCCCAGGTCGTCGCGGCTCTCGGCGCGGACGACCAGTTCCACGAGCTGGCGCCGCGGGCGGGGCACCAGGCGCAGCTGCCGCCCGCCGTCGGCGCTGGACAGCCAGCCGTCGTCCTGGGGTGTGAGCCCGAAGTCGGTGTAGTAGCCGGTCGTCGACCCGACGTCGGGCACGCCGATCGTCACCGAAGCCAGTCCGTGCAGCGCCATCGTCGGCACCTCTCCGCTGGTCGTGAAGCTGTCGTGGCGGTCGGCGGCGGGAGCGCCGCGCCACCGATGCGAACCGTTCTACGCCGACGGCATCCACTCGTCAACAAAAAATCCATATTTACAGCATTGATGGATCTGTCGTAGGATTGTGGCGTGCCTACTCGTGCCGCCTCGCCGTCGTTGACCCAGCGCACCTACGGCTGCTTGCGCGCCGACATCCTGGGAGGCCGTTTCGCGCCGGGGCAGCGCCTGCGGCCCAGTGAGCTGGCTGCGTCCAACGGGGTGAGCCTCAACGTCGTGCGCGAGGCACTGAACCGGCTCGCCGGGGAACGCCTGGTGCGTGCCTCGCCGCAGCAGGGGTTCGCCGTCGTCGCGACGACGCGGGAGGACCTCGCCGATCTGACCGACGTGCGCGCCCTGGTCGAGACCGCGGCCCTGCGCCGCTCGATCGAGCGTGGTGACCTGACGTGGGAGAGCGAGCTGGTGGCCGCCCACCACCGGTTGGTGAACACCCCGATGACCACACCGGAGCGTCCCGACCTGCTCAGCGACGACTGGGCGCGGGTGCACGGCGCCTTCCACGCCGCGACCATGTCCGGCTGCGACAGCCCCCGTCTGATCGAGATGGCCGAGGGCCTCGGCGAGTGCGCGGCCCTCTACCGGCACTGGTCGCACCGCTACGACGGCGGCCGACGCGACGTCGCAGGCGAGCACCGCGCGATCTTCGAGGCCACCGTCGCGCGCGACGCCGACCTGGCCTGCCGGCTGCACCTCGACCACATCCGGCGCACCGCGGACATCGTCGTGGCCGCCATCGCCGACGACGAGACCCGGGCCGATCCCAGTGCCGACGCCGGTGGCGACACCGCCACCGCCTGAATCCGAGGAGACGACACCTCATGCGCATCGCCAACCTGTCCGGCCGGCTCAGCCTCGTGCGCGGCGACACCGCGGTCGACGTGGCCGCGGCGTCCGGGGGGCGCTTCGGTCCCGCTGTGCAGGACGTCTACGAGCGCTTCGACGAGTTCCGCCGCTGGGCCGCCACCGCGGACCTGCCGCAGGGCAGCGCGTTCGACCCGGCCGAGCTGGGCTCACCCGCCCCGGCCCCGCGACAGCTGTTCGCGATCGGGCTCAACTACCGCGCCCACGCCGAGGAGTCCGGGTTCGCCGCCCCGCCCTCGCCGGCGGTGTTCACCAAGTTCGCCGGCTCGATCACCGGTCCCTACACCGAGGTCACGCTCCCCGAGGGCGACGTGGACTGGGAGGTCGAGCTGGTCGCGGTCCTGGGCCGGCACGCCTACCGGGTCCCCGCGGAGCGGGCGTGGGACCACGTCGCCGGGCTCACCGTCGGCCAGGACCTCTCCGAACGGGTGCTGCAGATGGTCGGCGCGGCACCGCAGTTCAGCCTCGGCAAGTCCTACCCCGGCTTCGCCCCGATCGGCCCGTGGCTGGTCACCGCCGACGAGCTCGACGACCCCGACGACCTCGAACTGCGCTGCGACGTCGACGGTGTCCAGGTGCAGAAGGGCCGCACCTCGGAGCTGATCTTCTCGGTACCGGCCCTGGTCGAGCAGCTCTCGGCGGTGCTGCCGCTGCTGCCGGGCGACGTCATCTTCACCGGGACACCGGCCGGGGTCGGGGTCGGCCGGTCCCCGCAGGTCTTCCTGCGCGACGGTCAGACGCTGACCAGCACGATCGAGGGCATCGGGCACATCCGCCAGGTGATGCGGCGCGCCGCCTAGTGTCGCCGCCCCACCGGGAGGCCCCGTCCCCGTACACATCCGCTCCACCGACAGGAGGTTCGACATGGCAGGAGAGACCCAGCCCCGTCCGGACGACCACTTGCTGAGCCCGGACAACGCCGCCCTGGTGCTGATCGACTACCAGCCCGAGCAGGTCGGGACCGTCCGGTCGATCGACCACGACACGATGATGCTCAACGTCACCGCGGTCGCACGGGCAGCCACCGCGTTCGGGCTGCCGGTCGTGCTGAGCACGGTCGGCGTCGAGCTCGGGGTGAACACCGGCACGATCGAGTCCCTGCGGGCCGAGCTGCCCGGGGTCGGGGAGATCGACCGGACCACGCTGAACTCCTGGGAGGACCCGGACTTCCGCGCCGCGGTCGAGGCCACCGGCCGGAAGAAGATCGTCATGACCGGGCTCTGGACGGAGGTCTGCGTCGCCTTCCCCACGCTGGACATGCTGCGCGAGGGCTACGAGGTCTACCCGGTCGTGGACGCGATCGGCGGCGTCAGCCCGGACGCCCACCAGAGCGCGATGCAGCGCATGCTCACCGCAGGCGCCCGACCGGTGACCGCGATCTCGCTGGCGGCCGAGCTGCAGCGAGACTGGGGGCGCGCCGGTGCCGATCGGCTCCGCGGGATCCTGCGCTGGTACTTCCCGGAACTTCAGAAGCAGGCGGCAGCGACCGGGTAGAACAGAGGGCAGGCAGCGGGACGGGAGAGGAGACCGATGACGGACGAGGCAGAGCAGCCGGTGGTGACGCACGCGCCGGACCGCAGCCGGTACGAGATCAGCCTGGGTGGGGAACCGGCCGGGTTCACCGCCTACCTCGACCGGGACGGGCAGCGGATCTTCCATCACACCGAGATCGACGACCGGTTCGGCGGCAAGGGCCTGGCCGGGGTCCTGGTCGCGCACGCGCTGGGCGACTCCCGGGAGGCGGGCATGCGGATCGTGCCGGTCTGCCCGTACATCGCCCGCTGGGTGAAGAGCCACCACGACGTGGACGACGTCCTGGACCCGGTGCGCCCGGCGGCGCTGGACGCCGTGCGGTCGGCGACCGGCTGACCATGTCCGCACGGCTCTACCTCGACAAGCAGTCGCCGGCGGTCTTCGAGGCGCTGACGGCGACGGCGGCGCGGGTCCGGGAGCAGGCCGCGGAGGCCGGGTTGGAGCGCTCGGTCGTGGAGCTGGTCAACCTGCGGTGCTCGCAGCTCAACCGGTGCGCGTTCTGCCTGGACCGGCACTCGCGGATGGCCCTGGAGGCGGGCGTGACGCCGCAACAGCTCGCGGTGTTGGCGGCCTGGCGGTCGACCACCCTGTTCGCCGCCCGGGAGCGGGCGGCCCTGGAGATCGCCGAGACGGTCACGACCGTCGCCGGCGGGCACCCCGACGAGGCCGCCCGGGAACGCCTGCGCGAGCACCTGACCGACACCGAGATCTCCGTCCTCACCTGGGCGGCGATCACCATCAACGCGTTCAACCGGGTCTCGATACTCAGCCGTCACCCGGTGCCGGCGCGGGACGCGTCGGGGCACGTCCTGCGTGGCCCGGCAGGGGAGGGGCGATGAGCAACCTGGAGTCCGCACCCGACGAGCTGACCTGCGGCGCGGACCCGTCCGTGAGCGGCGGGCAGCTGATCGAACCGCGTGCGGTGCCGCTGGGCGGCCCGCGCGGGATGACGGTGCGCCGGACGCTGCCGCAACGGGCGCGGTCACTGGTCGGCGCATGGTGCTTCGTCGACCACTACGGGCCCGACGAGGTCGGTGCGCACGGCGGGATGCGCGTCCCGGGACACCCGCACACCGGCCTGCAGACCGTGTCGTGGCTGTTCGAGGGGGCGATCGAGCACCGCGACACCACCGGTGCGCACGCGTTCGTGCGGCCCGGTGAGCTGAACCTGATGACGGCCGGGTCGGGCATCGCCCACTCCGAGTACTCCACCCCCGACACCCGCGCCCTGCACGGTGCGCAGCTCTGGATCGCGCTGCCGGAGCGGCACCGGGCCGTCGGGCCGGGTTTCGAGCACCACGTCCCGCCCCGCGACGACCTGGACGGGGCCGGCCTGCGGGTCTTCCTCGGGACGCTGGGCGGGCGGAGATCACCGGTCCCCACCTACTCGCCGCTGCTCGGGGCCGAGATCACCCTCCCGCCCGGGCACGCGGTGGTGGTCCCGGTGGACCCGGGCTTCGAGCACGGGGTGCTCGTCGACACCGGGGAGGTCTCGGTGGGCGGGCTGCGAGCCGGCCCCGGCCGGCTCGTCTACCGGGCGTCCGGGTCCTCGGAGCTCGAGCTGCGCGCGGGCGCGGAGCCCGCGCGGGTGCTGGTGCTCGGGGGCGAGCCGCTCGACGAGGAGATCGTCATGTGGTGGAACTTCATCGGCCGCAGCCACGAGGAGATCGTCGAGTACCGGGCCCGCTGGATGGACGAGCGCTCCCGCCCGGACGCCCCGGGACGGCGGTACGGGACCTTCCCGTCGAGCTGGTCCGAGACGCTGCCCGCCCCGGACCTGCCCAACGCCCGGCTGACACCGCGCCGCTGAGGCGGCCCCGGCCGGGAATACCGGCCGGGGCGCGCCCGTTGAGGCCTATATAGTTGAGGGCTCAACAAGAGCGGAGGAGGAGTCCGATGCAGTTCGGAGTGTTCACCGTCGGTGACGTGACGCCGGACCCGACCACGGGCCGGACGCCGTCGGAGGCCGAGCGGATCCAGGCGATGGTCACCATCGCGCGCAAGGCCGAGGAGGTCGGACTCGACGTCTTCGCCACCGGCGAGCACCACAACCCGCCCTTCGTCCCGTCGTCGCCGACGACCATGCTCGGCTACATCGCGGCGCGGACCGAGAAGCTGATCCTGTCCACCTCGACCACGCTGATCACCACGAACGACCCGGTGAAGATCGCCGAGGACTTCGCGATGCTGCAGCACCTGGCCGGCGGCCGGGTGGACGTGATGACGGGCCGGGGCAACATGGGCCCGGTCTACCCCTGGTTCGGCCAGGACATCCGCCAGGGGATCCCGCTGGCGGTCGAGAACTACGCGCTGCTGCGCCGGCTCTGGCGGGAGACCGACGTCGACTGGGAGGGCAGGTTCCGCACGCCGCTGCAGGGGTTCACCTCGACCCCGCGGCCGCTCGACGGCACGCCGCCGTTCGTCTGGCACGGCTCGATCCGCAGCCCGGAGATCGCCGAGCAGGCGGCCTACTACGGCGACGGGTTCTTCCACAACCACATCTTCTGGCCGGCCGAGCACACCCGGCGGATGGTGGAGCTCTACCGCCGCCGCTACGAGCACTACGGGCACGGCCGGGCCGACCAGGCCATCGTCGGGCTGGGCGGGCAGGTGTTCATGCGCCCCCGGTCGCAGGACGCGGTGCGGGAGTTCCGCCCCTACTTCGACCACGCGCCCGTCTACGGGGGCGGGCCCTCCCTGGAGGAGTTCACCGAGCAGACCCCGCTGACCGTCGGCAGCCCGCAGCAGGTGATCGACCGGACGCTGTCGTTCCGCGACTACGTCGGTGACTACCAGCGCCAGCTGTTCCTGCTCGACCACGCCGGACTGCCGCTGGAGACGGTGCTCGAGCAGCTGGACATGCTCGGCGAGCAGGTCGTGCCGGTGCTGCGTCGCGAGTTCGCCGCGCTCAAGCCCGCGCACGTCCCGGACGCCCCCACCCACCAGAGCCTCACCGCGGCCGCGCGCGACGCCGGCCGGGCCGGCGCCGAGGACACCACGCGAGAGGAGGTCGCCTGATGGGGACCCGCACGCTGGCCGTGGTCACGGCCGGGCTGGGCCGGCCGTCCTCGACGCGGCTGCTGGCCGACCGGCTGGGGGCCGCGGCGACCGCGGCGTTCGACGGGCAGGGCGACCGGGCGCAGGTCGAGGTGATCGAGCTGCGTGAGCACGCCCATGCCCTGGCCGACAACCTGCTCACCGGTTTCCCCGGGCCGGCGCTGGCCGAGGCGGTGCGGACGGTGGAACGGGCCGACGGGCTGATCGCGGTCACGCCGATCTTCAGCGCGTCCTACAGCGGGCTGTTCAAGTCGTTCTTCGACGTCCTCGACGACGGCGCGCTGGCCGGGAAGCCGGTGCTGATCGGCGCCACCGCGGGGACCCCGCGGCACGCCCTGGCCCTGGAGCACGCGCTGCGTCCGCTGTTCGCGTACCTGCGCGCGGTCGTCGTCCCGACCGCGGTGTTCGCCGCCACCGAGGACTGGGGTGCCGGGGGAGCGGGCGACCACCCGCTGGCCGGGCGGATCGACCGCGCCGCCGCCGAGCTCACCGCGCTGGTCTCGGGCACCGGGCCTCGCGGTGCCCGGACCGACCCGTTCGACAGCCCGACGCCGTTCGAGCACCTGCTCGCCGGCTGACCCCCGAGGGAGGACGGCCACCATGGACACCCTGTCCCGGCGCTACGACCGGGCCACGTTCCTGTTCGACAGCGGGGACCACATCGCCGCGTCCCGGGCGCTCGCCGAGATCGTCGCGGCCGACCCGGACGCGAGCGGGGTCCGGCTGCTGCTGGCCCGCGCCTACTACCACTCCGCACAGCTCGGACGGGCGGAGGAGGAGGCGCGCCGGCTCGTCACGGCGAACCCCACCGACGCCTACGCCCGGCTGCTGCTCGGGCGCACCCTGCAGCGGCAGGGCCGGCACGCCGAGGCCGCCGCCCACCTGCGCCTGGCCGGGGCCATGACCTCGGCCGGGTGACGGCGGGCGGTGACCGACCGGCTCAGAACGCCGGGCCGAACCCGCAGCGGACGGGCTGGTCCGGGTCCAGGCCGTGCAGGATCATCGACGTGACGCCCGGGTCGGCGGCGATGCCGACGTGCCCGACCGGGTCGGCCGGGCACTCGTCCTGCACGTAGTAGTTCGTGACACCGGGCTCGCGGACGAACGACGTCGACGGCGGCGTGACCACCTGGTCGTTGCGGGTCGCGATGACCGTGTAGTCGATCCCGGGGAGGGCGATCGGGCCGTCGTTCAGCTCCTCGACCGCCGCGCCGCCGACGACGAGGTCGCCGCACGCGCGGCAGGTGGCGCCGTCGGTGATCAGGTCGACCAGCTCCTGGCCGCCGAGCGTGCGGCCGAGCGTGACCAGCCCCTGCACCGACGTGCCGTGCGTCGGCGGGGCGAGCGCGACGACCCGCGAGACCTTCGACGCGTAGCCGGTGACCTTCGGGACGTAGAGGGTGTGGAACGCGCCCTCGGAGTGTCCGACCAGGTCGACGGTCTCGGCGTCGGTCGCGTCCAGGACCTCGTCGACGAACGCGCCGATCTCCTGCGCGGACTCCGCGATCGGCACCCAGCCCCCGGAGTTCGGGTACTGCTCGCCGTAGGTCAGCGAGAAGACGCAGTAGCCCGCAGCGGCGATCTTCGGCCCGTGCAGCCCCCAGTTCGCGTCCTTGTTGGAGGAGAGCCCGTGGAGCAGGACCACCGGGCTCGGGTGGGCGGCCGAGGGGCGGCAGGAGAAGTCGTTGACACCGGACGACGCGGCCAGGGGGGCCGGTGCGGCCAGGGCCGGTGTCGGCAGGGCGAGGGCCAGCGCCAGCCCGGTCACCACGGAAGCGAGCAGCGCACGCACGGCCACGGGTTCGTCCCAACTCCGGGGCGCCGTGTCGCCGGCGCGGGTGGGAGCATTTCAGCACGGTGGCTTGTCGGAGGCAAGAGATCTTTTCCTACATGTTTGCGAGGGTAGTCTGCCGGTGTGTCAGCGACCGACCAGCGCACCAACCCGGCGCGCCGCATCCGGGGCAAGACCCCCGCGGAGCGACGTGAGCAGCGCCGGCGCGCGGTGCTGGACACGGCGCTGCGGCTGTTCGTCGAGCGCGGCTTCACCGGCACGAGCATCGAGCAGCTGTGCCAGGAGTCCTTCGTCAGCACGCGCAGCTTCTACGACCTGTTCCGCGGCCGCGAGGACTGCTACAAGGAGCTCTACGCCGAGGTCGCCGGCGCGGTGATGGAGGAGGTCACCGCCGGGGTCGCCCGGGCAGCCGGCGGCGAGGCGGCGGCCACCGAGGCGCTGGTCGTCGGGTTCGTCGGGGCGGCGTTCCGCGAACCGCTGCGGGCGCAGGTGCTGTGGGGCAGTGGCCGTGCCGTCACCCCCGACGTCGAGGTGATGCGCCGCGAGACCCGGGAGCGGGCGGCGTCGTTCCTCGACGGCGTGTGGCAGCGGCACGGCGTGCCCGGCGACAACCACGCCATCGCGGTCGCCCTGATCGGCGGGGTGTTCGATCTGATGGCGGTGTGGCTGATCGACGGCGACCCCTCCGACGCCGACCAGGTCGCCGCGCTCACCGCGCAGCTGGGTCGCTTCTACCGCGCCGTACGCCGCGGACTCGACGCCTGAGGCGCCGGCCCCGGGACGGGTGCGCCGTCCGGGTCGGGGTCGACCTAGGATCCCGGGTGCCGCCGGTGGATCGTGGCGGCTCGCCGTGGGGGCAGTGGTAGGGAGAGGGAATGGCCCGAGTGGAGTCCGTGCAGCTGGTCGACGACCTCGACGGGGGTGTGGCCGAGGAGACGGTGTCGTTCTCCCTCGGAGGAGCCCACTGGGAGATCGACCTGACCGCCGCACACGCGGCCGAGCTGCGAGCGGCCCTGGCCCCGTTCGTCGACGCGGCGCGACGGGCCTCGGGCGGGTCCCGGGGCGGACGGAGCCTGCCGGGCCGGGCACCGGCCGCCGCCTCGGGCGCGACACGGCGGCAGACCGCCGAGATCCGGCGGTGGGCCCTCGCGAACGGGTTCGAGCTCTCCGAGCGCGGCCGCATCCCGAACTCGGTCGTCGAGGCCTACGACCGCCGCAGTGATGACCGCAGCGCGGCGACGCCGCCCGGCCGGGAGGAGGAGCCGGCTCCGGCGGCCCGGCCGGCCAGGCCCGCGACCGGCCCGGTGGACGTGAGCGGCCTGTTCAAGGAGGCCTCGACCGTCTGACCCCGGGTCAGCGCGCGGGGGGTGCCGGGGCCGTGGTGTCGCCGGCCGCCTCCGCCGTCCCGGGGTCGGGGAGATCGGCCAGCGGCCGGCCCCGGTGCGAGCGGCGCAGGACGGTCTCCCGTTCGCGGGCGGTGAGCCCGCCCCACACGCCGTAGGGCTCGTGCACCTCCAGCGCGTGACCGCGGCACTCCTCCATGACCGGGCAGCCGGCGCAGACGACCTTCGCGGCGCGGTCCCGCGCGGTGGCGACCGGGCCGCGTTCGTTCGCGGGATGGAAGAACAGCTCGCTGTCGAGGTCGCGGCAGGCGGCGCGCATCTGCCAGTCCCAGACCCGGGTCACCGGCAGCGGGAGTCGTCGGACGTCGGCCATGTCGGGGCCCTCCATCGTCACGGTGTCGCGTCGTCTCCCGGCCCGCACCGCGGTCGTGTGCGCCGCCGCCGGACCGGGACGGGACGACCGGATGTGGAACTGCGCCGACCGGACCCATACCGTTGCACAACCGCTGCACCGGGGCAACGTGGCGGTGCGGTGCCGCCATTGCGGGGGTCTCCTCGCGCCGCCGGGGACGGGGCCACGGCGGTGGTGTGAATCCGTCGAGAGCGGGCACGTGGGGGGTGGAACGGCGCCCGGCCGTCCGGTACCGCAGGAGGTGACGTGATGCCACGCCACGACAGGATGCAGCTTCTCGTGGAGGCCCCGGACGACTCGATCCGGCTGATCCGGGTCATCGGCAGGTTGGACGTCGCCGGCGCGGCGGCCGTCCTGCGCACGGTCGGTGCCCAGCTCGAACTCGTCGCCACGCACCACCGCGTCGCCTCCGACCTGCTCCTGGACCTGGCCGGGGTGAGCGGGTACGACATGGCCGGGCTGAAGTCGCTGCGCCACGCACGCTTCGCCGCGGGGCGGCGCGGCATCGCGGTGCACCTGTGCGGGTTCGACGCCGGGCAGCACCCGTTGCCGGCCACGGCGCGCCGCGTGCTGACCGAGTTCCGCAGGTTCCCCACCGCCGGTCTGGCACTCGACGCGCTGCTCGGCGCCCGCGCGGCCGAGGTCCCGGCGCCGGCCCGGCCGCCGGTGCAGGTGGCGGGAGCGCCCGGCCCGGTGCCGCCGATGGTCGGAGCCCGATGAGCGCCCGCCGGACACCGCTGCGGCGCTTCACCGTCGGATCCGCGACCGGTGCACGGTCGCAGGCCTGGGCGGTCGGGCCGCGTCGGCGGCGGGACGTGACCGCCGCCCGGGCGACGGTGACGCCGACCGAGTCGACCGTGTTCGTCGGTCCTGCCGACCGAGCACGTGAGGCGATGCCCGCCGTCCCGGCCGCGGCCGGTGCGTGGGGGGTCGCGGTGCCGGAGCCGGTCGGGCCCGACCCCCTCGGGATCGGGGCCCCGGAGCGCCTGCCCGACCGTCATCTGGGCGGGGGCTGGCAGGTCGGCGCCGTGATCGTGATCGCCCCGTTCGCCGCGGACACCGCCGCGGCCGCGGGCGACCCGGCACCGGCCCGGCACTACCCGCTGCCCTGGCCCGGCCGGGTCGTCCACGCCATCGTCGCGCTCGCCGGCCCGAGCGCGCCACCGCTGGGCCTGGCCGCCCACCAGGACGGCGGTCGCCTCGTCCAGCCCGGCGTGGGCCAGGTCCAGCTGTGGATCACCTACGTGACCCACCAACCGCTGCCGCAGCGCCGGGCCGCCGACCCCGGCCGGTACGACCCCGGGACGGCACCGGCGCCGTCACCGGGGTTCGCCCGGACGGTGGCGTGCCGGGACTACCCGGTCCTGCTCGACCTGGGCCACTGGCGCCCGTCGATCCCGGCCCCGGCCGTCGCCTCGGCGGC